>DATBYJ010000183.1:0-8743 GCA_036513795.1 Solirubrobacteraceae bacterium | reverse complement strand
CCGGCAGCGGCCACCTGTTCCGGGAAGAGGTGGTGATGAGCGGCGTGATCCCGCAGGTGGCGGCGCTGATGGGCCCCTGCGCCGCCGGCACCGCCTACATCCCCGGCCTTGCGGACTTCGTCCCGATGGTCAAGGGCCGCGGCTCGATGGCGCTCGCCGGTCCGCATCTCGTGCGCGCGGCGATCGGCGAGGACGTCACCCAGGAGGAACTGGGCGGCTCGCGTGTGCACTGCCGCAAGTCGGGCGTGGGCGATCTGGAGGTGGCAAACGACGAGGAGTGCATCGAGCGGATCAAGCAATACCTCTCATACATGCCGCGCAACTGCGAAGAGCCCGCGCCGGTGCGCGAGAGCGCCGACCCGATCGACAGGCGCGAGGAGGAGTTGTTGGACGTGCTGCCGGACTCTAATCGCCAGCCGTATGACATGTACGAGGTGATCCGCAGGATCGTGGACGACGGCGAGTACTTCGACATCAAGGGCCAGTGGGCGAAGACGATCATCACCTGCTTCGCGCGCTTTGGCGGGCGCCCGGCGGGGATCGTGGCCAACCAGCCCAAGCACCTGGGCGGCATCCTCGACAACGACTCTGCCGATAAGGCCGCCCGTTTTGTGAATCTGTGCAACGCGTTTGCGATCCCGCTGGTGTTCATCCAGGACGTACCCGGCTTCATGGTGGGCACGAAGGTGGAGTCGGAAGGCATCATCCGCCACGGCGCCAAGATGCTCTACGCGGTGGCCAACGCAACGGTGCCGAAGATCACGGTGATCACGCGCAAGGCGTATGGCGCGGGCTATTACGTGATGAACGGGCGCGCATACGAGCCGGACCTGATCGTGGCCTGGCCGAGTGCTGAGATCAGCGTGATGGGTGCTGAGGGCGTGGTCGAGATCGCGTTCCGCAAACAAGTCGACGCGGCGGAGGACCCGGCAGCAAAGAAGGCAGAACTGATCGAGGGCTTCCGCAAGATCTTCGACGTGTATGGCGCCGCCGCCAACGACGTCATCGACGACGTGATCGACCCGCGCGAGACGCGTGAGACGATCTGCCGGGGCCTCGAGATGGCGCAGAACAAGAAAATCGAGCGGCCATGGAAGAGACAAGGAGTAGTGCCCGTATGACCCTGAGCCCGTATGCCGGCGCTGGCCGGCGTCCTCGGTCGCTCGCGTGCGAAGCACGCCACGCTCCCTGCGTCCTTGTCCAGCTTGGCCTACGAACTCAGGGGGGCTGTTGAACATGAGTATGGACCATCCCGTCGTAATCACCTGCTCCATCTCCGGCGCGATCGCGAATCGCGCGCAGTGCCCGGCGATTCCTTACACCCCGGAGGAGTACGCGGCGGAGGCGCGGCGGATCGTGGATGAGGGCGGGGTGCACATTCACATCCACGCGCGCAAACCGGATGGCACGCCGTCGTATGAGATCGAGGACTTCCAGGCGATCACAGATGCGATCCGCGCGGAGGTGGGGGACGCGGCGATCATCAACTACTCGACCGGCACGATCGGCGTGCCGGTGGCGAAGCGGATTGAGTACCTCAGGGCATGCCGCCCGGAGGTAGCGGCACTGAACATGGGCTCGATGAATTACGCGAAGTACTCGAAATCGAAAAAACAGTTTGTGTTCAACATGGTGTTCGAGAACCCGTTCAGCGAGATCATCGAGCTGCTGGAGGCGATGAACGAGCTGGGCATCAAACCGGAGCACGAGTGCTTCGATGTGGGCCACGTTGGGAGCCTGGCGCCCCTGATCGACATGGGAATTCTGAAACAGCCGCTGCACGTGGACTGCGTGATGGGCGTTGTGGGCGGGATTCCCCCGACGGCTCGCAACCTGGCGGCGATGGTGGACAACATCCCGGAGGGATCGCATTGGGGCGTGATTGGGATCTCACGCGATCAGTGGATGCTGGTGTCCGCGGCCCTCACCCTCGGAGGCTCGATCCGCGTGGGCCTGGAGGACAACCTGTACCTGCCTAACGGCGAGATGGCGAAATCCAACGGCGAGCTGATCGCGAAGGCGCGGCAGATGACCGAGGACATGGGCCGGCGCCCGGCAACCGTGCAGGAGGCCCGGGCGATGCTGGCGATCCCGCAGCGCGAGGGGAGCCTCGCGTGAACATCAGTTTTAGAGGCGGCCTACCGGCCGCCGGGTGCGTACGCAAGGCGGTCCCGCGGTGAGCCTCCCGCTGGAGGGCATCCGCGTACTTGACCTGTCGCGTCTTCTGCCGGGCGGGTTTTGCTCGCTGCTGTTGGCGGACTTCGGCGCTGATGTGGTGAAGGTGGAGGACACGGGCATGGGCGACTACATCCGCTGGTCACCCCCCTATTGCAAGGGCACGCATGACAGCGCGAAGTCGGCGTTGTTCCTGTCGCTGAATCGCAACAAGCGCTCGATTCGCCTCGACCTGAAGAGCGACGGTGGACGCGAAGCACTACTGGCGCTGGTGCGCGACGCGGACGTGGTGCTCGAGTCCTTCCGTCCGGGTGTCCTGGACCGTCTGGGCGTGGGCTATGAGCGCATGCGCGAGGAGAACCCAGGGATCGTGTACTGCGCTATCTCAGGCTACGGCCAGACGGGACCCAAACGCGACGCGTCGGGCCACGACATGAACTACCTGGGCCTGGTCGGCCTGCTGGGGCTAACCGGCGAGGCCGGGGGAGAGCCGGTGCAGGCGGCGGGCCAAATCGCGGACCTGGGCGGCGGCGCGCTGATGGCGGCGTTCGGGATCATGGCGGCGCTGCGCGAGCGCGATGGCGGGGGGGTGGGGTCCGAATCCGCGGGTTCAGGCGAAGGGCAAATGGTGGACGCGTCGATGGCGGACGGTGCGCTCTCGTGGCTTGCGATGGTGGCGGCCGCTTACTTCGCCGACGGCACGGTTCCGCGCCGGGGCGATCTGCCTTTGGCGGGGTCGCTGATCTGTTATCGCCCGTATGAGTGCGCCGATGGCTGGGTGACGCTTGGTGCGCTTGAGCCGAAGTTCTGGCAGGCGTGGTGTCGCGGCGTCGAGCGCGAAGATCTGATCGCGATGCAGTTCGAGCGCCCGGGCTCGCACGCGCACGCGCAGGTGCAGGAGATATTCAAGGGGCGCACGCGCGAGGAATGGGAGGCGTTCGCCCGCAAGCACGACTGTTGTCTAGAGCCGGTGCTCGAGCTCGACGAGGCGCTGTCCTCGGAGCTGGTGCGCGAGCGAGGGATGGTGGTCGAGCTGGATCAGCCTGGCGCAGAGCAACCAGTTCGTCAGCTGGGGATCCCGGTGAAGCTAACGCGTACGCCGGGTGAGCACTCGCGGCTGCCGGGACCGGCGCTGGGCGAGCACACCGAGCAGGTGCTGCTGGAGGCGGGCTACTCGCCAGAGCAGGTAGCTGAGCTATTGAGCAGCGGTGCGGTGGCGGGCGCGGCGGAAGCCAACGCAGGCGCCGTCTTTCGCGCATGAGCGCGGGCGCGAGCTGATGAGCGCTGCCGCTGCAATGGCCGGCGAGCCCTCCTCGCGCGGCGAGCTGTTGAAGATGAGCGAGCTGGCTGAGCGCTCTGGCGTCAGCCCGGGGACGATCCGCTACTACCTGCGCGAAGGGCTGCTGGGCGACGGCCATGACATCGTCAGGACGTCGCGCAACATGGCCTACTACCCACCGGAGTACGTCGAGCGGATCGAGCTGATCAAGCGCCTGCAGGAGGAGCGGTTCATGCCGCTGCGCGTGATCAAGGGCGCGCTGGAGGACGATCCCGGACGGGTGTTGGCGCTGATCGAGCTGGAGGATCGCATCCTCGAGCGGGCGCTTGCGAGCGCGGATGACAAGAGCCGTGTGTCACGGCGCGCTGTGCTCGAGCGCTACGGCGTGCCGCGCAACGTACTCGAGCGCTTGGCGGAGATCGGCGTGCTAACCCCCAGCCAGCGCGGCTATGACCGCGACGACGTGAAGATCATCGAGGCGATCGCGAGCTTCCGCGCGGGCGGCTACGAGGAGGCGTTGGGGTTCACCGTGTACGACACGCTGCGCTATAGCAAGGCACTGGAGCCGCTGGTGGAGGAGGAGGTGCATGCGCTGCTGGGACGACTGGCGGGAGAGGTGGAGATCGAGCGTGCGATGGACATGGTGGCGGCCGGCACGGAGCCGCTACGGGAGTTGATTGGCGCGATGCACTCGAAGCTGTTGTTGGCCGCATTGCGCCGCCACCGCGCCGGCGAGCCCGACTAGCCGTCGCCGCTAGCCAGCGCGGCAGAGCTCGTCGCTCAGTGGGCCGGGCGGCTGTCTATCTCGTCAACGCGGTCGCAGATGAAGTTACGCGCCGCAACGCTCTCCGGGTCGCCGTTCAGGCCGGGAAAGGTGGTGATGCCCTCGGCTGACTCAATTTGGATTGACGGTCCGCCCTGGTCGTACGTGGCTTCGGTGTGGGCCCTAAGAGTCGGACTGGTACCGCCTTGCACGCCTAAAAGGAACCGCAGATTACGTGCTAGTCCATCGCTCATTTGGCACCTAGGTTAGCGTCGATCTCGGAAGCTGCAGTGTCACGAGGTGGAACGACCATTTTCGGAGGAAAGATTAGCGATGGGAGGCTTTTTAGACGGACTCGTGTCGTGGGCCTCGGGGGGGCTCGCGGCGCGGCGCCAAGCGTTGGCCAGCAACATCAGGGCGGCGAGGTTGCAGACGAGGACTAGGTCGAGCGCGAGATTGGTCCACCATAGTGGTCGCCCGACGTGCGTCAGGCCGTGATCGTTGACATACGCCGACCTCGACACAAGCACGATCGTCGCTGCGAGTAGGCACCACAGGGTAGTGCTCAAAGCCAGCGTTCTCAGGCCAGTCAGGACAATGCTCGTGAACCTGTCCGAATGGCTGCGTGCGACGTACGCCGACAGGCCTCCAGGCACTGCAAGCAGCAGGGCCACCTCGGTCCCGATGTTGCTCACGCCGAGGCTCTGCCAGCGCCAACGTACAACCAGGATCATTGCCAGTGACAGCGCAGAGACAAAGGTAGCGCCGCGGACGACCGTCGAGGTTCTGGGGCGCAGCTTGATGGTCGCCGACGCCGTGTACTCCTGTGGCACATCCGACAGGTACAGATGTACGCGATCCTCCGTTGCGTGATGCCGGTCGGTTCGCGGCTCAAAGCCGGTGGCGTCGTTCTGCGCCACATTGTCGTCAGTTGGCTCCGCCGAGGGTAGCTCCGAAAGGGTGGCGAAGGTGGCCTGCATCCCCTCGGCGACGAGATACTCGAGGTGATAGCTGCGAGCGTGTCCGGCGGCGGGGGCCGTGATCTCTACCGTCTTCGGTCCCCAGCCAATCTGCTCGCTGCGCCGCCCGCGCCAGGTGCGCTCGGCTGGTTCTGGCTCCTGGCGGTGGGGTACCTCGCGGAACGTGAGGAGTAGAGTGCGGTCGTTCTTGATGTCGATGGAAAGCGTGTCCGGTTCGGTCAGCAGTAGACCTGCTGGGGCCTCGACCTGAAGGTGATAGAGACCTGATTGGACCTGGTCCGTCCAGCATCCGTCGGCGCCTGTGACGATCGTGCGAGACGCACTTGACTCAGCGTGCGTGAGCGTCAGGCACAGGCCGGGCAGGCCACGATTGGAATTCTCGGTTGACATCTTTACGTGCAGCGTGCAGCGTCTCGGCTCACTGGCGGATCTTGATGTGCTGGCATTGGCCACTGGAAGGGTTCGTCTGAACCCGTTGCGCGAACGGCGCGCTTTTCCGTTCCTGGCGATTAGCGCCGGCTCGGTGTAGGCGAACTTGATCACCCGCCGGTCATCGGCGTGACAGTGAATGGGCGTCAGTACCAGGAAGCTCCGTGCCAGATCGTTTGCGAGAGACATAAAGCGCCAACTACAGGTCAGGATGCGCCTCCAATCGCCCTCGGCATCGCCTGGATGGCCGCCTTGAGCCAGGCGTCGCCACGTCTCCAGCGCATGGTCGGCCTGTGCGTTGGTGATATCCCAGATATCGTCCAGGATCGGCTTTGGGGGCAGGTCTGTTCGCGGCCTCGCGAACGCGCGGGCGCCTTCCATCAGAGTCGCTGCTGCGAGTGCCCCGTTGGAGCCACTGGACATGAGTGGCAGTACACGTCTCGACTCATCCCATAAATCGAACTGTGCGAGTCTTCGCTTACGTAGTAGGCCAAGCGGTAGGAACTGAACGGGCGTTCCATCACGCTCCACCATTATCTTGGGCAGTCGCGGTACCGTCAGGTCGACGCTCACCTGCCGCCTGACTGTGTCTGGATCAAGGAAGCGCACCGACTCGACCCGTCGATCCATCCAGTGCTGCCAGTCGGATAGGAGGAGAAAGGTGATCAAGCCGTAGTCGCGTAGCTTGGTGGAAGTTGCGTAGTTGTCTCGGTCGACGGCAAAGACGTCGTTGATCGAATGACCGACGCGAACGTCGGATGCAGGCCCCGTCATACCTCTCCCTAGTGGCGTCCGAGGATCGGAATCCGTCCGAACATATCAGCGTAGGTCGCCTGTTCGTGGGCCGGGCGGGCAAACCCCGGTAGTGCCGGGCGACGGTGTCGCAGCTTGGCGGTCGTTATGCTGCGTCTGTTGACTGACCAGTCAATCGAGGAGCGTCTTATGAGGGTCGCAGCCGTTCAGCTCAACTCCACCACCGACCAGGTCGCGAACATGGCTGCTGCCGATCGGCTAACGCGCGCAGCGGCAGCCGACGGCGCACAGTTGATCGTGCTGCCGGAGAAGTGGACAGCGATGGGCTCCGAGCATGATCTGCGCTTGGCTGCAGAGGCCCTCGATGGCGCAGCAATCCAGTGGGCGCGCGCGATCGCACGGGAGCTCGGTGTGGACCTGGTGGCGGGCTCGATCCTCGAGCGTGTCACGGGACAGGAGAAGCTTGCGAACACATCGGTGCACGTGGACCCCAACGGCGAGGTTCACGCCGTGTACCGCAAGGTGCACATGTTCGACGTGGAGGTTGGCGGGCACGTGTACCGCGAGTCGGAGCTCGAGCAGCCGGGCGATGAGGTGGTCCTGTCGCAGACCGTCGATGGCGTGGAGCTTGGGATGTCGATTTGCTATGACCTGCGCTTCCCCGAGCTCTACCGAATCCTGGCTGTGCGGGGAGCGCGCATCTTGGCTGTGCCGGCAGCGTTCACGCTGACCACTACGCGCGAGCACTGGGAAGTGCTCGTACGGGCACGCGCGATCGAGAACCAGACGTTCGTGATAGCGGCTAACCAGGTAGGCGAGCATCCTGCTGGCCAGCAGTCGGGCGGGCGCTCGATGATCGTCGACCCGTGGGGGGTAGTGTTGGCGCAGGCGCCTGACAGCCCGGGCCACATCGTGGCGGATCTCGACCTGGAGGGCCAGCGGGAGATTCGTACGCGCCTGCCCTCGCTCGCCAACCGCCGCCCGTCGGCGTATCGCTGGCCGGCGAATGAGGCGATTGCCGTATGAGTGCCTCGCGACCGCCCACAGCACGCGGCAAGGCCGCGCCGGAAAAGCGCCGTCTGATTCTGGATGCGGCGGTACGCGTGTTCGCTCGCCAGGGCTTTCATGCGTGCAGGGTGTCTGACATCGCAGACGAGGCAGGGGTCGCTTACGGCCTCGTCTACCACTACTTCGCCTCCAAGGACGAGATCTTGGACACGCTGTTCTTGGAGCGCTGGCAGGTGATGCTGCAGCTGATTCGGGACGTGGATGGCGACACGATCCCTGTGCGCGAGAAGCTGCTTGCGATCGCGTCGTTCATCATCGACAGCTACCGCCACGATCCGGACCTGATGAAGGTGATCATCGTGGAGGTCACGCGTGCGGCCAACTCGTTCGGCAACACGCACATCGCAACGATCCGCGAGGCATATGAGCTGATCGGCGGGATGATCACCAAGGCTCAGCAGCAAGGTGTGTTCAAGGATGAGATCGACGCGCGCTTCGCGGCGATGGCGTTCTACGGCGCGATCGAGCAGCTGCTCACGGGCTGGATCTTTGGGCTGCTGCCCCAGGACGAGGACTACTTCGAGCGAGCTAAGTGGCTCGTGGTGGAAACCGTCTGTGGCGGTCTGGAGGCCGATCTGGTGCCTCGTGAGAGTATCGGGTGAGCGCCTGCATGACGCCCAGCGTGCGGCTTACCCAATCCGTCGAGCGGGAGCGCGACCCCGGCGAGCAATAGACTGACGCGATTATGGAGAACGAGATGGTCAAGCGACTGATGTGGCAGGGGCTGATGATGGGTGTGAGCGCGCTGGCGAGCGTGGTCGCCACTCGCGCCGCGGCAACCGTATGGAGGCGCGTGTTTGGTGAGGAGCCGCCAGAGTGAGCGAGGCGTACCCACCGCCCCCAGGCGAGCGGCCGGACGGCGCCCAGCGTACGGACCAGCCGCAGAACATTGCGACAGCGATCGCGGAGATCTCCGAGCGGGCGACGTTGCTTGTACGCGAGGAGATCGAGCTGGCGAAGGCGGAGGTGAGCGAAAAGGCCACCAAGCTTGCCAAGGGCGCGATCGTTGGCGTTGCCGCGGGGGTGTTCTTCCTGACGGCGCTGGTGTTCGTGCTGGTCGGGTGCGCGTGGCTGCTCTACTTCTACCTGCCGGTCGGCGATTTTGCCTACTTCTGGGGCTTCTTCGCGATGGCGGCGATCCTTGTGGTGCTGGGTGTTCTCGCGGGGCTGATCGCCGCAAAAGTCGTCAAAAAAAGCTCGCCGCCCGTGCCCACCATGGCGATCGATGAGGCCCGCAAGATTCGCGACGCGGTGAGCGTAGATGCGACCAGCGCCGCGGACGGCGCACGCGACACG
>DATBYJ010000182.1:0-28359 GCA_036513795.1 Solirubrobacteraceae bacterium | reverse complement strand
CTCGGCGTCATCCTCGCCTGGCCGCGCTGGCTTACACTTGCATTGCTCGTTCCAGGGCTTATTTGGTACGGCTGCAGTGAGGGTGTGCGTTCTTACAGCGAGCTGCGAAAAGCTCAGCCCGGAGAGCCTGTGGGACATTATATTCCAGCGCTTTACGCAGCATCATTCTTCGTTGTGGCTGTCGTATTCACGGGAAGATTCGCCGGTGTCCTTGTCGTTGCAGGGTTTGCCTACGTTGATCTCGTGTCGGTCTGGAGGCGGACCAGGCAATCGCGGTTGTCGATTCCAAGCCCGGAGTCTCCCTGATTACCCTGAGCTTTGATACCACTGGCACGACCGCAAGATATGTCTACGATGAGGCGGTAGACACGTAAGGCCACTGCTCCGAGGGCCTCAAGAAGAAGGCTGGTATGAATACGCATCCGACCATCACGAAGCCAACGAAGGGGACGAGGAAGCGCACATCGAGCCCGCCGTGCTTTACCAGCCACTAGGAGAAGCAGTGAGCGACGACGACAGCTTCGGTGAAGAATGGCGCCTAATCCTGATCGAATACGGCTGACGCTGCGAACAATACGGCGGCCACTGGTCGGGGCACAGGTGTGTGGAGGTTAGAAGCAGTCGGCCCAGACCTGAGAAGTGCGTGGCCGGAACCGCGAGCTACGGATCGTCGGCGTTCTTGCTGACGCTGTGAAAATGTCGCCCGCGGGTGCTGCTGTGAGTTGCTTCCTCGGCGAGCTGGCGCCTTGAGCACTCCCATGCGTCCGCGTCGCCTCAAACCAATGTCCAGCCCGTTTGACGCCATTATGCTCGTAGTCATTGCTGGCGCGTTGGTCGGCGGGGGATATGCGGTCGGCGTGGGGTGGTCCGTAGCAGCTGGCGTCATAGTCGTCGTAGCGGAGTTGGCTATTCGTCAGCTACGGAGACATCGGTTGGGAGCACAGGACAGACCGGACTCGTCAAGCGGATGATCAACGCCGATGCATCCAATACGCATACGACGTAGCGCCGAACCTTTTCAAAAAGAAGGCTGGTATGAATACGTGGGTGACAATGGCGAACCTGCGGAAGGCCATGGCGAACCGCACATTGAGTCCGCGGTGTTGGAACAGTCACTTGGCGAAGCCACCGACGACGACACGTTCGGCCACGAATGGTGCAAAGCGGCCTGTCACGGGCGTTGTGATTACGTTTGGACGACGACGCGGCAGATGATGAGCAGAGTGCCAACGGTATCGACGGCGTGCGCGGAGGCCGCTGGCTACGGCGATGCCCGCCGCAGTCGCCACAGCAGATAGACCACCACGGCAATGTTCACAAGCACCGCCCCGACCTTCAGCAACGAAGCGCTTTTCGTGAGCTCCCAGATCTCGGGGATGAACAACAGCGAGGTGGCAACGACGGTCAGCCACTCGCCCCAGCGTCGGCGCTTGAACAGGCCGTACGCCTCGGCGCCCTCGAGCGCGCCGTAGCCGATCGCGACTAGCCCAAAGAGGAGATCCTGGTTTGTGTGGATCTTGTTGACGTCGTTGATGATCCGCTGGATCCAGTTTTCTTTGGGGTCGAGCCCGAGGTGCTGGGCAAAGTGAGCTATGTCGCTGGCCCAGTTGGCGTGTGGATGGGTGACGAGGACGATTCCGACGGCGAGCAAGACAACAGCCCTGAATGCGCGCTCAGCGGCAATCCACGGCAAGAGCCGATCATGGGAGGTCGAGGGCGCGGGAGTTGAAGTCATCTGCCAGGCGAGGATCACGCTTCGAGCATCAGCGTGACGGGGCCGTCGTTGACCAGCTCGACGTGCATGTGCGCGCCGAACACGCCACGCTTGGCGTGGGCTTGCTCGCAGAAACGCTCATATAGCGGCTCGGCGTGCTCGGCGCCGGCGGCGGTGATGAAGCTGGGCCGGTTGCCGCGGCGGGTGTCGCCGTAGAGGGTGAACTGGCTCACGCACAGGATCTCGCGCTCGCCGAGCGCCTCGTTCATGTGCCCGTGTGCGTCGGGGAAGATCCGTAGCGCGCGTACCTTCCCAGCCAGCCGGTCGGCCGCGGCGGTGTCATCGTCGTGGGTGACTCCCAGCAGCACCAGTAGCCCAGGGCCGATTTCGGCGACCGTGCGCGCATCGACTCGTACGGCAGCGCGACCGACCCTCTGCACGAGCGCACGCATGTTGGCGGCCGAGTATAGGGACGCTCTGCGTGGAGGCGCTCCGTCCGAGTTTGCTGGCTGGACTCCAGTGATGGCGGGTCTTTGCCGAAAACGCTCGTATGCGCCTTCGTGGCCGAGTGAGAAGGCTGAGTGCACATCTGACGCTCACCAGGCAGGTGGCCCTGCTGAGCATCGTGCCGATCATCGCTTTGGGTTTCATCCTTGCGCGGGTGCTGGAGGCGCAGATTGTCTCGCGTACGCTCGCGGATGAGAGCGAGGCGGCGCGCATCATCGCCCACATCGGCATCGAGCCGCACCTATCTCCCCAGGATCTGCGCACGGGTCTCACGCCGGCGGGCATCCGTGCGTTGGATCAGCAGCTGAGCGCGCGCTCGGTGACACAGGATCTGGCGCGGATCAAGATCTGGAACTCGCACTTCAAGGTGATCTACTCCGACGATCACAGCCTGATTGGACGCACGCTGCCACCGAGCGACGATCTGCTGCACGCGCTCGCCGGCCGGCCGGACGACGCGGACGTGGTCACGCCTCGCCGGCACACGGAGACCGCGAGTGAGGTCGGGTTGGGTGAGCTGGTGGAGGTGTATGTGCCTTTGCGCTTCGCCTCCTCAGGGCCCCCGGAAGGCGCTTTTGAGATCTACTTGAGCTATCGCCCGATCGCGTCCGCGTTGGCGAGCGACAAGCGCACGATCGCGCTGCTGGTGGCAATCGGGTTGGCGCTTTTGTGGGCCATTCTGTATCGCATCGTCGCGCGGGCCTCACGCCGGCTGCGCCGCCAATCGCGGGAGAACTATCGCCTGGCGCGCTATGACCCGCTGACGGGGCTGCCCAACCGCACACTGTTTATCGAGCGTGTAAGCAGTGCGGCCCGCCATGAAAGTCGCCACGACGGCGCGGTGGCGGTGCTGTTGATCGATCTGGATCGCTTCACCGAGGTGAACAACACGCTGGGCGTGGCCAACGGCGATGAACTGCTGCGTGAGGTCGCCAGGCGCCTGCGGGACGAGATCCCTGAGGAAACGCTGGTGGCGCGGCTGGGCGGCGATGAGTTCGCGGTGCTGTGCTCGCGCACGGAAGGGGTAGCGGACGCGCTGAGGATCGCGGCGGCGCTACAGGCGAGCCTGCAGGCGCCGGCATCGCTCAACGGGGTTGCGCTGAACGTGGAGGCGAGCATCGGCGTTGCGGTGATGGGTGAGCATGCTGAGAATCCGGATGTGCTGCTGCGGCGCGCCGACGCGGCGTTGGCGCACGCACGCTCGCGCGGCGGGCGAATCCAGGTCTACGCGCCGGAGTGCGATCAGTTCGACGCGGAGGGCCTCGTGCTGTTGGGGCAGGTTCGCGCGGCGCTCGAGCGCGGAGAGTTCATCGTGTACTACCAGCCGAAGGTGGACATGCACAGCCGGCGGATCATCGGTGTGGAGGCGCTGGTGCGCTGGCAGCACCCCGAGCACGGGATGCTCCCGCCGATGCGCTTCATCCCACTGATCGAGCAGACAGCGCTGGTGGGTCCGCTCACACTGCATGTGATCGAGCAGGCGCTGAGGCAGCTAGTGGCGTGGCGTCGCAGCGGCATCGAGCTGGAGCTGTCGGTCAACCTGTCTGCGCGCAACCTGATCGACGCTGAGCTTCCCGGTCGGATCGCCTCATTGCTGGAGCAGCATGGGATTCCCGCGGAGCGGCTGACGGTGGAGGTCACGGAGAGCGCGGCGGTGATTGACCGTGGACGAGCGGTTGCTGGCCTGGAGGCGTTGAGGGCCAGCGGCGTGGGTGTTTCGATCGATGATTTCGGGACTGGCAACGCGTCGATCGAGTATCTGGCGACGCTGCCGGCGAGCGAGATCAAGATCGACCGCTCGTTCATCACCGACATCCTGGAGGACCGACGCAGCGAGGCGATCGTGCGCTCGACGATCGAGCTGGCGCGCAATCTCGAGCTGACGGTCGTGGCAGAGGGGATCGAGAGCGAGGCGGTAATGGATCACCTGGCAACGCTGGGTTGCGAAGTGGGGCAGGGATTCTTCATCTCGCGACCGCTGCCTGCGGATGAGCTTGCGCGGCTGCTACCTGCGGTTGCGCGACATCCGCTGAGCGTCGGCGCAGGCGCATGATGCCGCGTAGGTCTTCGTAGGCAGTGGCGAGGATGTGCACGCGCGAGTCGGGGTCATCGACCCAGTGGACGGACACCTCGTGGATGGACAGCTTGTTGCACTGGGCGAGATAGAGCAGCTCGGTGTCGAAGAACCAGGCGTTGTTCTCGACCTGCTCGAGCAGCGTCTGCGCGACGTCGCGGCGGGCGGCCTTGAAGCCGCATTGGGCATCAGAGAAGCTGGCCCCCAGCAGTGCGTGCAGCAGTAGGTTGTAAGCGCGTGAGATGAGCTCGCGCTTGACCCCACGCTCGACGCGTGCGCCGGGAGCGAGCCGCGTGCCGATGGCCACATCGGCGCGACCTTGCAGGAGCGGCTCGAGCAACTCTGAGAGCGCCTGCAGGTCGGTCGCGAGATCGACGTCCATGTAGGCGACGACGTCGGCTTCGCTGGTGCCCCAGGCGGCGCGCAGCGCGAGGCCCCGCCCCTTGCGCTTGAGGTGAATGACGCTCAGCTGGGGAAACTCCATCGACAGCAAGCGGGCGACTCCGAGCGTGCCGTCGCTACTGGCGTTATCGACGATTGTGATCTTGAAAGGGAGATCGAAGTTGCCGACCAGGTGCGCGTGCAATGTACGGATGCTGGAGGCGAGAATGTGCTGCTCGTTGTGGACGGGTATCACTATCTCTACGGCGGGGGTTTGCGTCGTGGCTGCGATGCGTGTCCTAGGCGTGGGCACGCCGTCGCAGCCGGGGCTCGGCATGGGGGTGTGAGGGGCTAGAGAGTTCATGTCACGCATCCTGGAGCGCGCGCTTGCGAGGCCCCTGGAGGAAGGCTGAGAGCTGGCTGAGCGTCACCACGGTGGCTGGCTCCATGACCTGATGGGAGCCGTCGTCGAACACGATCACGCCTCCGTCGGGGAGCCACGACGCCGCCACACTGGGGCCGCTGAGGATTGCCGCCTTGGCTCTGATCTCCGCGATCAGCGCGCTGGGGGCGAGCGCCGTCACCTGCACCACGCCGGTGAACGCGGGGCGACCGTTACGTGGGTCGAGCAAGTGGTGGGCTGGCTTGCCGTTGGCTGTGAACCAGCTACGCCGGCCGATGCCGCTGGTTGCCACGCCGGTATGCGACAGGTGAAAGGTGTGCAGGGTGCGCCCGTCGAACGGGCTTTGTACATTGATTGGGCGGGTGAACTGCGCACTTCCGCCGATCGTCAAGTCGCCGGCGCAATTGATGGCAAAGCTTGGGTGCTCGGCAAGCATCTCGCCGAGCAGGTCGGCGAACAGCCCCTTGGCAAGGCCGCCGCTGTCGAGCTTCAGCCCAGGTGGGCGGGTGACCGTGTTGGTGTCGAGGTCAACTTGGAGCTCACGCCAGCCTTCCCGCGCAGAGGCGCCCGCGGGCGCTCGCTCCGGCGCCAGCGCGAGTGCCCTGGCCAGCGGGACCGACGCGGGCAGCTTGCCGCTGTAGCCGGCGCTCTCGATGTCGCCGAGCAGCGTGGCGTCGACCAGGCCGCCGGTCAGCTCGCCAGCGTTGCACACGGCCTCAGCAAAGCGCGCCATCAACGGGCTTACTGGCACCTCTCGCCGTGGGTCGCGGTTCAACAGCGACAGCTCGCTGTACGGCAAGAAGCGGGAGAAGCGCTCGTGCCAGCTCAGTAGCTTGTCCCTGGCGAGGGCGCTGGCTTCGCGCGCTGAGCCCGCCTCGCCGGAGCCGATCACCAGCGCCGAGCAGCGCGACCCGAAGCAGTCGAACTCCTCGACCGCCTCCTTGCTCATGACTGCGAGGTGGTCACCGCGGAGGCGCCGCCGCTTGATTCTTCACTCGCTTCGGATTCAGTCGCCGAGCTCGTTGGGGATTCCGTGTCTGTTGGTTCGCTGTCTTCACCGGTCGAGGATTCGGTGCTGGTCGAGGTTGTTGAGGCTTTTGATGAGCCGGTGGTCGTGCTCGTGCCGGCGGTGCGTTTGGCGTTCGCCACGAGGGCGGGATCGTGACCGGAGGCGAGCTGCACGTAGATCACGAGAAAGGCGGTGCTGAACAGCACGGCGGTGAGGCTTGCGACCGAGCGCCGGATGCGCCGTGCGCGTCTCAGCAGCGCATCGCGTCGTGCCGAAGCGAGGGCCTTGGCGTCGAGCTGCACCGGCTCGCGGTGTGTACCGGGACTGCTCGAGGCGTTGTCGTTCGAGCTCATGGTCTCTCCAATCTGGCTGGTGGGAGTGCGGTCCCAGACAGCCTGCGTGAGCTGTGTGGGAGTCGGGCTGGAGCAGCCTGTGAGGTTGCCGAGTGAGCTTCGCTGGTGCGGGAGAAGCGGGTAACGAGTAGGCCAATCGCCGGGACGGCGACGATCGCGGTCATCGCCAAGAACCACGTCTGGCCTGCGTCGGTGCCCTCTCCGAGTGAATGTGCCAGGCCGAGCACCCACGCGAGCGCGGTAAAGCGGTGCAGTGCACGCCAGCGCTGCACGCCGATGCGGGTCCGGGCGTAGTAGGAGAGGCCGAGCGCTGCCAGCATCCAGAACGAGACGATGCCGATGCTGGTCCAGAACGTCTTGTAACCGCTCAGAAACGGGACCATCAGATCGCCCAGGCTCGGATTCAGATAGCCGTCGCCGAGCAGCGTCAAGCCATGTACGACGATCGCTGCCAGGGTCGCCAGCGACAGCGCCTCGTGTGCCACGCGCATGTCTGCGCGGCGACCCTTGATGATGCTGCGACCCATCAGTAGGCCGAGGCACACCGACAGGCTCGACAGCAGCAGCGCGGCGATGCCGGCCGCGCGGCTGGTAATCCAGAACAGGTGCGGGCCGATGGCTGTGGCGAGGATGTTCGCTTGGGTGGTGATCGTCATTTTCCTAAGAGCGAGGTTGTTGGGATCGCGGTGTGAGCAGCTGGGCACTGGATGGCGGGCGACGCCCGGTACGCCGCCCGCCGCCTCGCCACCTTCGTTACGTCCGGGTCGCAAACGCCGCGGAGCGGGCGGGAGCGGCGTGCTTGCGTGTGCGCTGATGGCGGAGGATTGGCTGCTGAGGCACGACCATCTGAGCGGCCGGCATGTGGGGGGTAAGGAGCTTTGCCCTGGACATGACGAATCCGAGCACGCCAATCAGGGCGAGGTCAGCAAAGACGATGGCTGCGATGGCGACGGTGAGGGACATGTTGGAAGCCTTTCGAGTCGGTTGCGGTTGACTGGTATCCAGTCTCGCCCGACACGCTCAGCCCTCCATGAGTGGAGCCTGAGAGAAACCTGAGAGCGCTAGTGGGGTCAGTCTGAGGCAGCCGCGGGCTGCTCAGCCTGTGCGGTGGCTTGGATCGGTCAACCTGGCGCGGGCTGCGTCGCTGCCGGCTGGGACAGGCCACCTGCCTCAGGCGGCTGCGGCGGCGTCCTGGGCAGCCGTACGGTGAAGACGGCGCCGCCTTCGGGGGCGTTAGCAGCGCTGATGTGTCCGTGGTGCGCGGTCACCACCTGGTGTGCGATCGCAAGACCCAGCCCGGCTCCGGCCTTACCCCGCTCGCGACCACCCTCGGCACGCCAGAAGCGGTCGAAGAGGCTGTCGTCACCGGTTTGCGGGAGTCCTGGGCCGTGGTCGCGCACAGCGACCGTGACGGTCTGATCGTCCTGCGCGAGCGAGACCTCGATGGGCGTTCCGGCGGGGGTGTGGACGAGCGCATTACGGGTGAGGTTGGCGAGCACCTGGCGCAGCTGGTGCTGATCGCCGATGACGAGCGCGGGGGCGTGCCCGTGCAGCACGATCTCCCTGTCGGGGGCGATCGCACGCGCGTCCTCGACTGCGTCATCTGCGAGCACGGCAAGGTCTACAGGCTCCCGTTGGAGCTCTGGCGCCTCATCCATACGCGCGAGTGTCAACAGATCCTCGACGAGCACGCCCATGCGCTTGGACTCCTCCTCGATCCGTCGCATCGCCATCTCGGTGGAGTCCCGGTCTGTGGTTGCACCCATACGGAATAGCTCGGCGTAGCCGCGGATCGAGGCAAGCGGGGTGCGCAGCTCGTGCGATGCGTCGGCGAGGAACCTGCGCAGGCGGTCTTCGCTGGCGGCGCGTTCGCCGAATGCCTGCTCTAGGCGGTCGAGCATGGCGTTGAGGGCAAGTCCCAGTCGACCGACCTCCGTCTTGCGCGTGGCGGGGCTCACGCGTCGGGAGAGCTCCCCTGCGGCGATCTCACCGGCGGTGATCTCCATGCGGTCGAGCGGACGCAGCCCGAGCCGCACGACGAACGAGGCGCTGATCGCAAGGGCCAGCAACACGCCGACGATCACCAGCGCCTCGACGAGCAGCAGACGGCTGAGCGTCTGTTCGACTTCGGTCAGCGGCACGGCGACGACCGTGATGGCGGAGTCCTCGGGGTCGCGTGTGGCATATACGCGATAGCTCAGTCCAGTCGAGCCGACGGAGCTGACGGTGATGAGCTTTTCCAGCGGTATGTGAGTGGGCAGGTGGGGAGCGGGCGGGTGCGATTCGTTGCTGTATTTGAATTCAGTGTTCCCGATCACTCTGCCCGAGGCTTCGCGACGCTGGCCGTAGGTGCCGGGGGGTAGGTTGATCGGGCCACCGGGGGGTCCTTGGGCCTGGTGTGAGCCATCAACGCCCGCGGCGTTGTCGTTGGCGTCGTCAGGAGGCGTGAAGCCTTCTCGGTCGAGCGCTCGAGAGACGGACGGGCCGGCGCCGCGAAGCTCCTGGTCGACCCGCCCTTCCAGGAACGAGCGCTGCTCGGTGTAGGTAACGAGCGCGAGCGCAACGAGTCCCGCTGCTGCGAGCAACAGCACGCTCGCTAGCACACGGGCGCGCAGCGAGGCCATTAGGAGCGTGGTGCCTGCAGCGCGTAGCCGACGCCGCGCACGGTCCTGATCAGCGATGGGCCATGGGCGTCAAGCTTCTTGCGTAGATAGCTGATGTAGGTCTCGAGCACGCGTCCGTCGCCACCGAAGTCGTAGTTCCACACGTGATCCAGAAGCTGTGCCCGGGTGAGCACACGCCTTGGGTTGAGCATCAGGTAGCGCAGCAGGCGATATTCGGTGGCCGTCAGCTCGATGGGCTCGCCCCCGCGGGTGACCTCGCGCGACTCCTCGTCCAGCTCGAGATCCTCGAAGATCAAGCGCCCGGACTCGGGGGTGGCCTGGCCGGTGCGTCTGAGGATCGTGCGGATGCGGGCGACCAGCTCCTCGAGGCTGAACGGCTTGGTCATGTAGTCATCGCCGCCGCCGCTGAGGCCATGGACCTTGTCCTCGGTGGCATCGCGCGCGGTGAGGAAGATGATCGGCACGCCTGCGCGCTGCGCGCCGAGGCGGGTGGCGACGTCGAAGCCCTCCATGTCGCCGAGCATCACGTCGAGGACCATCAGGTGTGGTTTGAAGCTGGCGACGGCGGCGAGCGCCTCGCGTCCGCTGGACGCGCTCTCTACCGTGAAGCCCTGAAAGCGTAGGGCCATCGAGATGACCTCGACGATGTTCGGCTCATCGTCAACGACCAGCACACGGTGGGCAGCGGTGCTCTCGGGCATATGCGCGCCTTCCTGTTGGAGTGCGGTGTTCATCGAGTCTCAGGATCGCCGGCCGGTGTGAGCGTATCCGCTGAGAATCCTGAGAGTTCGCTGAGAGCTCGCGCGTCCAGCAAGCGTCTCCCACGCGCTGCCTGATGCGGTGGGAAAACAAAAGCGACGCGGCCCTGAGCCGTGTGAGGAACCCTTCACTTCCGGCCCGAGGGCTTTCCGTTTCAGGTGGCGCGGCCTCACACCTCGGTGGCCTCGCTCTTGACGGCTCAAAACCGCGTCTACATTCAAGATAGGAGCCCGCGCGGGCGATTGCAAGCTACCGAGTACACGCTTCCCGCATCCTGCGAGAAAATCGTGTGTTGGCTGCGTGCCGGTGCTCAGGTCGTTGCTTCCAGGTAGGTCGCGAGCTCGACGATCGTGACGTTGAGGGCTTCGATGATGCGCTTGACGGTCATCCAGCCGGGGCTGTTGAGGCCGCGTTCGATCCGCGACAGCGCCGACGCCGTGATGCCGGCGTCGAACGCGAGTTGTTCCTGCGTGACCTTCCGCTCCTCGCGAAGTCGTTTCAGCAATGCCGCTAGGGCCTGGTCGGCCTGCTCAGGCATGTGAAGAAACATGCCGTACTCCTAGGGTCAAAGTCCAGGGGTAAAAGTCCTAGGACTAAAAGCCGTGTAATCTGTCGCCCGCTCAAGGGTCGCCCTGGGTGACCCTTGTGCGCAAGCCAGGCCGAGCGCCGGCCCCACATCGGCGCGACGCCTACTTACACAGCTGGGGGTCCTCCGGGTATGGCTCCCCGGGGGCCCCCACTGCTGTGCCTGCCAGTAGCGCACCGTTTTCGGACGAGCGAAACGATTTCGTGCGTGGTGGCCATCCGTACTCAAGCGTGGGCGGCCGCAGTCCGAATACCTATGAGATGGGTACCCGTTCGTCTCAGCTGCTGTGGCCGACGCCAGACTCCCCCGGAGTGAGGCTCGCTGACGAGCAGGCACGGCAGGGCACGGAAGGCGCGGCGCCGCTGGGTGCACTCGCACGGCGGATGACGGTGGGAAGGCCGGCGATCGCATGGGCGCTGGCGCTGCTGTTCCTGTTCAAGGCCATCATCTGCTTTGCCACGGTGGCCTTCCCCATTAGCGCCCGCGAGCCAACTGCGCTGGTGGCTGCGACTGGTGTGACGGGGGTTCTCGCGGGGGCTGTGATCTGGTTATTTGCGACCAGGATCTCGCTGCTGGGCTTCGAGCTGCTCGCGGCGGCTGGATCGGTCGCGACCAGCATGTTGATCGCACACGCGACGACGCACGGGGGGATGATGCTCGCGGCATTCGCCTATCCGTGGATTGCGATCTACGCCGCCCACTTCTTTCCCCGCCGCGCTGTCAACGCTCAGGGCCTTTTGATCTCGCTCGGCTTCGGTGGGGGGCTGGCGCTGGGGCAGCTGTCGCACGTGGTTATTTATTGGCTGGTCGTGACAGTGACGATCTGGTCGATTTGCATTCTGTTGGGGAACCTCAGCGAGAACCTACGCCGTCAGGTTGGGACCGACTATCTCACGGGCCTACTCAACCGCAGTGGCTTTTTGGCTGCGGCACTACGTGAGCGAGCTCTTGCCAATCGCACGGGTGCACAACTGACGGTGGCGGTGATCGATCTCAACGACTTCAAGCAGATCAACGACAAAGCTGGGCACGCTGCAGGTGATCGGTTGCTGGCGGATCTCGCACGAAGCTGGCGCGAGCGGATGCGCCCGAGTGACATCATTGCCCGTCATGGTGGCGATGAGTTCGTGTTGCTGCTTCCTTGCACGGGGCCCAGCGGTGCGCAAGCCGCACTGCGGCGCCTGCGCAGCAGGGAGGACCCGGTCGACTGGTCGATAGGCATCAGCGAGTGGCTGCCGGGGGAGGACTTGGACATGCCGCTGGCACGCGCGGACAAGCGCCTCTACAAGGCCAAGCTTGCCATTAGCCAGGGGCAGCGGGAGGACTCCGTCCGGGAAGTGCTGGGGGGCAAGTATCACGCGGGCGCTGCTCTGCGTCCGCGTAGCTGCTGAGGCCGCCACCCGGCATAAAGCTCAGGTCGACGTGCGCAGATAAGCACGCACCAGCGAGGTGATCTCGCGGGCAACCGCGGCGGGCTCGGTACCTGCTGGTGGATGGAGCACAAGCCTATGGGTCAAGCTCTCGATGACGCTGACGACCACGCTCGCGGCCAGACGTGGGTCTTTGGCGCTACACGCTGGGTCGGCCGCCAGCGCCCGCGCGATGACCTCCACGAGGGCAGTTTCCTGGGCGTTGAGCTCCTCCCATACGATCTTCGGCAGGCGTGTCTCCTCGAACAGCGACGCTTTCGTGGCAGCAGGCGCCTGTCGTTCGTGTGCACGGAGGACATATGAGCTATTGCTCACAATAGGGCCTGTGGCGAGCTTGCGCGTGGCGTGGTTGCGCGGGGCGGTCGCTCGCCCTCAAACGGCGATCAGGGGCTTGGTGGCGCTGCGTGATGCTCCTACGGAGGCCACCACGACCAGGGCGATCCCGAACAACGCACGGGCACTGAGGATCTGACCAAGCACCAGGTATCCGGCGAGCGCTGCGATCGCCGGCTCGAGGCTCATCAGTACCCCGAAAATCGCCGGTGCGATGCGCCGGAGCGCCTCGAGCTCAAACGAGTAGGGGATCACAGACGAGAGCACGCCCACGGCCGAGCCGAGGGCAAGCGAAGCCGGGTTCAGCAGGCGACTGGCGCCGGCGAGGCCCGCGGGGAGTGCTGCCAGGGCGGCAATGCCCATCGATAGCGTGAGTCCCGTCGATCCCTCGAAAGCGCGACCGAGTCGAGCGTTGAGCAGGATGTAGGTGCCCCACAGGCAGCCTGCGGCCAGCGCGAGCGCGACACCAAGGCCGTCGAGGTGACCCACGGCCCCACGGGTCAGCGCCAGGATGCCGATGAGCGCGACCACGACCCAGAGGCGCTCGATCCGTCGCCTGGCGCCTGAGACCGCCACGGTCAACGGCCCGACGAACTCCAGCGTGACTGCGATCCCCAGAGGGATCCTGTTCAAGGCCTCATAGAAGCTCAGGTTCATGGCGGCCAGCACCACCCCGAAGGCGCCCGCCAGTAGCAGCTCCCGGCGTGTGCGCTCGCCCAGCCGCGGGCGGCGGATCAGCAGAAGGATGATCGCGGCTGAGGCCAGGCGAAGAAACACGGTGTCACCTGGTCCGAGCTCTTTGAACAGCGTGGCGGCGAGCGCCGAGCCGAACTGCACTGAGGCGATTGCGCCAACGACCAATCCTGCCGAGGGGGTGCGGGCGAGCGGGCCGGCGTCTGTGCCCGAGGTAGCGCTCTCGCCCATTGGCTTCGATCGTAACGGCCGCTTGGGCTGGTGGATCGATTAGCCGTACGCCCGAGCGGCTGTGCATTTCTTGGTCGAGCTGCGAGTCGGTTATACCTGCTTCTCTAGTGCTCGCCCGGCTCGTATCGCTCGAGCTCCGCCCTCCAGCCGATACGGGCATGCTCGATGCCGGCGTTGTCATCCAGCAGTTGTCTTTGCCAGTTGGCAGCCATGCCGAGCGCGTTTAGCCGGAAAGCCATCGCCGCCGGATCGACGTCCGCGGTGAGCTCGCCGGCCGCGATGGCGGCTTTGACATTGAAGCTGAGGACGGCCAGCCATTCGCCCATGGCAGCTGCCACAGCGTCGCGTACTGGCCCGGGTCGACCGTCCATCTCAGTCGACGCTGCGCACAGGAAGCACCCCCCGGCGAAGATGTCGGAGACGAAGTAGTCACACCATGCCTCGCCAATCGCGCGCAGGCGCGGCAGGCCCTCCGGGCTAGCGAGCGCTGGGACGACCACGAGCTCGATGAGCATGTCGCGAGCGGCTGCCAGGGTTGCGAGCTGGAGCTCCTCCTTGGATCCAAACAGCGCGAACACATTGCTCTTGTGCACTTGGAGGTCGGCAGCCAAAGCGCCGACGCTCAGACCTTCCAAGCCTTCTCGTGAGGCCAGCTGCACTGAGCGCTCGAGGATTGCCGCACGGCTGCGCATCCCTCGCGCGCGGCGCCCATCGGATGGCTTGGAGACCGTCGTTGGCTTTCCCAATGGCTGTGAGTCTCTCGCGGTCATCTCTCAGGCGAATGTCGGTGTGGCGGAGCAGCGAGATGGTACATCCCAATAATATAACCGCTCGATCAGTTATATTATATTGGGTTGCCGTGGGCGGCAACCGAACACGCGGGCGCGACTACCAGTGGTGCGACGAGCTGGGAGAGATTGGAGATGACGGTCAACTCGGAGCCAAGGAGGTCGGGATGAGCTACGTGGGCACATGGGACTGGGTGCTCGAGACGGAGGGGACGCTTCGTCGCCAGGACCGGATCCGTCTGGTTGGACAGGGCATCGCGGCACGGCTGACTCGCATGCCGAGCCAATGGCGAAGCCGACTGTTCGGTGAGCACGCCACGCTCGCGATGCCAGAGCCGCCCGATAGCTCGCTCACACGGGAGGTCGAGGGGCGCGTTCGTGAGCTCTCGAGCCCGGCGCTATATGGACATTGCGCGCGCACGTGGGCTTTCGCCGAGCTGTTTGCACAGCGCGACCGGGTCGAGCACGACAGCGAGTTGCTGTACCTCGCGTGCATGCTGCACGACCTTGGGCTGACGGAGAGCCACTGGGACCGTGACGCCCACTCGAAATGCTTCGCGGTGGAGGGAGCTCGTGCGGCACAGGCGCTGATGCACGCTCATGGAGCGAGCCAAGCGCGTGCCGGGAAGGTCGCAGAGGCGATCTCGCTCCACCTCAACGTCACAGTCCCCGCTCGCCTAGGCCCGGAGGCACACCTGCTCAGCAAGGGGGTCTCGCTCGATGTAGTCGGACGACGCCTTCACCAGATTGCTCTTCCAGCGGTGCAGCGCGTGGATGCGCAGTGGCCTCGCGAGAAATTCGCAGACGAGCTCGCGGGCGCGACCAGCAGGCAGGCTCAACTGCGGCCGGAATCTCGCTCAGGACTGCTGCACAAGCTCGGATTCGTGAAGCTCATCGAACACAATCCTCTGGCCCGGTCAGGCGTGGACGGCGCCGATCGAGCAGCCTCAACCTCCTGACGGGTAGCGCGAACCACAAAACAGCGAACGGCAGCGCGCCCAGCACGGCCGTCAGCACGCCTGCCGTGACACCGAACAGCTTCGTCGTGACGAGCAGCAGCTGTTGAACGGCACGATCAAGAGGAAGGCAAAGAGAACCTGTACGCCGGTAACGACGACCCGTAGCTCGCCGGTCAGCTCCTCGAGATTGCGGTCAAGGCGCTCCAGCTGGGTCTCATGGCGCGTCTCGCCGCTCGCGAGAGTTATCCACCCGATGCCTTCACGCGGTAATCGGTAGCGCAAGCCACGCACCGCGACGTGGTTTCCGCGCTCGCGCGGAAGGAGCAGGGCAGCGAATCCGAGTTCCGTCACTTCCTCGAGATCGTGATCCTGCAGGCCAACACCGATACGGCCACAATCACACTGCCGCGCTTGAGCGAGCGCGGACCTGCCAGTTGCAGCGGACGCGATGGCTCTGAGATCTTCAGACCGGCCGATTAGGGTACCCTACTTAGGGCTCCCTAATGATCGCGGTCTCTCCCGATGTTAGGCCGGGTGGGCGAATCGAGATGGGAACGCTGACGTGCCGGGTGATGCAGTGGGCGAGCCGGTCACTGACTCGCCAGCACCTGTTCTTGTGATGCGCCGACGTTCCCTTCAACACGATCGCCTCGACAAAGGAGCACCGCGTATGACAGGCCGGAGTACCTCGATCAGGACACCCAAACGGCCGGTCAAGGCCGCGGGCGGTGCGTTGCTCGTGCTGCTCGTTGCAATCGTCGCCGCAGGTTGCGGAAGCAACTCCAGTGGCTCCACCGCTGGCTCCGGTACGACACTCACGCTCTACAACGCCCAGCACGAACAGACAACAGCGAGGTTGATCGCCGCGTTCACCAAGCAGACGGGGATCAAAGTGAGGGTTGAGAACGACGACGAGGACGTTCTGACCGCGCAGATCGAGCAGGAGGGCAGCCGCTCCCCGGCGGATGTGTTCTACACCGAGAACTCCAACTGGCTGCAGCAACTGGGCGAACGCGGCATGCTGGAAAAGGTCGACGCGACGGCGCTCGCGAACGTCCCCAAACAGGACAGCGCCGGCAACGGCGACTGGCTGGGCGTCTCGGCGAGGATCAGCGTCCTCGTCTACAACACGAGCAAGCTGACCGCCTCACAGCTGCCCAAATCCGTGATCGGACTGGCCGAACCGCGATGGAAGGGAAAGATCGAGATAGCCCCATCGGAGACCGACTTCTGGCCGATCGTCAGCTCGGTCGCGCGCGCCGACGGCCATGCCGCCGCGCTGGCATGGCTCAAGGGCCTGAAGGCGAACGCCGGCGAAAACGATGACGTGCCGGACAACGAGACCCTGACCAGTGACGTCAGCCAGGGGACGACCGACCTGGCCCTCATCAACCACTACTACTACTATCGCCTCCAAGCCGAGGTGGGCAAGAGCTCGGTCCACGCGAAGATCGCCTACTTCGCCCCCGGCGATCCAGGCTACGTCGAGGACATCTCCGGTGCGGCAATCTTGAAGTCATCCACACACAAGGCCGCAGCCCAGGAGTTCCTGGACTTCCTGACCAGCAAGGAGGGACAGACCGTCCTCGCCCACAGCGACAGCTTCGAGTACCCGATCCGCAAGGACGTGCCGGCCAATCCCGAGCTGACGCCGCTGGATCAGCTGGCACCGAATTCGTTCACGCCGGCGGAGCTGGGCACGGGCCTCGACGCGAAGACCCTGCTCCAAGAAGCCGGACTGATATAGGCCCGGGGGCCGACCCGTGAGTGGCCTCACAGCAACAGGCATTTCCGCAAGCACGAAGCCCGCGGGGCGGCTTCGCCGGCCGGCCGGGCGAGGCCGCTGGGTGGTGGCGCTCGGCGCGCTCATCGCCCTCGTGCTTTTGTCCCCGCTGGTGCTGATCGCGCTCGACGCCCGCAGCGCGGGGTGGGGCGAGATCCACAGGGTTCTGTTTCGGCCGCGGTCGGTTTTCCTATTGCGCCACACAGTGGTCCTGTCGCTGCTGGTGGTGGCGCTCGCGGCGAGCATTGGGACGGCCACGGCATGGTGCACCGAGCGGGCGGGCATCCGCGCACGACGCATCTGGACGGTGCTGCTGATCGCGCCGGTAGCGATCCCTGACTTCGTGGTGGGGTACGCGTGGCACTCGATTGCGCCGCAGATGAACAGCCTCCTAGCTGCCACGATCGTGATGACGTTGGGCACCTATCCGCTGGTCTACCTGCCCGTCGCGGCTGCCTTCCGGCGAGCCGACCCGACAATGGAGGACACCGCCCACAGCCTTGGGGTGGGACCTGTGGCGACGTTCCGTCGTGTCACCCTGCCGTTGATACGGACCGCTCTGCTCGGTGGCTGTGTCCTGGTCGTTCTGACGGTGATCTCCGAGTACGGCGCCTTCGAGATCCTGCGTTACCAGACCTTCACAACGGAGATCTTCACGGAGTTCCAGTTCGAACCCCAGGCCGCCGGCGCACTGTCGATCCCGTTGATCCTGCTCGGCCTGCTCGTCCTCGGCACGGACCTGATCATCCCCAGGCGGCGCTCTGCTCGGATCGCTCCGCGCCGTACCGTCACTCGCCGGCGCCTGCGCCCCAGGACAGCGATCCCCCTCGCCGTCAGCCTGGTGGTACTGGTTGGGCTCGGCGTTGGGGTACCGGTGGGGACGATCGTCTACTGGATGATCCAGAGCCAGCACACGACCCTTCCCGCCGCCGCCACGCTCGGATCGGCGACGTGGGCGACACTGCGATACAGCGCCCTTGGGGCCGGTGTCGCCGTTACCCTCGCGCTGCTCGTCGCGATGATGAGCTTTCGTCGCTCGAGCCCCACCCGGATGCTGCTCGAGCGCAGCACCTACGTCACGCAGGCACTTCCTGGCGTGGTCATAGCGCTCAGTCTGGTCTACTTCGCGACACGCTATGCCTATGGCGTCTACCAGACGGGTCTGTTGCTCGTCGCGGCATACGCGATCCTCCATTTTCCCCTCGCCCTGGTCTGTGTGAAGACCTCCGTCGCCCAGGCCCCCAGCCAGCTGAGCGACGTGGGGCGCTCGCTCGGCAAGGGGCCAATCGTCGTGTTCATGAGGGTCACCCTGCCTTTGCTCGCCCCGGGACTGCTGGCAGGGTTCTGCTTGGTGTTCCTCACAGCTGTCACCGAGCTGACGGCCACGCTTGTGCTTGCCCCAATCGGGGTTCACACGCTGGCGACCCAGTTCTGGGCCTACCAGAGCGAGGTTGCTTACGGCGCCGCCGCCCCCTATGCCCTGGTCATCATCGCGTTGGCGATGGTGCCGGGCGCCCTGTTGGGACTCTGGTTCGATCGCGAGCGTCTGGTGCCGGGACGATGAATGCGATTGAGCTTCGCGCGGTGGCGAAGCGATTCGGCCGCACAGGGGTCCTCGCGGATGTCGATCTGGAGGTCCCGGTCGGATCGACCACGGCGATCCTGGGCGCCTCGGGGAGCGGAAAGACGACGCTCCTGAGACTGATCGCGGGCTTCGATCGACCCGATGCGGGCACGATCGCGATCGGCAACAGAACGGTCGATGACGGGCGACGGACAGTCAGGTCACAGGACCGCGGCGTGGGCTACGTGCCGCAGGACGGAGCGCTGTTCCCGCACCTGACGGTCGCTGGGAACGTCAGCTTTGGCCTCGGCCGCCACGAGCAGCAACACGGGCGCGAGATGCTCGAGTTGGTCGGGCTCGCGAGCCTCGCCCGGCGTTACCCTCACCAGCTCTCCGGCGGGCAGCAGCAGCGGGTAGCCCTCGCCCGCGCGTTGGCGATCAGTCCTCAGGTGGTGCTCCTGGATGAGCCCTTCAGCTCCCTGGACGCGACGCTACGAGTCGAGCTGCGACGCGACGTCACGCGCATCCTCAAGGAGACGGCCACGACAACGGTGCTCGTCACTCACGATCAGGACGAGGCCCTGACGCTCGCCGACCATGTCGCGATCCTCAGCGACGGCCGGATACTGACACGCGCCGAGCCACGCGCGCTCTACCATCACCCACCCGATCTCATAGCTGCCACGTCGCTCGGGGAAGCGAACGTGCTCGATGCTGTCATCCAAGCGGGACAGGCCCGCTGCGCACTGGGAAACGTAGGCATATACGCGAATGGGCAGTCGCAGCCGGACGGGCCGTCCCGTCTGCTGCTGCGCCCCGAGCAACTTGCGCTGCACCCGCAGCCGCTGCCGGACACGACCCGGGCCACCGTTACGGAGGTCCACTTCCACGGTCACGACTCGCTCGCCTATCTCCTGCTTGTCGACGCCGAGCAGGAGACCCTGATCGCCCGATGCTCCGGGGACCTACCGTTGGCGCCGGGACAGAACGTGTGGATAGAGGTTCTTGGCCTCGCGCGAGCCTGGTCCGTGGAGACGCCCAACCCCGACTGAGCCAGCCAGGCAGCCACGCGCCGGCACCACCGCTAATCCCACTCACGGGTTCGCTCCGGGGTCAACGGTGCGCAGTCCCGCCAGACGGGCCGCTGCGCTTTGGCGTTCGTCGTAGCTCACGAACGCGTCGATCGGTGAGAGGTCGATGGCGGCGGCGAGGTGAATCGCGTCCAAGGAGCGCAGGACTGGCTCCTCTAGTGCGCCGGCGCCAGCGAGAATCGCGCGATCGACTGGCAGCAGTGCGAGGGCATCCAGGAGTTCCCCGGCTCGAGAAATGAGTAGTTCGAGATCAAGTGCAGGATCCTGGGCTGCTGCACGACGTATCGCGCGGGGTAGCTCAGTTAGCGCGAGCTCACTCGAAAGTAGGTCGGCATCCTCAAGGAAGGAGCGGAGCGCGTCGGTCTCCGGCTCGGCGCGCACCAGCTTCACGAGCGCCGAGGCGTCAAGGTAAAAGAGCGCCACGTTCAGCACTCACCGCGGATCTCATCGAGAGCGCGGCTCAGCGCGTGCGGATCGCCGTCGAGTTGCAACGGCTCGGGCAGTCCAGAGCGCGGAGGACGCCTGACGCGCCCTTCGGCGATTAGCCGATCAAGTGCCTTTCCAGTGCTGGGCGGTGGGCCGAGCTCGGCGACAGGCTTATTGCGCTCCGTTACGACAAGACGCTCGCCGCGACCGACGAGACGAAGGTACTTGCTCAGGTTCTGACGAAGCTCCGCAACACCTACCGTTGTCATGTACATCAAGGTAGCAGCAGGCTTACGGTCCGTAGCGTAAAGCGAAGCCTGGCGCGTCGTTAAAAGTAGCCCGAACGTCTCGTCGCAGGCATCACGCCCGGTCGACGCGGACGGGCGTGCCATCCGGGCGAATGAACGCGATGTCGATCCCGAGTCGCATCGCGTTGGCGATGTTGGCCAACTGGCCGAGCGTGAGGTTGCGACGACCGGCTTCGACGGCGGATATGTAGGAGGGGGAGACTCCCAGGCGCTCGGCGACCGCGGTTTGGGTCAGCCCGAGCGCTTGGCGGGTGTCTTTGATCTCGCGGCCGACGACCTTCGCGTGGATCCCGGATACCGCGGTCCGTGGCATGGGGCTCAGGCGGCGGTGGAGTAGTGGAAGCTGGCGGCGACCGGCTCGGCCGCGGCGACCTCGATGACCTGGACGTGGAGGTCACCGCTGCGATAGCCGAAGGGCAGCAGTCGCGCCCAGCGCTCGGCGCCATCGGCCCGTGTGAGGCGCTCCCCGGTCTCGGGGTCGACGATCGCGAGGTCGGGGTTGATCCAGTCGGCGTGCGGCCCGCTGATGCTCACGTCGTCGCCATCGGCGAGTAGCTGCGCGGCAGGCACCTCGATCCACTCTTTGGTGCCGTGCCCTTTCCGCCAGTGCCTGCGCGCGGTCGGGCAGGAGGAACCTCACCGCTCCGAGCAGGTCGGAGTCGCTGAGCAGGCGAGTGAGCGCTTCGCGCTCCTCTGTGAGCAGACTCACGGCACCATGCCGGTGGCGAGCAACGACGAAGTCGGAGTAGTTAAGGATGGCTCGCGGCAGCGCAAAGGTGTAGCCGTGATCGATCAGCGTCATCCGCCTGCCGTCCCAGCGCCAGTTCCCATCGTGACGGTCCTGCTGCGCGATGAGCGAGTCGAAGAACGCCGCGGGCAGGCACCAAGTCGGATTCAAGGTCGGCGTCATGTCCCGCGGCCAGCCAATGGCGCGTGGTGAGAGCGAGCCATCCTCACCGGCGTACTCACGCAGCACGTACGGCACGACGATCTCATCCCACGGTGACCCGAGCGCCACGGCGAGCCGCCAGCTGGTCGCCTCGTGCAGCGGCGGCGTCTCGTCGGTCTGTCCCTAGGCGATCGCGTTGGCGACATGCACGCCGGCGAACGGCTTGTGGAACACGATCGCTCCACTGGCGAGTTCCAGCTGCTTCGTCGCGTTCACGCCGGGAGAGGTCGTGGGCGCCGGAGGGCCGGCGAACGCCTCGCCCAGCATCTGCTGCTCAATCGCGCGAGCTCCCTGGCTCGCCCGAATAGCGGCTATCTGCGCGTCGATCTTCATGCGTCCAAGTGTGCCCGTGCGTTAGGACGCCCTGGTCGGTGCCCGTCCGACGCCCTGTAGGGAAATCCCTGGGGAAATCCACCGACGCCGTGATACTCTGCAAACCACTGCATTTGCAGGCGTTTTGCCATGCCGGAGGAGGGACTCGAACCCCCGACACGCGGATTATGATTCCGCTGCTCTAACCAGCTGAGCTACTCCGGCCCGGATGACGCAGGAGTGTAGCCGCAGTACCGCCATCGATCGTCGTCGCTAGCCTCGTTGCGCGATGGAGCCACCGACCTTGCTGGCAGTGCCAAATGTCTCAGAGGGACGCGATCGAGCGACGAGCGACGCTATCGGGGCTGCGTTTGCTGATGAGGTCGCAGATCGCGTGAGGGTTCTGGATGTGCACTCGGACGGCGATCATCATCGCTCGGTCTTCACCGTTGCCGCCCCGCAGGGCGAGCTGGCCGATGCGGTGCTGCGCGCTGCTCGGGTGGCAGTGGGGCGGATCGACGTAGTGGCCCGTGCCGGGAGCGCCGACCGGGCTGCGGCAGGTCAGCACCCCCACGTCGGTGCCATCGACGTTGCTCCAGTCGTCTACCTTGCCCAGGCCGACAGGGGTGCAGCGTGTGCTGAGGCACTCGTACTTGCCGACCGGCTTGGCGCGGAGCTAGAGGTACCCGTGTTCCTATACGGCGAGCTCTCCGGCCAGGACTCGCAGTCCGCCATGACTCGCGCCCAATTGCGCCGGGGAGGCGTCACAGGACTGGCCGCACGGATGGCTGGCCGAGACGAGCGCCTCGCTCCCGACTTCGGCCCACCTACGATGCATCCACGTGCGGGTGCCACGCTCGTCGCCGCGCGGGCGCCGCTTGTGGCGTTCAACCTGCAGCTCGAGCCTCCGTCGAACGTCGAGGACGCGCGCCGGATTGCAACGCTCATCCGCGAGCACGGCGCCGCGGGGCTGCCCGGTGTGCGCGCCATCGGCATCGAGCTGGCGGGCGGAGTTGCCCAAGTGTCGATGAACGTCGAGCGCCCGTTCGACGTCTCGCTCGCCATGGTCGTGGAGGCCGTCAGTGCGCAGGCCAGGGTGGCAAGCGCCGAGCTAGTCGGGCTCGCGCCTGCCGCAGCGTTCGAGGGTTTTCCCCAAGACGTACCTATCCCAGGCTTTGATCCTGCACGCCACTTGCTCGAGAACGCACTAGGCTGCTAGCCATATGGCTCAGACTAGGCGCAAGCGTCAAACCAAGCACCGCGGCAACGCCGCCGGTGTAATCGAATCACGCGGGCGTACTGGGCGTAAGCCCACCGCCGCCGAGAAGAGCGGCGACCCGCGCGATCGCGCGCGCGAGAAGGAAAAGCTGCTCGACAAGCGCGACCGCCCGCCCACATGGGGCGGGGCGTTTCTGAAGGCCATGATCGCCGCAATCGTGCTGCTACTCGTCGTGATCCTCGTGCTCAAGCAGTCAAACCAGGCCATTGGGCTGTTCCCCGTGGTGCTTGTCATGTACACGGTCATCAGCTACTACAGCGACAAATGGATCTACGAGCGTCGCAAGCGAAAGAAAGCGCAGACAAGCGGTCGTGGAGCCGCCTCGCGATGAGCGGGCTCGACGTGCGGGCGTTCACCGTCGGCCCTGTGCAGGAGAACTCATACGTCGTGCGCGCCAACAGCGACGCGACCAGCGCGCTGCTGATTGACCCAGGTGACGAGCCAGAACGCCTGTCGCAGGCGATCGACGCGCTCGGCGTCAAGATCGAGGCAATCCTCATCACCCACTGTCACTTCGATCACATCGGTGCCGTTGCGCCGCTCGCCCGTGACATAGGCGCACCCGTGTACTGCCCCGAGATCGAGCGACCGCTGCTCACCGACATCATGAGCTGGGTACCCCCTGGGTTCGGGCCGTTCGAGAACTATGAGCCCGAGCACACCGTCAGCGGCGGCGAGCACCTCAACCTCGCCGGCATCGACCTCGAGGTGATCTTCACGCCCGGGCACAGCCCTGGCCACGTCACCTACGCCATGCCCGGTGCGCTGCTGTCCGGGGACGTGCTCTTCCAAGGGTCCGTCGGTCGCGTCGATCTACCCGGTGGCGACTGGCCCACGCTCGAGCGCTCCATCGCGGGTTTGATCCAGCGGTATCCGCCAGAGACGGTTGTCTACCCCGGGCACATGGGTGTCACCACGCTAGGGCGCGAGCTCGACACCAACCCGTTCCTCAGCGAGCTTCGTGTGCCCGTCCCGCGCGAGCGCGCCGGCGACACACCGGCAGCCTGAAGTTGAGCGACGCCAAGCTCAAAGCGCCGCGCGGCACCTATGACGTGCTCGGAGAGCAGGCGACCGCGCGCATGCACCTGGAGGCGAAGGCCCGCTCGATCCTCGAGGGCGCCGGGTATGAGCGGATCGAGACCCCCGCGTTCGAGGCAACCGAGCTGTTCGCCCGTGGTGTCGGCGAGTCGACCGACATCGTACGCAAGGAGATGTTCACGTTCGAGGATCAAGCCGGGCGCTCGCTGACACTCAGACCCGAGGGCACCGCCCCCGTGTGTCGAGCCTATGTCGAGCACGGAATGCACAAGCGCCGCCAGCCCGTGAAGCTCTGGTACCTATCGAGCTTCTTCCGCCACGAGCGTGCCCAGGCCGGACGCTTCCGGCAGTTCTGGCAGGTCGGCGCCGAGGCGATCGGATCCGAGGATCCCGCAGTGGATGCCGAGTTGATCGTGCTGTTGAGCGCGCTGTTGGCGGAGATGGGCGTACGTGGCCTCAGGCTGCGGCTCTCAAGCCTCGGCAGCGTCGAGAGCAGACGCCAGTATCGCGAGCACCTGAAGACGCATCTGCGCGCCCACGAGGGCAATCTCTCGGAGGATGTCAGGAGCAGGATCGATCTCAATCCGCTGCGCGCCTTCGACTCCGAAGACCCCGGCACGCGGCGAGTGATGGAAAGCGCGCCGCTGTTGCTGGAGCATCTCCATGAGGAGGATCTGCGGCACTTCGCGCACGTGCGGGAGCTGCTCGACGTCGCCGGCGTCGTCTACGAGGTAGATCCGACGCTCGTACGTGGTCTCGACTACTACACGCGAACCGTGTTCGAGTTCACCTCAGATGCTCTAGGTGCGCAGAGCGGCGTGGGGGGTGGGGGACGCTACGACGGGCTCGTGGCGCAGCTCGGCGGCCCGCAGACTCCCGGCATGGGCTGGGCGGCTGGTGTGGAGCGGATCATGCTCGCCAGCGAGGCGGGCGGAGGAGCTGCACAGCCGCTCGCGCCCGCCCCGGTGGAGCTTTTCCTGGCGTTGGATGGCGAGGACGCTGAGCTTCGCAGGAGCGCATTCGGCCTGCTCAACCAGGCGCGCTCGGCTGGGTTGACGGCACAGATGGACCTTGGTGGACGCTCGCTCAAGGGGCAGCTCGGCCACGCCAGTGCTCTCCGAGCCCGCTATGTGGCGATCGTCGCACCCGGGCGGACCGTGCTTAAAGACATGCAAGACGGCCGTCAGGAGACACTCGCTCCCGATGCCGTCGTGCACGCCGTATTGCGCGGTCATCACGCTCTCTGAGTGGACCGCGCTCCTGGCATCAACGCCGCCCTGAAGCGTCCAACGCATCTGTCGCCGTTCAACTTTTTCAGCACACTTGCCGAATAGAAGGCGATGGCGCAGCTTTCCCGTCCTATCCAGATTGCCCTGCTAGCCGCCGCGGCGCTGGTCGGCGTGCTGCTGTTCACCGTCACGCGTTCCTCCAACAGCACCACTGGCGCTTCCACGCCAGCCGTCTCCGCATCCGCGCCCGCCACCACAGCGCCCACGGCCAAGACACAACGCTCCGCATCGAGTGGCGCCGCCTCCACCCACGCCAGCCATGGCTCGGGTAACAGCCTCGGCGGTCTGTCTCACGCAATCAACCGAGCACACCACGCAGCCGCCACCTCCCAGCAGCACGAAGCTCATCTCGCTGAAAGGTCCGCCCAGGCGTCGAACGAAACAACGCCAACCCAAACCTCTAGTACCGCGACTCGCGCCCCTGCCGCGTCCGCCACCGCCGCCACGCCCACCACCAGCTCTCCCACTAAGACATCTGACAGCGCACCTGCAAGCACCACCCACAAGAGCAAAAACCCGTCCGGTTCGACCCTGCCGAGCGGCCAGCGCACCGTCGAAGCCGAGCTCGCCAAGGGCGATGTCGTGGTACTCCTGTTCTGGAATCCCGCAGGCGCCGACGACGCCACCGTGCACCGCGCAGTCAACACGATCGCAAGCGCCCACCACCAAGTTGCCGTGCAGGAGGCCACCGCCAGCCAGGTCGCCAACTTCGGCTCGATCACACGCGGCGTCCAGGTCTACGCCACGCCCACCATCCTCATCATCAACAAGCAGGGCAAGACGCTCGTCTTGAACGGTGTCCAAGACGCCTTCTCAATCGAACAGGCGATCGCCGAAGCGCGCCACATCTAGCCTTACACTCGCTCAGGTGAGCATCGCCGCCGAGCAGCTGAGCAACCATCTGCAGTGCCCCATCGGGCAGGGGCACACGCCCGCGAACGCCTACACGGGGGCTGCCGGCGGGGCAGCATGTGGGGACTTGATCCGCATCTCCGTCTCGCTCGACCCCAATAGCCCACACGGGCTGATCCAAGACGCTGGCTTCGACGCTAGCGGTTGTGGTGCCACGATCGCTGCTGGCAGCGCTGCAGTGAGCCTCTTGCGCGGCCTGCCGCTGCTCAGCGCCGCATGCATCGGTGCACAGGACATCGAGGAGGAGCTCGGCGGGCTGAGCGCCGCCAAGCGCCACGCCGCAGAACTGGCAGCCGACGCACTGCATCGCGCTCTCGGTGGCGCCGCCCGCCACTGCGCAAAGCTCGCGCCAACGACTGGGCGCGTGCTCGTGGCGATGAGCGGCGGGGTCGACAGCGCCGTCGCCGCGCTGTTGGTCGCACACAACGGCCACCAGGCAGTGGGCGTGACACTCGAGCTGTGGTCAGACCCCGAGAACGACGGCGATCTCAGCTGTTGCTCGGCGCAGGCCGTTCGCGGCGCTCGTAAGCTGGCGCACGAGCTGGGGATGGCGCACCTCTCGATCGATCTGCGCGCAGAGTTCCGCGCAGGCGTGGTCGATGGCTGGCTTTCAGATCACGCCCTGGGGCTCACCCCCAACCCGTGCGTGCGCTGCAACGGCAACGTCCGTCTCGACGCCATGCTCGAGCTCGCCGAGCGTCTCGGGTCGGAGACGCTCGCGACTGGGCACTACGCGCGCGTCGTTCACCAGCCGGCAGGGGAAGAGCAGGCGAACGCCGAGCTGTCCGCTCCGCTGCTCAGAACGGCTACGGACCTCGCCAAGGATCAAAGCTACGTGCTCTCCGCGCTCGCCCCAGCGTCGCTCGCGCGGATGCGCTTCCCGCTGGGAGAGATGCACAAGCACCAGGTGCGCGAGCTGGCCGAGCGCGCGGGGCTGGACGTCGCGCGCAAACGCGACTCCCAGGATCTCTGCTTCCTCGCCGGGACCCGCCACGGCGACTTCCTCGAGCGCCACGGTGGGCTCACGACGCGCCCCGGACCGATCCTCGACACGACCGGCACCGTGCTCGGCGAGCACTCCGGCGCGCACCGCTACACCGTCGGGCAGCGCCATGGCCTCGGCATCTCCGCGCCCGATCCGCTGTATGTGCTGAGCACCGACACCCACACGAACGCCGTCACCGTCGGTCCCCGTCAAGAGCTGCTCGCCGAGGCCGTCACCGTGCGCGAGGCCACGCTCCACCGTGACGCCAGCTACATCGACGGCATACGCGTCCGCGCGCACGGGCGCCGCTTCGCCTGCCGGCTACCAGCTGAGCTGGCCGCCGGGCGCCACGCACAGCTCGCCGTCGAGCTCGACCAGCCGGCCGAGCGCACCGCGCCCGGACAGTTCGCCTGCCTGTACTCCGGTGACGTGGTCGTCGGCTACGGCACCATCGCCTGACGGAATCGATGACCCTAAGATCAACCAGCTATGAACTCCGATGAGATCCGCGAGCGCTACCTGAGCTTCTTCGAGGAGCGCGCTCACAAGCGCATTCCTTCAGCCTCGCTCGTGCCATCCGCGCACGATCCCTCAGCGCTGCTCACCGTCGCCGGCATGCACCCGCTGAAGCCGTATTTCCTTGGACAGGAGCGCCCGCCAGCGCCGCGGCTGACGGACTGCCAGAAGGTTTTTCGCACGGTCGACATCGACAACGTCGGCAACACCGCGCGCCATCTCACCTTCTTTGAGATGCTCGGCAACTTCTCTTTCGGTGACTACTTCAAGCACGAGGCGATCGAGTTCGCCTGGGAGCTCTCACGCGAGGTGTTCGGCTTCCCCGAGCAGCACATCTGGGTGACCGTGTTCGAAGGCGACGAAGGCCTTGGGCTCGGCTCAGACCAGGAGGCGATCGACCGCTGGCTCGAGCTCGGCGTGCCACGCGAGCGCATCGTCGAATGCCCGCGGTCTGAGAACTTCTGGCAGGCCGGGCCAACCGGACCGTGCGGCCCGTGCTCGGAGCTCTACATCGACCGCGGTGTCGAGCACGGCTCGCCCGATGACCTTCCCGGCGGTGAGAACGAGCGTTTCCTCGAGTACTGGAACCTCGTATTCATGCAATATGACCAGGAGCCCGCTGCCGATCAGCCGGGCACCGTTCTAAAGCCGCTGCCCGCCAACAACATCGACACGGGCCTCGGTCTCAACCGCCTTGCGGCGATCCTCCAAGACAAGCAGTCAGTGTTCGACACCGACCAGTTCCAGCCGCTCATTGAGCTCGGCGAGCAGCTCTCCGGACGTCGCTACGGCTCCGAGTTCGACAGCGACCGAGCGCTGCGGATCCTCGCCGACCACACCCGTGCGATGACGTTCCTGACCGCCGACGGTGTCGTCCCGTCAAACGAGGATCGTGGCTACGTGCTGCGTCGCGTAATGCGCCGCGCGATCCAGCAGGGGCTCGCACTGGAGCTAGAGCCGGGCTTTCTCACGCGCTACTCCGCGCGTGTGCGCGAGATTATGGGCGGCGCCTACCCCGAGCTTGGCGAACAGGCCGAGGTCACTGATATGTGGCTCGCAGCCG
>DATBYJ010000181.1:0-13902 GCA_036513795.1 Solirubrobacteraceae bacterium | reverse complement strand
GTTGATCGCCCCGCCCTGGATCGGCCCCGGCCGCACGATCGCCACCTGCACGACGAGGTCGTCGAGGTTTTCAGGTTGCGTGCGGCGAATCGACTGCATCTGCGCGCGGCTCTCGATCTGAAAGACGCCAACGGTGTCCGCCGCGCGGATCGCTTTGAATGTCTGTTGATCATCGAACGGGATCCGTGAGAGATCGACGCGCGTCCCATGCACGCGCGCGATCTCCTCCACACAGCGCTCGACCGCTGAGAGCATCCCCAAACCCAGCAGGTCGATCTTCAAAAACCCGGCGTCCGCACAGGAGTCCTTGTCCCATTGGATCATCTGCCTGCCGGCCATCGCCGCGGGCACCACCGGGCAGCAGTCGATCAGCGGCCTGGTCGCGATTACCATCCCGCCTGGGTGCTGGGAGAGATGGCGGGGCAGTCCGTAAGCCTGCTCGACCAGCCGTTCGAGCCAACTCCAGCGGGTCGAGCGAGCCCCCTTGGGGGCGATGTTCTGTGCATCCCCACCCCACGGATCCGCGCCGCGGGCAGCACGCTCGATCTCACCTGCAGGCAGTCCGAGCACCTTGCCCAACTCGCGGATCGCTCCGCGAGCGCGAAAGGTGGGAAAGGCCGCCACCAGCGCCGCGCGATCGTGCCCGTAACGATCATGCACACGCGGGATCAACCGCTCGCGGATGTCGCGGGGAAAGTCCAGGTCGATGTCGGGCAGCCCGTGTAGATCCTCGTGCAGGAAGCGTCCCAACGCGAGCTTCCCCGCGATCGGATCGATGTGCGAGAGGCCCGTCAGATAACACACGATCGAGGAGACCGACGACCCGCGTCCGCGTCCAGGCGCGAGCAGCGCGCGTACCGAGTCCGGCCCGCGAACCTCCAGTGCCACTTCACGTGCCAGCTCGAGCATGTCGTGGTGCAGTAGGAAGAAGCCCGCCAGACCAAGCCGGTCGATCACGTGCAGCTCCTCATCCAGGCGTGCTGCGGCCTGCGCCAGCGCACGACGGGCCGCCCGCCCGCCCGCGGGTGGGTGGGCATCAAATCCGTACACAGCTACGGCGTCTGCCCCGTAACGCTCCTGCAGCCGCACCCGACACAGCTCAGCCAAGCGCCGTGATGAGTCCACATCCTCCGCCCCCGGATAGCGATAGCCGAGGTCTTTGGTCAAGTCGAACCGCAGCTGCTCAGCCAGCTCAAGCGTCTCACGAACTGCATCGGGGTGGTCGGCGAAGCGGCTTGCCATCGCCTCGGGGGCACTCATCACATGACTGTGGTTGCCACGTCGCAGCGGCTCGCAGGCATCGAGCGCAGCGTGGTGGCGCAGCGCCACAAACGCGTCCTGCAGCTCCGCCCTGGTGCGTGCGTGCGTGTGCACGTCGCCGGTGGCCACACATCTGATTCCCAGCCGCCGGGCACGGGCAGCAAGCGCACGGTTGCGAGCACGATCGTGGCGGGCATATGGCCGTTGCAGCTCCGCATACAAGTCCTCCGGGCCGAATGCGTCAAGCAAAAATCTCGCAGCGCGCTCGTCCTCTACATCGCTTCCGATCACCGACCGCTCAGCGCAGCCCGTCAAGCAGACGAGCCCTTCGGCGTGATCGATCACGCTTTGCACGTCTATCCACGGCTCTGTGCGCTCGCGCCGCGATGAGCCTCCGCGCGTATGTGCGTGCGCCAGAGTGAGAATCCGGCAGAGGTTGCTCCAGCCGCGCTCGTCGCGCACGAGCAGCGTGAGGTGATGCGTCCCGGCGGCGTGGGCGCGATCAGCGGGGTGGCCGGGCTCGAGCATCACGTCGATCTCAGCGCCGTGGATCGCCCTCACGCCATAGTCCGATGCTGCCTGGGCGAGCTCCATCGAGCCGGAGACAGAGTTGTGGTCGGTTAGCGCAAGCGCCGGGTAGTCCAGTTCGCCGGCGCGCTGTGCGAGCTCCTGCGGCAGCGAGACACCGTCCAGGAACGAGTACGCCGAGTGGCAGTGCAGCTCGACGTATGGCGAAGCGCCAGAGCGACTCATGCGAGATGGACGAACCAGCGGCCCGAGCACAGATCGTGGAAAACGACAATGTTGCGGCCCCGCTCGCCCACGAGCTCCCAGTAGCGGCGTCGCAAGGGCTCGGCCGTCCACCAGCGATCCTCAACGAGCCACGACTCACGCAGCGACTCGACCGTTTCGCCGTTCACCGCGGCCGGCATGTCCTTGGGGCGGGCGGAGTCCAATCGCACGCGCGCGGGCTGGGGCTTGTTGAGGATGCACGCCACGCAGCAATCACTCCGGGATCGGTGCCAATACCACCCGCCGCTCGGGCACGCGCGAGTCCGGATCCACGCACACCGCGCGCAGCGCCGCCTGCGGCCCTGCCACTACGCGCACCTGAGCGACCGCCTCACGCAGCCGCGCGGTGCGAGCGCTCGGGCGAGCCCTACGGGCGGCGGGAGCGCCCGAGGCCTCCTCGAACAGCGCGTCCTGCTCGCTGGTTGGCGGCCCGAAGCGCTCGGCGGCCAATCCCAGCTCAGCGGCAGGGGCAGGCAGTGACAGCAAGCGCAGCGACAGCGCCAGCCAGATGCACTCTGGATCGCATAGCGCCTGGCGGAAGACCACACGCTCACGCCAGCCGCCGCCCGCAATCAGACGGGCGGAGAGCGTGACTGCACGCAGCGTGCGCCCACGGCGCTCAGAGCGAGCCAGCAAACGATCTATCAGCACACCCAGTATCCGCTTCAGTGCCTCCCCGGAACTCGCATCGCCCACCTCCATCGACTCCTCCAAGCGCTCTTCTACACGGCGCGTGCACAGCGGGGTGTCCTCACCGCAGGCCAATCGATGGGCAAAGGCACCCGCTGGCCCGAAGCGATCGCTAAGCGCCGGGCGCCCGAGCCTTGCCAGCTCGCCGAGCGTGCGCAGCCCCAGACGCGAAAGCGGCTCGATCAAGGCAGCCGTATCCTCGCGGAAGCCGAGTAGCTCGATCGAGCGCCCGGCGAGCCAGCGCGTGGCCTCGTGGGTGGACGGGCCTTCAATCACCAGCGGGCGTCGCGAGCGCACCGCCAGGGCGCCCGCCAGCGCGCAGAAGCGCGTCGGGCCGGCACCGATCCGCACTGGATGCGCAAGCACGCGCGCAGCGGCAGCAATCGTCGCCGCTAGCGGACCATGGATGCCCCGCAGCCCATCGCTCTCAAAGTAGGCGAGTCCCGGTCGAGCCGGCTCGACGGCCGCACCGATCGATTCCAGAGCGTGTAGCGCCTTCTCCCAAGCATCAGCCACGAGCACGGGGTCACCCGGCACGAGCACCAAGTCGGGACAGCGTGCAAGCGCCTCTCCGAGGATCATCCCGCAGGCCACACCACACGCCTGTGCGGTCCCCGAGACCTCCCCCACCCGCTGTTCGCCACCCACCAGCGGCGCGACCGCCAGCGCCCGGCCCGCCAGCGTCTGGCGAGCTACCTGCGAGCCCTCGCCGATAGCCACCGACAGCTCGAAGCGTGGGATGTAGATGCAGACGACCATGCGAACACACGTTCGCATTAGTGCGTGTTGCCCACAACAGATGGGCGTCTACCAGATGGGCATCTGCAAAACGCCCGCGGCGAGCCTGGCTAGCCCAACGACGCAGTAACGGCGGTCAGTTGGGGCCGCCCCGCCGAGCGCGTCAGTCCATCGTCAGCGGACCCTCGGCGGATCCGCTGAGGAACTGGCGTACAAACGGGTTCTCCGAGGAGAACATCTGGGCCGCGTCTCCCGCTTCGACGATCCGCCCCCGCCACAGCACCGCGATGTATTCGCCGATCTGGCGCGCTGAAGCGATGTTGTGGGTAACGACGATGTAGGTGCCTTTGTGGATCTGGTGCATCTCCTGGATCAGGTCGCACAGCAGCGCCGTGCGCACCGGGTCCAGCCCCGAGTCGGGCTCGTCGAAGATCACGATGTCGGGTTCCATCACGAGCGCCCGCGCGAACCCTGCGCGCTTGCGCATACCACCGGAGAGCTGGGACGGCGCATCGTCCATCGCGTCGGCGAGACCGACATCGCCGAGCCGTTCGCGCACGCGCTCGGCGATCATCGCCTCGGAAGAGTCAGTGTGCTGGCGCAACGGGAAGGCGACGTTGTCGAACACCGACATCGAGCCGAACAGCGCACCATCCTGAAAGAGCACGCCAATCTTGCGGCGCATCTCGAGCAGTTCGGGCATTGTCAGCTGTTTGACCACTTTGCCTTTGACCACGATGTCGCCCGAGTCGGGGAACATCAACCCAATGATGTGCTTGATGAGCACGCTCTTGCCGGTACCGGACGGACCGAGCACGACCGTGATCTTGTCGTGGGGAAAGGCCACGTTGAGGCCATCGAGCACAGGCACTCCGCCCAAGCGCTTGTGTACGTCCAGACAGCGAATCGACCATCTGGCATCGTCTGGGTCGCCCGCAAAATCGACGTCGGTCGCGTGATATTGGTGACGGTCCTCGGTCATCGTTCCTTGTAGACGGCGTGTGGGAATTCGCTTGTTTCGCCGTTGTACGTGAACGGGCTCTGCTTGATGCAGGGGGGAGCGGCGACGCGATTAGGCCCTGTGCCGTGCTGTTCGGCGGCCTCCTTTTCCAGCGCCGCCTTGACTTCGGATTCTTCCCTTTCCACGCGTTCCCTTGACTCCTTCTGTTCGGTGGTTTCCCCGACCTGCGTCAGCGGTTCGCCATTAGCTTCCTTTTCTTCCCTGCCGGTCTTCACTTCGGTGAAGGCTTCGGGCAGGTTCACCACGCCGAACCTGATAAGGCTCAGGATGATGCTGCCTTTGACTATCCCATTTCCGGGGCCGTTGACACTCGGAGCGGAGTTAGCGCAGGTCTTCGATTCGAACACCGGCAGGCCACTGGCGAGGGAGCTGTAGGAGCCCGAGTGCGGGTATGCGTTGGAACGCGTAGTACCGAGCGTACTGGGGTAGATCGCAAGGCTCTCCGGGCTGAGGACCGCCATCGTCGTCAGCAGGTGCTGCTTTGGCCCTTTCCCGCCGGTGTTGGCGTTACCTTCGGTCGCCTCCGTGGCAGCGGTGACGTTCGCGAAGAACGCCTGCACCTCAGGCACATATTCCCCGGTGTACTTAAGGAATGGGTCGAGGTTGTGCAACACGGGCCTGAAGTTTTCGAGCACGGGAACGACCAACTTCAGCGACTGCTTGAGGTCTGGAAGACCGGTCTCGGCAGCCTTCGTGAGCGGCCCGAGCGAGGTGAGGAACTTGTTGAGTTCTGGCGCAAACGGCTTGGCGGCCTCGAGCAGCAAGGCGAGCTGGCGCTCGGTGGGCTGGAATTCCTTGAAGTACGGGTCGGCGATCGCAGCGAAGCGGTCGACTTCTTTGAACGCCTTGCTCGATCTCCGCTCGAAGGCCGGCAGTTCGCGGAACGCCTGGGCGAACGCCTGGCTGGCTTCAGCGGCAGCGTGGAACGTACGCTCGCCGTTGACAATCGAGCCTTCGAGTTGGTGATCGCGACTGGCAAGCGCATTGAAGACGACGCCAGTGTTGTGGACAACCTCTTTGACGGCGCCTTCTTGAGCATCGAGGATGTTGACCAGCCGATTCGCACTTTCGACGAATGGTTCGAGTCGGGCGAAGCCGGCGTTGATTTCTTCGCCGCGCCCATTTAGCGATGGCTCCACCGCTTCTTGCCAGATCTGAAAGTCGCGCCTGGTCTTGGCGTTGAACGCCGAGAGGATGTCGTCTAGTGTCACCGACGGTTCGACCTGGCTATTGGGAAGCCGTCCACCGTCGCTCAAGAACGGGCCGCTCTGGTTCTCGGGGATCAACTGCACGTAGGTCTCTCCAAGCAGTGTCTTCGTTCGCAGGATCGCATGCGTGTCCGCGCGGATCGGTGCGTATTTTGCGGCGACTTCAACTGTCGCCTGCGTGCGACCTTCGTGGTTGAGCTTCACCGAGATCACGTGTCCGACTTCGACGCCGCTGATGCGCACGTCCGACTGTTCGGCGAGCGCGAACGCGCGGGGGAACGCAACCGTGAAGCGGTAACCCTTCGGCTTGAGCGGCAGCGGGCCGCCGAATGACTCCCAGAGGAACATCAGCAGCCCAAAGCAGCTGAGTATGAACAGGATGATCACCAGCAGGTTGCCGAGCGTTGGCGCACGCTTTTGCATCTCAGCCTTTCCCTCCGAAGGCCGACTGACCCAAGCTCGTAAACGGCCCCGTCGACGATGCCTTTGTGTGGCCTCGCTCGCTCGAAGCGGTGACGCTCGTGTTCAGTATCCCCTCATGCTGACATTCTTCCTTGGTTGGCGGCTTCAGCAGACTGAGCAGGAGATCCACGGTTGGGTTTACTTCCTCGACGCCTTTGAAGATCGGGAGCACTTTGCAGTTGAAGTACAGGAGCGTGCGAGCGAGCGGCCCGTCAGCGTCGGATGTGCTCACCACGCTATTGAGGTCATGGGCACCCCAGTCCGCGAAGAACAGGAACCCGGCCTTGTCAGATCCCGGGTTGAAGGCGAGCTCATTGAAGAGTTCGTTGAACACTGCGAATGCAGACGCTAGTTTCGGGAGCGCTTCGCCCAGCTGCTGGGTAGACGGGCCCAGTTCATTGACGGTGGGGAGAATTTCCCGTGCAAAAGGCCGGATCTCGTTCTTGATAATCGGCGTCGTCTTCAACGCCAAACGGCGGGTGGCTTCATTAGCAGGACCCAGAGCGCGCGCAAACGGCTCGAGCTCGCGCAGTGTAGGCCCAAGTACTTTCGTCGCGGTCGCAAGCTTGCCGACCGCCGTGCCAGTCTTGTGGATAGCCCCTGGAAGCAGCTGCAGCGTGCTTTCGAAAGCTGCGTCCTCTTTGGCGAACGTTCGTAGTACGGCGTTGGAAGAGTCGACCAGCTCTGAGAGCTCTTGGTCCTTACCACCGAGCGCTTCGGTCAGCAACCGGAAATTGTGGATCGAGTGCGCGATGTTCGCGTGGCGCGCTTTCAGTTCCCTCTGGATTTCCTCGCCCAGGCGCGCAGTGGGATCAAAGCGCTTCAGCGTCGCCGCCAGCTCCTTGCTGTTGCCTTTGAGCCCAATCCCCAGACCGGCAAGCAACTCCTGCACGTAGGAACGTGTTTCAGCATCGAGTCCCGCGAGGAATTCGTCGAAGTCCACGTTCGGGGCGGTCTGCGACAGGGGGACCACCTCACCGCTGCGCAATTTTCCCGCGGACGGTGTGCCCGGATTGACCTCCACGGTGATGTCCTGCAACTGCGTCTTGGGTCGCAACAGCAGCGTCGCGTTGCGATAGATGTACTTGGCGTACTTCGGAGTCACGTGCATTGTCACGATCGCCACCCCGTTGCGTAGGTCGACGGTCGCGATTTCGCCGACCTTCGCGCCCGCGATCGTGACCGCCTGTCCCTGGCCGGGGGTAACCGCTTGGGCTGTCTGAAATTCGGCCTCGAGCGTGTAGTAGCTGTGGCCGAGGACCGGCACCCAGCTTGGAAGCTTGAGGTTCTCGTGCGCGAGGATGTAACCGCCGACGGCGGCTGCGATCACGACCATCGTGACCACGGCGATGAACGCCGAGCGGTAGCGCTCGATCTGATCGCGGACGCTCAGCCCGCCTTCGTGGCTGTCGGTAGGCGTCATCCGCCGCTCCCATCGGCGGGACCTTGCGACAGCGGCCCATTGAAGTTTGGCAATGCCTGGGTGTAACAGGGAACGAGCGGCTCGTACGGCGGCTCTTCCGCAGGATAGGCCGGCCGTGTGCCAAGCGGAGTGAGCGGCGAGCGCGTCAGCAGCTTTTCTCCCTTGAGGCTTGTGCCGAGGATGGATGTCGGCTGTGACAGCAGCGTCTGTCCGCTATTGCCCACTAGCGCCTGTGCCATCGCACCGTTGCCGTCGAAGTTCTGGCCGAAGCTGTCCAACCCCACCAGGCTGTACCAGAATTCCTTGTAATCTTCGACCCCGGAGGTGCTCGACCCGTCCTGGATCTTGGTGTTGCCGGCTGGGAAGATGATTTTCGTCAGGCATTTGTTGAATTCGCCCGTCTGCTTGTAGAGTGGGATCTGTTCGCCGGTGACCCGCGCAAGCGACGGTATCGCGACCTCAAGGCCTTTGGCGACCCCTCCCAGCTCGCTCGGTTGCAGCGATGCCTGCACCTGTTCGATCCAAGGAAGCGCCGCGGTGACGGTCGTATTGGTGTTTTTGAGACCCGGCAGGATGTCGTGCGCAAACGCACGCGTTGGCGGGAAGGTTGCGTCGAGGCCGACGAGGCCGCGATAGAGATTCGTCAGCGAGAGCGGCAGCTCGGCGACCAGCGTTTTCAAGCCCACAGAGTGTGTCGCCAGAGCGGCGAAGAACGTATTGAAGTTGGGGAAAAGTTCGCTCAGGTCCTGCTCGTGCACGTTCAGCGCCGAGGTCACCTTGCCGATGCTGGTGATCAGTTTCGACAGATCGTGGGCTTCCGTACCAGTGATCGCCTGGTCCAAGACAGCGGCTCCGCGCAGGGCTGGCGTACTGTGGGTGTAGGTCTTGTTGAGTGCCTGTGCCGCGTTCAACCCCCGCACTTCGGGGTCCTGTTCCGCATTTTCCGGCGCTTGCGGCTTACGCGTCAAGGCTTCGCCGTAGTTGATGAGAAAGCTCTGCAGGTTGGCACGCGTGTCGGTGTTCAGCGCATCGAGCACTTGGTCCAGTTGGACCGGGTCGGCGGTCTGGGCGACCGGGACCGTGTAACCCGATGAGACCGTTTTCGCGGAGGGGCTGCCGGGCTGCAGTTCGATGAACCAGTTGCCTTCGAGGAACAGGCGCGGGCGAATCTTGAGCGTAGCGTCGGTGTGGATCGGCAGGCCTTTCGATTCGATTTCCATGTTCACCAAGCCGGTCTTGCCGGCACGTTGAATCGAGGTGACCTGGCCGACGTTGACGCCGGCGATTCGCACCGGCGACTTCGGCTGGATGTCAATAGCCGTCGCGAACTCAGCCTTGAGGCGAAAGCCGTGTTTGAACGGAATGCTCTTGGTAAAGCTGAAGTACACCGCGATCAGGATGATCACGATCAACACCACACCAGCTCTAACGGGATTGGCACGTTGCAGATCGACGACCGGCACGCGCTGTTGGCGACCCCAGAAGCGCAGGTTCATTTGCCCTTCCCCTTGGCCTTGGTCTTGCCCTTTGTTTTGCTCTTGGCTTTCGCTTTCGGCGGTGCCTTCGCCAGGCCGAGTGCCTTGAGCGTATTCGCCGAATATTTTTCGCCGAATAGGTCGTCTTCTCGATTGGTGATTTCGCGGTTGTTCGAGACGTCGCTCGCCGGCAGATTGCCGATCTCGGCCTGCCCAGGTACGTAGGTCTCGTTGCCCGCTTCGCACACCTGAGCCTGACCTGGACCACTCACATTCGGATACTGGTTGACGTGAAGGTGATTGTTCTTGGTGTCTGCGTGTTGCAGAGGGTTCGTACCGACGAGGGGTTCTTCGGAGGGGCCGTTAGCAGGAGCTGAGGACGGGTAGCCCTCGTTGTTGGCACCGGTCGGCGCCAACACCACACCGGTGCGTGCGAGTGTGCCCACGCCGGCGTTCTCACTCTGCAAGCTCGCAAGATTGCGAAACGCGAGCGACAGGTAGTTGCACTTAGTCTGCTCGGGCGTGATGCCAGCGAGCAGCGGGTTGCCGATTTCCAGGGTTTCCTGGAAATCTTCGAACGAAAGCGGTACCACGGGATTCTCGGCGAATTCCTGAAGCGCCTGTGAGGATTCGGCCAAGCGCGTATTCAATTTGGTCGCCGCTGCAAAATTGACGGCTCCCTGGCTGACCGCATGTCCGAGCTGCGGCGCCACGGTGCGTAGCGAGATCGCGCTGGGCCGCAGCAGGTGCATGAACTCGGCAGCGTCTTCATAGAATGGCGCCTCGTGCGGTAGCGAGTATGTCGCCTGCCGCAGCGCTGCCGGCCCGCCCCTGGTTGTCGCTTCGATCGATGGCGTGACACTGGCCCACGCCTTGAAGAAGGTGTCGAGGTTGCTGAAGAGTTCGGCATTGGATTCGGCGACGGGCGCTGTCTGCGAAGCAGCGCGGTCGAGCGCGACGAACAGCTCGTGCAGGCCCGTGGCGGGCGCAGCCAGATTGTGCAGCACCGGGATCGCCTTCGTGACGAGCGGCGGTAGTTCGGCGATCACCTTGTTCAAGCCGAGCCCGCGGCCGGCAAGACCATCGCCGAAGTTGTTCGTGTTGACCTTGATCGCTTGTCGCGTTTTCGCATCGAACATATTGAAGAGTTCCTCGATATCGACCGGTTCGCGCGTCTGGTCGACCGGGATCGTGCTGCCAGCCTTCAGCGTCTGGTGCGAGTTGCCCTTTTCCAGTTCGAGGTACTTCAAGCCGATCGCTGAGACCGACTGGACCACCGCCTTAGTGTTTGCGGGGAGCGGCTCGATTCCCTTTTCGAGCTTGAGGTTCGCGATCACGGTGATGCGCCCGGTGTGCGGATCCTCATGCGGAGTCAACGAGCCAACGAGCCCCACTCGGGTTCCGGCGATGCGCACCTGGTTCGACGGCTGCAGCCCGGTGGCATTCGGCAACTCGACCTTGAGATTGTACGTAGGCACGAATGGCAGGCCGTTGTTGGCATTGTAAGAGAGGAACACCGCCACCACCACGATCAGCGTCGTGATCGCGCCAACCAGCAGCGGGCTCGCAGCGATGGAGCTACGCCGTCTATTCATCGCGATTGCCCCTTTCGCCATCCTGGACACGCAGACTGACCAGGTCCCGCCCACCCAGGACGCAGGGAGCGTGGCGTGCTACGCACGCGAGCGACCGAGGACGCAGATCCAGCGCAGCCATGCGTGGCCAGGATCATGGGACCTCCGAGGGGTCGCAACTCAGGAGTTCTCCGTCGACAAACGGCGATGAGCCGTCGGCGGCCGGCGCCGTGGCAGCGCCAGGGCAACGGCGTAGCTGGCCGGATTTCAGGTTTTCCAGGGCCGCCTGCGGACTGGCCGGGGTCAGGGTGTTGTTTTCTCCGAGCTTAAAGTCAGGCAGGATTGGGTTGGCACGCAGGTAATGACCATCAGCGTCGTAGTACGCGGTGGCCTGCCCGAAGGTGCGCAAGGTACCGGCGAGATCGGGAGCGTATGGGCCGAAGAATGCAGTGATCGGCACCGATTCCTGGAGCGCCGTGACGCTTGCCGGAGAGGTGCTCTTGAGCTGATCGGCAAGCGCCGGGAGCGCACGCGCAAGATCAGTGAGATCGTTGTTCGCGCCGGGACGGCTGAAATCCAGGCTGAAGTCATGCACCGCAGGCGTGGCCGTCGTCAGCAGCGGGCGCAGCCTTTCGAGCAGCGTCCTCAGCGACTTTGTCGTTGGCCTGGACGCTTCGACGAATTTCGTGAGTGCGGCGAGCGACGACGGCAGTTCCGCAAATGTCACGTTGCCCTGATGCAGCGTCACGGGCAGTTTTTTCAGGCCGCTCGCCAGCTGTGCTTGTACCGAGCCGACAGCACCGAGCGCCTTGTTCTGGTTTTCGATCAGGTCGGCAAGTGAGTCCTTACGCGCACCGATCGTCGTCACGGCCTTGGCCGTTTCCACCAGGAAGCTCGTGAACACCGACTGTTCGCTTGAGAGCTCCGCGAAGAAGTGGTTGGTTGATGTCAGAAAGGCAGGGAACAGTTCGATCGATTCACCGAAGTTCTTGCCCTGACCGACGTACTGTTCGGCAGTCCCCTGGATGAAGCCCTGCAGGCCTTTGCGCGTCTTGGGGTTGAGCGTGTTGAACAGCGCATCGAGGTCTGTGACTTCGCGAGTGGCGCTGGCCGGTAGCTTCGCGCCCGAGGACAGCGCCCGGTTGTTGTTGGGCCCAGGGCTGAGCGCGATGTAGCGGTTGGCAACGGTCGTCAGCGATGGCACCCGCACCTGGGCGATTGTGCCTTCGTGCAGCGGCACGAGCGAGGAGTCGACGTGGATCGTGATCAGCGCTTTGAAGTTGTGTGTCAGTTCGATGTTGGTCACGCTGCCGACCCGCGTACCGCCAACCTGCACCTGGTCACCCCTGACGAGCTGGTCGGCTTCGGCGAATTCGAGCTTATACGTCGCCCCGCCGGAGCCGGCGAACAACAGGTAGGCGACGATCAGCACGATGAGCGCCAACGCTCCCGCAGTGAGGAAGCGGATGCGATTGGAGGCACTCGAGCGGACGCGCGGCACCGCTGAGCCCGGTGCAGACGGCGGCGTTGGCGCTGGGTTTCCCCTTCCGGGGACAGGCGGGGGACTAGTTGTTGCCATCACTACCCGCTTCCGTTTTCGTGCTCGCTTCGCCGCCGCTGTCGGGAATCGACGCGCTCGAGTGCCCGCTTCCCACGGTCGGATCGGGGATCTCGCCCAGCCTGTCGACCAGCGCAATCCACTGGTTGGGCGTCAGCCCCGCATTGAACAGGCTCGCGGTGTGCCCCGTCTGTGCGTTGGGCGTGGCGAACGACACGTGGATGGCAGTAGCGCCAGCAGTGCTGGTGATCGCCCGAGCGGCGCCGGGATAGCTCATCAGGCTGACGATCCGCTGTGGCCTCGCGAGCCCCTGCAGCATCAGCAGCTTGCGCACGGTTTCATCGGCGACAGTCCCCTGGCCCTGGTGACCGGCGACTGGGATGCCGTTGACGGCGGTGATCGCCACTGCCTTGCTGCTGGCGCTGGCCGGTGCGTTGGCCGCGAGTGCCGCTGGCGTGCGCGGCGCGCATGCCAGCCCCGAGACTGTGGGTTTCAGACCGGAGACCCCCAGGTACTCGAGCGCCGCCAGCACGCGCTTATCGACGCGCCCCTCCTGCACGTCCTGACGCGCACAGCTACCAAGCTTCACGCTGCCTCCGTGCAGCACCTGCGGCTCGAGTTGCTGCTTTGACTCGAGTAGCACCTGACCGACGGTGGGTGACGTCGCCAGGAACGGGTTCTCACCCTTCGCCCTGAAGATCGCGCTGCCTTCGAGCGCCACCCAACCATCGAGGATCGGCTTCGGGTCGATCAGCGGCGCATCGAGCCCGGCTGGGCGGATCTGAAAGACGATGTGCGGCGGCGCCGCGGCACTCGCGCCGGCGGCACTCGCTTCCGGGCCGACATGACCGAGCACGGTTCCCGCGATCACCTGTACACCGGGCGCCAGGGTGTGGAGATAGACCTCGTTGGCGCCTTCGCTGAAGGCGCGTACGCGAGCAGACGGCTTCGGCCGCGAGTGGGTCCGCGACGTGCGTTTGGTCGTCGGTAGCGCCGGCAGGATGGAGGCCGATTCCAGGCCGGCTGCCGCGCCAAGCGCGAGCCCGGAGATCGCCGCACCCTCCGAGAGCGGCGAGCGGGGCTGCGCGCCTGCGGTGGCCGGGCCGCTGGGGGCCGGTTCGGGCTTGCGGGCGCCTCCTGCGATGCGCCGGCTCACCGCCGAGTGCACGCGTGGCTCGAGCACCGGGTAGACCGATGAGACGTCGCCGAGTTGCGCGTACGTGTAGGTGTTGCCGTAGGCGTCGCGCAAGGAGACGAAATGTCCGAGCGTCGGCGATTCCCCGACCTGTACGACTTCGCCGTCCTGCACCGCGATCACGGGGGCCCCGGCCTGCGAGTAAATAGTCGTGCCGACGAGCGTCGTCGGTGAGCCTGAGCCAGTAGGGGACACAGTCGCAAAGCCGTCGCTGTAGTGCGAGGCTGCGTACACCGGGAAGCGCGCCTCGGTCAGGCCGGTGATCGCGCCGAGGAGTTCCGAGGGCGTGCCACCAAGGAGTTGGGCGCGCAGCATCACCGATTCGACGTACTCCTGCGAGTGGTTGTAGGAGTAGATGGCTGCCTTGATGTTTGTCTCGCCGCCGGCAGCCCGCAAGTACCTGGCAGCCGCGAAGATCGCATCGGCGGGGTTGTAGGGGTCCTTGTAGCCGTCGCCGTTGGCGTCGACACCGTACTGAGCCCACTCAGAAGGCAGGAACTGCATCC
>DATBYJ010000180.1:0-22276 GCA_036513795.1 Solirubrobacteraceae bacterium | reverse complement strand
AACCTCCGGTCCGGCGGCGGATGCGAACCTCGCCAGCCTGCCCGCCGACGCGATCTCCTACGAGGACCTGTACGCGCGCTGGGAGCGCGGGAACTGGCGTGCAACCGAGCTCGACTTCACCGAGGACGCCCGCCAGTGGCGCGAGGACTTCACCGAGTTCGAGCGCACCGCCGCCCTATGGAACTACTGCCTGTTCTTCTGGGGCGAGGACGCGGTCGCGGACAATCTCTCCCCGTACATCGACGCGGCCCCACGTGAGGAGCAGAAGTACTTCCTCACCACCCAGCAGGTCGACGAGGCCCGCCACGCGGTGTTCTTCAAGCGCTTCATGCAGGAGGTGTGCGGCATCGGCGATGGCTCGATGGCGAGCGGCCTGCAGGCCGTCAAGCCGCAACTGACGCCCGGCTTTCGCAAGATCTTCGGCCGCCTCGACCGCATGGCCGACGAACTGCGCGCCGATCACTCGCCCGCGAAACTCGCCGCAGCGGTGACGCTCTACCACATCGTCGTGGAGGCAGCGCTCGCTCAGCCCGGCCAGCACTTCATCTGCGGCTACCTGGAGAAGCGCGATCAGCTGCCGGCATTCCGCGAGGGCATGGCCAACATCGCCGCCGACGAGCAGCGGCACATCGGCTTCGGCGTGAAGCTCCTGTCGGACCTCAACCGCGAAGACCCTGTGGGCGTACCCAAGGCGGTCGGGAAGATCCTGCGCGACGTCACCCGCTACACCGCGCAGGTGCTGATGCCCCCTGGCTGGGACGAACGCTACATCACCGTTTTCGACGCCACATACGACGAGGTGGGCGTAGAGGGCCTGACGTCCATGACCACCAAGCTGCGCTCCGCCGGCCTCGCCATCGAGTCGCTGCCTGGCCCGCCGCTACTGCCACAGGGGCTCTCACCGCTTGAGATCTCTCAGCGCGGGCGGGCGCTCGCCAAAGCGGGAGTGATCGGCGTGCGCGAAGGCCCCACCCTGCGTGACGAGGAGACGGTGGCGCTGCTGTTCGACACGATCCGCCGCCAGGTCGACCCCAACCACGGGCTCAAGCGTCCCACCACCTTCCAGTGGGAGTTCACCGACCCTGATGTCCCCACCTGGCACTTGACCGTCAACAACGGCTCGAGCACCGTCCAGCAGGGCGACGCAGCGAAACCCGACCTACGCCTGCGCCTTTCCTACCAGGATTGGGTGGACATCGTCGGCGAGCGCCTGGACCCGTTGCGTGCCGCCGCCCGCGGCCGGCTTCGTCCCCGCGGCAACCCGCTCGCGCTGGCGCGGCTGGGGAAGGTCTTCCCGCGCGGCTGAGCGCCACGCCGCTGCCGCGGGCTTGCGGCACCCGCACGCTTGGATAAGCTCAGCAAATGGCCGAGGATCGGGACACGCTCTCGCGCGAGGACTACGCGAGCGCGGTACGGGAGGCCGAAAACGCGGTCCTCACGCATGCGGACCACCAGCCCCACCACGGCTATACGCCGGACGCGTTCAGGCACTACGTGCGCCAGCGGGCGTTGCTGTCGGCGCTCGACTCGCTGACGTTCGCGAGCGTTCTCGACGTTGGCTGCGCCGAGGGTTACTTCATGAACGTCGTGCGCGATCGCTTTCGCGCGAGCGTGTGGGGTGTCGATCTCTCCACCACCGCCCTCGCCAAGGCACACCAGATCTACGGCTTCCCCGTGGCGGCCGCTGAGGCGACCCGGCTGCCGTTCGCCGACGGCAGCTTCGATCTGGTGCTTTCCACTGAGGTGATCGAGCATGTGCTCGACCCCGATCTGATGATCGCGGAGATGCGTCGCGTCTCGCGCGGGACGGTGCTCGTGACCACGCCCGTGAGCCAGAGCGCTGACGAGCACGAGCCCGACTACGAGCTGCACGATGAGGGGCACATCAACAACTTCGATCCTGCCACCATGCGTCAGCTGTTCGGCCCTGACGCCACGTATGGCAGCTTTCGCTGCAACGCCACCCTGGCGATGATCGTGGGCTTCGGCCGCCATCTACCGAGCGGCCTGCGCGATGCCTTCTATGGCCTCGACCACACCGTCTCGCAACGCCTGGGCTCACCCGTTCACCGCGTGAAGGCGCTGCGTAACCGTGACTGGCTGATCACTGTGCCAGCGACCGATCAGACCGGCCACGGCGAGGGAAAGCTCGAGTGGCGCTGTGCCGCCTGCCACGGGGAGCTGCTGCGCGAGCATGAGCCTGAGTTGCTGCGGTGCGCTGGCTGTGGGACCGCTTATGCGGTGACTGGAGAGGTGCCTGACTTCTTCAAGACGGTTGACGCGTAGGCTCCCACACGGGAATCGCCCAAAGACACCAAGCAGTAGATGTGCATGCGGCACCCGCCGATCTGGTCGTTGGCGGACATCGGCCGCGAGCTGGAGACGTCGTCTGAGCCGTTTAGAGCGCCGCGTCGCGCTCGCCGGACCTGGCGCTCTAGTGTTCCGATTGGTCGACCCATATCTGACATCCGTGGCGCTGCCCGCTTGTGAGCGTAGATATCCAAGGGAGCACCTGGTGGCTCGATTTCGCGTACCAGCCCCCCTCGCGCGTATCCTTGTTGAGATGACGCGTACTGCCGCTGTGCCCCCAGATCCGCCCGAGGGGCGAGGCCCTCTTAGATCCGTTGAGCCAGTCGACCATGATCGAGAGCTGACTCGCGGAGGGCAGGACAATCGCGACGGCTCATCGCTCGGCCTTGAGCTGCTCCGCGAGCTGGCGAACCAAGAGATCGCACGCGCCGAGTCTGCACGGGCTCGCTCTCGGCAGGCGTTTGCATTCGCCGCCACGTTCTTTGCGGTCGTCCAAACGGTGTCCTATGGCTCGTACGTAACCAAGGCCGCGACCCTCGGTCATCGGACCGGCACACTGATCAATCACACGGCATGGGCTGCGCTCGCGCTCGCCCTTTGCGCGGCAGGGCTGCTTATTGCGGAGCTTCCCCTCCGTAGTCGCAACCTAACGCCGAAGATCGTCCTCGACACGATTAAGACTGCGACTACAGAGGATGCGGCTCGAGATGAGTTCACGACGCTCTATGCCCTGATAGTGGAATCACACCGACTGGCAAACAAGGTAAGGTTCCGGCTCGTGATCGGGACGCAGGTGCTTGCCTTGGCGACGATTGCTCTCGTACTTTGGGAGTTGCTCGTTGGCCTCCACGCCAGTCTCTGAATGACTGACGATTCCACTGCAGACGACCCGTCCGAGGGCCAAGGCCAAGAGGTCGCTGAGCGCGACAGCGAAAGGGAAGCCGTACCAGTGGCCGTCGGCGGGCTCCTCCCGGCGCTGAAAGCAAAACGAGCACAGAAAAAAGCCCAGCGCAAAGAAATGAAGGAGAAGCTCGGGAAGTGGTCGTTCTTTACTAGCTACGACCCAGGGGCGCCAATTCATATGATCGTTGAGGGCGATCACATTGGGGCCACGTCTGGCGATGGCGAAGCCATCGGCCTGATGATCGTGAGGATTTGCAGGCTGTTTGGCACCCTCGGCTCCAAACCCCAACTAGAGACCATGTCCTTCGCAAAATCGGTCACGCTCGCGTTCCGGGCACCTGAGACTGAAGCGGCGAGGGCTCAGGCCAAGCTAGAAGATGCGCGGAGGCTCGATGCGGCTGCGGGTGGCTCGCCCTCACCTGAGCAAGCCGAGGAGATTGGCGGTGCCCTTCGAGGAGCCCTCACCGATTTGGTTGTTGCGGCCGAGTTTGCTTCAGAGCTGGTCGCAGTGCCTTCTACAGAGGCTCCTGAGGTTGCGGTGGGTCTCGGTAGCAATGTTGCCGGTGCATACAAAACGCTGGCCAACGCTGTCGCACAAACTGGAGTTACGCTTACGATTGAAGCGCCTGCCCATGAGCCGACGGAACTCACGCCAGCCAAGGCAATACGCGTGGCGGAAGAGTTGAACGCATCGACCGAGCCGCGAGAGACGACGATCACGGCCTTCGGGACATTGTCGATTGCCAACCAGGAGCTGCATGGATTCGGATTGAGGCTGGATAGCAACGCAACGCGCGATCCGCTCCTCAAGGGCAGGAGGGTCGTCAATGGCACCTATCTGCCTGAGGTCGAGGCCAAGATCCGCGACGAGAACCTCTGGGGCAGTGAGGTCCGGGCGTCCCTACTCGTTGTACGGGACGCACTAATCTCAACATCTACCGTACGGCCGCCCACCTTTACATTGCTCGATGTCGAGCCGCGCTACGGCGACGAGTAAGGGCACGTACAGACTCATTAGCGAGGCGCATCCGGCTCGAGCTGCGAGCGATGTCCCTAACCAGGCGCGATGTCCCTAACCAGGCGAGAACTCGCGCTCAGCCGCGGTGGAGTCTCCGGTGGAAGCTGAGCTGGAGCTAGAGCCCGTCGGCTGGCTGCCAGCGGAAGCTGAGTCACGCGAACGCGGCGATGACGCGCCGGCCTGCCGCGATCCCGCCGCCGCAGACGTGGCCTTGGTCGAGCGGGCGGCTTGACTGTGGGCGACAGCCGTTGACGATCCTGTGCCGGCGAGAAGCGCCTCGGGCCCAAACTCGCGGATGGCCTTGGTGGCGAGCGTGAGCGCAGCACCGCCCGCGCCGGCTCCTACCGACGTGGCGCTGCCAGGGCCAAACCCAGCCAACTCGTCGCCGCCGGGCACAGTCGAGAGCACAGGCCCGTGAGCGCGGGCAACTAGCCGATGCCGGTGGCGAGGCACATGCGCCGGGCCGCCCGTATCGAGCGCAACGCACCCTGCCCCCACGCCAAGCGCGAGCAGGCAGCCAACGGCAAACTTGGCGCCGAATGGCCCAGCCCCGATCAGCCAGCCGCCCCCGGCTGCACCACCGACACCGGCGGCGCCGGATGCGGACGCAGCGCCGGCGACCCCGCGACCGGCCTGCAGACCGGCGCCCGCGGCCCCTCCCTGCGCACTGCTGCCACCGCCAACCACACCGGCACCGCTACCGGCGTGAACGGCCCCGTCGGCAAGTCCAAGCACGGCTGCGCCAAGGCTGTATGGCAGGAACACGGGCGGTAGCGCGGCGGCGAGGCCGCGGAGAGAGACAACGTAGGCCCTGCAGGCGGGGCATTGACCGTGGTGCAGCAGGGCAAGCTGGTAGCGCTCGCCTTGCGGGTCGAGCACGCCGAACGCGAGGGCGCGCATGAGCGAGCCCTGTTGCTCGCACCAGTCGCCGTCGCGGATCGCTTGCACGAGCGCGCCAACCTTGCTGGCAACTCCGGGGCGGCCGGGCCCGCGTCCCTCCATGAGCTTGCGCATGCGCGCGTCGCTGACGTTCATGCGCGCGGCTGCCTCCGAGCGCGAGAGGCCCTGCAGGTAGCAAAGCGCGGCGGCCTCGCGCTCGCGCCCGTCCAGGCGCCCGCGCAACCCCTCGAACAGCTGGCGCAACTGCATGCGATGGTCGAGTTCGGCAGCCAAGTCGAGATCGGTCGTGCCGGCGGCATCCGTGCCCGGCTCGACTCCCTCCCACTGAGCGCCAACGCCGGCGCCCTCAGACCACGGCGTGCCGCCGTTGCTCCGCCCACGCGCGCGCAGGTCCTCGATGGCACGCCGGAAGGTGACGAGCACAAGCCAGCCGGTTGGGTTGGCGATCTCCTGCCCGTCGAGCACGGCTGCGTACAGGCCCTGCCAGGCGATGGCGTAACACGCCTCGAGGTCTCCCTGGTCGAGGCTCGCACCGCTCCCACCAAGCCTCGCGCGAACGGTGGCGAGCACCCGTCCTCTGAGCGCCTCGAACTCGTCCCGCAGCAGACGCTCGGCGCGATAGCGACGCAGGCTGAGGGGGCTCATCCTCGGGCAGGTTATAAATTTTGCCTGCCCGCAGGATTTTGCTGGCTGGCCGAGACCCCCGCGAAACGAACTGCGCAGCTAAAGTTTGGCTGCTCGAACCGTCGATATATAGGCGGCTCTGGCAACTATTCGCCTTCACGTCGGATGCCGGGGAAAGAGTGCTGCTGATACATGCCTGAGTCGAGCAACAGCCCCAAGACATCATCCGATCGTGCCTCTGAGATGGGTCACCACGATCCCGCTGCGCAGCTTGTCGAGAAGCAGCCTGGACGGCGACGATTGCGTTCGTGGCTGTCCGGCATTCCGCCGATGGCGTTGCGTGCGCTGTTTGCTGCGCTGGCCGCCGCCCTGGTCGGTGCAGTATTCGGCGGCAAAGCAATTTACGTCAATGTGATCGCGCCATCCGACCCAACCAAGCCAACATCAACCGTGCAGACCAACCCGACCTCTTCAACGCCTACGACGCCAACGGCACCAGTCGCGGAAGGCTCGTCTGGTACGACGGACTACCTCGATACGGCAGGCCCAACAGAAATCAGCTCGTCATCCGCAGAAGCCGAAGAAGACTTCGGTACAGGGCTCGCAACAATCGACGGAACTGCCTTTCCGCACAGCATCCGACAGATCTACAGCTCGTGCTGCTCTAACGTCCGCTCCGAGACGTTCTCTGTCCCCGAAGGCTTTACACATTTCCTAGCGTCTATTGGGCTAGAAACGGGCGGCACTTACGAAGCCGCGGACAGCCCCTCCATCATCTTTGAAGTCGATACCGGTAGCGCTAGTCACAGAGAATCACAGTCGACGATGGTTTACAAAGAACACGCAGAAAATATCGAAGTCAGCGTCGCTGGGCAAACCCAGATCGTGCTGCACACCACCGTTGCCAACCCAAAGGTCTGCAGCTACAACGAAGTCTGCCACGCCGATGCAGTCTGGGGAAACGCCCGCTTCACGAAGTAAGCCAGCGTCCGCTTGCCGCGCGCGATCCCGGGAGCGGTCGCTATCGGACAGCTACGTGGCGTGCGAATGGCGCTGGCAGCCCTGACCTACCGTGAACCGCTTGAAGCCTCCCCTGCCAGACGGCTTTGGCGCCAAGGTCGCCGGTGCGGAAGCACATGTAGCCGGCAACGACGGCGAGCAGCACGAGCACGACGCGCAGGGCGGTGAGCATCGGCTTGGGGGTGAGCAGACTGTCAACGATGCCGAGGCCAGTTGGCATACCGCCGGAGATGCGCTGGGCGGCGAAGGTGACGATCAGCGTGGCGGTGAAGAGCACGTAGACGATGGCGAGGATGTGCGCCGCATGCGAGTGTTCGGAGATCAGTTTGGCGGCGTTACCTTGCAGGTAGAGCGCGCCGCGCAGCGCGGCGCCGGCTTGCATGGCGAGGAAGATGGAGCTCATTGCGACGATGGACACGAGCGCGAGGGCGATGCCATAGCGCGTGAGCCACTGCGGCTTGATGACGAACACGACGGCGGCGACGATGGTGGTGGGGATGAGGATGACGGGCACGTGCACGAACAGCGGGTGCGCGGGCAGGCCGCTGTAGATGGTGGTGATGCGGATGGGCAGGGTGATGAAGCCGATGACGGCGAGCAGCGTGAGAATGAACTCGGCGCGACGCCAGTCGACTCCTGCGCGGGGCGGTGCTGCGACGGTCTGTGTGTTCATAGACGGCAGCGTACGGGCAGGCGTTTAAGCGGCCAATAAAGCTAAGCGATCTCTCACGCGCCGGCGATCTGCGCGAGGCTCGCCGCCCGCATGTCAGCGCCGCTGCGATGAGCCTTGTGCCATGCGACGACGAGTGCGAGAGCGTTCTCCAGGCCGCACGTAGGAGCCCACCCGAGCAGCGTCTGAGCGGCGCTGGAATCGAGCTCCAGAGAAGGCGCCTCGGGCGGATTGGCGCGGTCGTCGAGCTGCCAGGCGAGCTCACCGCCCCAAAACTGGGCGAGGCGCTCGACGATCCAGCTGGCGGCTCGCGCTTGCTGTGCTGGCGGTCCGAAGTTCCATGCCCGTGCGGTGCTCCCAGTGGGGTCGTGCGCGAGCGCTTGGGCCAAGCAGAGATAGCCACGGAGTGGGTTGAGCACGTGCTGCCATGGACGGATGGCGTGCGGGCTGCGGAGCTTTAGGGGCTGGCCACTTTCTACAGCACGCACACAGTCGGGCAGCAGCCTGTCCTCGCCCCAGTCGCCGCCGCCGAGGACGTTGCCGGTGCGCGCGGTGGCCAACTGTGGCGCGCCGCTGTGGTGGAAGAAGGAGCGGCGGTAGGCGCTGACCACAAGCTCTGCGCAGGCCTTTGAGCTGGAATAGGGGTCGGCTCCGCCGAGCGGATCGTCCTCTACAAATGGCCGTGAGCGCTCGTCTGGGCTGGCGTAGCACTTGTCGGAGGTGACGACCAGCACGGCTTGGATGCCAGGGTCGGCTTGACGCACGGCCTCGAGCAGGTTGACGGTGCCCATCACGTTGACGGAGTAGGTTGCGACGGGGTCGCGTAGCGAGCGGCGCACGAGCGGCTGGGCGGCGAGATGGAAGACGACCTGGGGACGAGCCTGCGCGAGCGCGTGTCTGAGGGCGTCAGCGTTGCACACGTCGACGCGCAGCTCGCGCATGTGGTCACCGATGTGTGCGAGCTCGTACAGGGACGGGCTGGTGGGCGGACCGCCGGCCAGCCCAACTAGATCAGCGCCGAGCGATTGCAGCCATAGCGACAGCCATGCGCCCTTGAAGCCGGTGTGGCCGGTGAGCAGCACGCGCCGGCCTGCCCAGAAGTCGAAGTCGATCTCCACGAGGGTGAGTATCTTCACGCAATGCCAATGCCTCCGGCTGAGAACCCGCCTGCCCCGGCCGTGCTGGCGGCGCCGACGCCTCCGCCGCGGGCCAAGATCTTGGGCATCCCGCTGGCGATCTCCGATTATGAGGAGGTGCTGGATTGGATGGATGAGATGATTGCGACGGGCAGTCGGGGCTACGTGACGGCGGCCGCAGTCAATTTGGTGATGCTGGCACGCGAGGAACCGGACACGCTTGCTGCAACTCTGGCGGCGACGTTGGCGGTGCCGGATGGGATGCCGCTGGTGTGGGCGCTGCACGCGCTTGGGCATGCCCGCGCGACGCGTGTGTACGGTCCCGATCTGATGGCGGCGTTCTGCGCTCGCGCGGCGGTCAACGGGACACCGATGTACTTGTATGGCGGACGCCATCCGGGGGGCAGTGCGCTCCTGGAGGAACGCCTGCTGGAGCGTTTCCCAGGCCTGCGAATCGTGGGGTGCTCGTCGCCTCCGTTCCATGAGCTGACGCCGGCGGAGGACGAGTACGAGATCGAGCTGATCAACGCTTCGGGGGCGACGGTGGTGTGGGTGGGTACGGGGCAGCCGCGACAGGAGCAGTGGATGCACAGGATGCGCCCCAGGCTCTCGCCGTCGTTGCTGGTGGGGGTTGGTGCGGCGTTTGACTTCCATTCGGGCCTGGTGTCGCAGGCACCGGCGTGGATGCAGCGCAATGGCCTCGAGTGGTCATACCGCCTGTCGCGTGAGCCACGGCGGCTGTGGCGACGCTATGCCCGCTACAACCCGCTGTTCGTGATGGGGTTTGCGCGCCAGTACCTGGAGCACGTGAGCGGGCGAGGTAGCGACAGGTGAGCAGGGTGCTCGTCACTGGCGGCGCGGGCATGATCGGGGCGGCGGTGGTGAGGCGGCTGCTGGCGGACCCGAACTACGAGGTGCGTGTGGCGGATCGGCGCCCGGTGCCACAGTGGATGCGCGAGGGCTGTGAGGTGCACATTGGTGATCTGCGCGTGGCAAGGGACGCACGGGCGGCGACGCACGGCTGCTCGCATGTGATCCACTTGGCCTCTGTCGCGGGCGCGATGACGAGCGTGCAGGCGACGCCGTACACGCTGATCGAGGCTGACAACGCGCTGCACAGCATGGTCATCCGCGCGGTTTTGGGGCTGGGCTTGGAGCGTTTTGTGTACGTGTCGTGCGCGTCTGTGTTCGAGCGGGCGGAGCTTTTTCCGACGCCAGAGGACCATCTGATGCGCTGCCCAATGCCGCTCTCGGCGCACGGCCTTTCGCATCAGGCAGGCGAGGCTTATTGCCGTGCGGCGCATGACGAGCATGGGCTGCCGTTCACGATCTGCCGCTTGTTCGACGCGTATGGCCCTGGCAACGTGGGTAGTGTCGAGCCAGATGTCGCACAGGCGCCAGCGGACGCAGTATTGGAGTTGATCGAACGGGTGCTGGCGGGCCAGCGCCCGCTCGAGATCCAGGGCTCTGGCGAGCAGACACGGACGCTGACATATGTGGACGATCTGGCGGATGGGATCGTCGCGGCGATGAGCTCCTCGGCGGGGCTGAACGAGGACTTCAACATCTCCGCTCAGCACGAGCTGACGGTGGCGGAGATCGCGCGCATCGTGTGGCAAGCGTGCGGTGAGGATCTGGAGACAGTGGAGCTGAAGCCGGTACCGGCGACTGGGGTGGAAGCTCAGCGTCGCTGGCCATCTGTAGAGAAGGCGGACCGTCTGCTTGACTGGCGCGCGCGGATCGAGTTGGAGGACGGAATCGCGGCGACGGTGCGCTGGCTGCGTAGCGCGCACGCCTGGCCCATCAGCGCCGGTCGATAAGCTGCCGCGTCATGTCCACTCGCCCCTCAGCGCTGATAACAGGCGTCACCGGCCAAGACGGCTCCTATCTGGCAGAGCTGCTGCTGGAGAAGGGCTATGACGTGCACGGCATGGTGCGCCGCGCCTCCACGGAGAAGTTCGACCGTATCGAGCACATCCGCGACCGCCTAACGCTGCATCAAGGCGACCTGCTCGACCAGCGCTCGCTGGTGGACGCGCTGCGCGCATCCAAACCGTCGGAGATCTACAACCTGGCGGCGATGTCGTTTGTGGCGGTGTCGTGGATCCAGCCGACGCTCACTGCGGAGTTCACAGGCACGGGCGTGACGCGGATGCTGGAGGCGATGCGCGAAGTGTGCCCGGAGGCGCGCTTCTACCAGGCCTCCTCCAGCGAGATGTTCGGCAAGGTCCTGGAGGTCCCGCAGACGGAGACGACGCCGTTCTACCCGCGCTCGCCGTATGGCGTGGCGAAGGCATATGGCCACTTCATCACGGTCAACTACCGCGAGTCGTATGACCTGCATGCTACGTCGGGGATACTTTTTAACCACGAGTCAATATGTTCGAATACGCCCCTGCTCGTCCGCCAGGACGGGGTGGTGCAAGTGGTCACACCGGTCGACCTGGTGCCACTTCTTCGCAAGGGTGAAGCGGTTCAGAACTTTCTGCCGAAGGGGCTGCTGGAGGTCTGGGATGGCGAGCGATGGGCACAGGTCACGGCTATAACCGCCTCCCGCCGGCGGACGACCGATCCGGATCACCACCTTCTCTCCGTCCAGGCACGCGCCGGCGTGGTCGACGTCACCGCCCACCACAATATGCTCGATGCCGAGCACACGAAGATACCGGCGTGTGACGTCGACGAGGGAGACGAGCTTGCTCTCTGCGAGGAGATGCCGGCACCGAACGGATGGACGGTGGCGTCGGAGGAGCTTGCGGAGTTCCTCGGCCTGATGGCCTCAGACGGCTATGTCTCGAGAGATGGTAAAAGTGTGTGTTTCACCAACAACGACCTCAGCTTGCGGATTCGCGTCGCGATGCTGTGGGGCCGCCTGTTCATGGGCTCGTCGAAGGAATGGACGGGGACCTCCGGGTGGAGCGAGGACGCGACGACGGAGCACGTCAACCTCACCGGCAATCGCGCGATCGCCATGTGGCTGCGGGAGCAGCTGTACACATCCACCGACTTCAAGCAGGTCCCGCCGCTGATCCTCAACGCCGGGCCGGACGCGCAGGAGAGCTTCCTCCGCGGTCACTACGCCGGCGACGGCCTGAAGCGCGGCAACGGCGCCTCGATCAAGACCAACAGCGCCGTCCTCGCACAGGGCCTGTGCTGGATGTATCACTCCGCTGGCCAGCCTGCCTCTGTATACGCCGAGCAGCGCGATGGGCGCACCTACTACCAGCTGAACCTCTTCTCCCGCGTTCGCGTCGGAGCGAAGGGGCAGCACCTGCGCAAGAATCCTGCAGAGGTCCGGCGCATCGTCCCAGCCTGCGTCCCCGATGACGAGTGGACCTTCGATGTCGAGACAGAGACCGGCCGGTTCTGCGCCGGCGTGGGTCGCTTGGTGATCTCCAACTCCCCCCGCCGCGGCCTCGAGTTCGTCACCCGCAAGATCACGTGGCACGCGGCGGCGATCAAGCTCGGCTTGGAGAAGGAGTTGCGCCTGGGAAACCTGGACGCGGAGCGCGACTGGGGCTACGCGAAGGACTATGTGGAAGCGATGTGGCTGATGCTGCAGCGCGACACGCCGGAGGACTATGTGATCGCGACGGGTAAGGCGAACTCGGTACGCGAGTGCTGCGAGGTGGCGTTCGACGAGGCGGGGCTGGGCGACTTCGAGCAGTATGTGACGATCGACCCCGCGTTCGTGCGCCCGGCTGAGGTGGATCACCTGATTGGCGACCCGGCGAAGGCAGGCCGCGATCTGGGCTGGAAGCCGAAGACGAGCTTCGAGGAGCTGATCAGGCTGATGACGCGCGCAGACATGGAGCTGCTGGCGCCGCGCTGAGCACATGGGGGTCTCGCTGTTTGACACCTCGACGCCGCTAGTACCGCTGCGTGAGGAGCTGCGCGCGGCTGTGGCACGGGTGCTGGACTCCGAACGCTACATCCTGGGCCCAGAAGTGGCTGCGTTCGAGCGAGAGTTCGCGGCGTATTGCGGCTGCGAGCACGCGATCGGCGTGGCAAACGGCACGGAGGCGATCACGATCGCGCTGCGGGCGATGGGCGTGGGGCCGGGCGACGAGGTGATCGTGCCGTCGTTCACGTTCTACGCATCGGCTGAGGCGATCCCAGCGACAGGCGCGCGGCCGGTGTTCTGCGACATCGATCCGGACACTTACTGCATTACGGCTGACACGGTGCGCGCGGCGATGACACCGCGCACGAAGGCGGTCATCGCGGTGCACCTGTTCGGCAACCTGGCCCCGATCGCGGAGATCGAGCAGCTTGGTGTGCCGGTCCTGGAGGACGCGGCTCAGGCGGCGGGATCGACCGGCACGAACGGACGACCGGGGGCGCTCGGCACAGCGGCGACGTTCTCGTTCTTCCCTTCGAAGAACCTCGGCGCGTTCGGCGACGGCGGCATGATCACCACCTCTGATGCGGGCGTGGCGGAGTTGGCGAGCACGCTGCGCTTCCACGGCTCACACGACAAGGTGACGTACGAGCAGGTGGGCTACAACTCGCGCCTTGACGAGCTGCAGGCAGCGATCCTGCGCGTGCAGCTGCCGCACCTGGACGGGTGGGCGGACGCACGCAGAAGAGCGGGCGACTACTACGAGCAGTGGGGTCTGGGAGAGATCGTGAAGCTACCCAAGCCGGTGGCTGGCTGCGAGCCGGCGTGGCACCTGTACGTGGTCGCAGACGAGCACGTGGAGCGCCTGGAAGCGGCCCTGGGCGCAGCGGAGATCGGCTTCAAGCCCTACTACCGCACGCCGGTGCACCGTCAGGAGGCGATGCGCGAGTGGGACACTGGCGTGGAGCTGCCCAGCACCGATCACGCGGCACGCACGCATCTGGCGATCCCGATGAACCCAACGCTCACGCGTGAGCAGGCCGAGCAGGTAGTGACGGCCGCCAGGACGCGCTAGGTGAGATATCGGCGAAACCTTCAGCAATCTGGTGTAGCTCTTGTGTTACACTCTGATGCAGAGTGGCACGGGCAGAAGGTCACGATGCCACCCGCGTCGGCCCCCGATCATGACCAAGGTTCTCGACACCAGCTATTACGAAAAGCGCCGCCAAGGCTGGCTCGCAGACGAGGACACCCGCGCGGAGTACGAGCGAGCTCGGAGCGAGATCGAGCAGATCGATGCCGTCATCCGCTCACTGGACGAGCTGCGCGAGGACGCCGGAATGTCCAAGGCCGAGCTCGCGAGGCGCGTGGGACGCAACCCCGCCAGCATCAGACGCCTGTTCACGGCCGAGCAGGCCCGGCCAGAGCTACCCCTGATCATCTCGATAGCCAATGCTCTGGATGCCAATATCGAGATCAAGCGCCGCCCGCGTAGATCAGACGACAAGCGCGCCGCTGTACGAGCCTGACGGGCTTCAATAACGGCCGCGCCGGTTCGGCGGCTGCGGCAATGGCGTGGGATGTCATCTTCTGTGCGACTGCTGAGGGCTCCGTACCGGGAGCGGATTTCCTCGACGGCTGTCCCGCCAAGGTCCGTGGCACGATCCTGGCCGTGCTCGACAAGCGCACGCTGACCAAGCGCGGCCTAGGTGGGCCGGCCATCGCCGTGATCACGGGGATGCGCAAGAAAACCGGGACGGTCTTCAGCGACCGTGACTACGCAAAGGTCCGACGCCTGGGCAGCGAGTAAATTGCGCACAACCCCCGACGCATCGCGAGCTAGATTGGGGTGGCAAGAACTTCAGGCGGTCGGGCGCGCCAAGGCGTAGTTCGTTTCGCATAGGGCTCAGCTACCCACGCCAACGCTCCAGCAGATCCTCGTCGGGCACCTTTCCCACTGCACGCCCAGGCACGCCCATGACGAGCGCTCGCGGGGGCACGTCACGTGTGATCACCGCACCAGAGGCAATGAACGCCTCCTCGCCGATCTCCACACCGGGGGTCAAAACAGCCCCACCGCCAACACGACATGCGCGTCGCAGCAGTGCACCGCGCAGCGCCATCCCACTGGCATGACGAGCCATCGTGTTGTCGTTGGTGGTGGTCACTCCAGGCCCCACGAACACGTCGTCCTCGATCATGCTGAAAGCGGTCAGGTAGACGTTCGTCTGGACGCGCACGCGGGCACCCACCTGCACGTCGTTATCCACAGCACTGCCCCGACCAATCACCGATAGCGGCCCGATCCGGGTGCGCTCGCGCACGAACGACTGGTCGCCGAGGATCGTCTCCTCGCCGACTTGCGTGCCGGCGAACACCACCGCGCCAGCGCACACCGTGACCCCCCGACCAAGCTCCAGCGCCCCAACATCTCCATGTGCCCCGGAGCTAGGCGCTAGCCGTGGGCGCTTGCCCAGCACGGCGTGATCCTCGACCGTACAGCCATCGCCGATCCGTGTTCCTGCGTGCACGACCACGTACGCGCCGAAGCTAACGCCCTCGCCGATCTCAACACCGTCACCGAGCAACAATCCCGGAGCCGCCGCGCTGGGCGTTAGCCCGCTCACCGCTGCTGGCCGCTCATAGCCGCACGACGCTTGAGAGCTGCGATGAGCGGGTGACGCCGCGCAGATCCACCACCAGCCGCGCGCGCCTGGCGACGAGGTCGTGGTCGACGTTGGGATGAGCGGTCACGATCAGCACCAAATCGGCATCCGCGACAGCGCTATCAAGAGGAGTGCTGGTGAGCCCGAAGTCGGCCAGCGTGGGTACGTGTGGGTCGTGGTAGCTGACCTGTGCCCCCAGATCGAGTAGCAGCGAGATGATCTTTAAAGCAGGCGACTCGCGTGTGTCGCCAACACCGGGCTTGTAGCTCACGCCCAACAACGCGATGCGCGCGCCTTTGACCGACAGTCCCGCATCGTTGAGCACCCGCTGTGCCTTGGCCACGCAGTGATAGGGCATCTGCTGGTTGACCTTGCCGGCAAGCTCGATGAACTCGGTCGCCATGTCGAACTCGCGCGCGCGCCAACTCAGGTAGAAGGGGTCTACGGGTAGGCAGTGCCCACCCATCCCGGGGCCGGGCTTGAACGGCATGAACCCATACGGCTTGGTGGACGCCGCCTCGACGACCTCCCAGATGTCGATGCCCATGCGGTCGCTGAGGATCGCCAGCTCGTTGACCAGCGCGATGTTGACCGAGCGGAAGATGTTCTCCAGCAGCTTGGTCATCTCGGCAGCATCGGGGGTAGAGACCCGCACCAACTCGTCGCACACCAGCCCGTAGATCTCCTCAGCGCGATCTGCGCAAGCGTCGGTCAGCCCGCCGATCACCTTGGGGGTGTTGCGCAACGTGAAATCGGTGCGCCCCGGGTCGACCCGCTCGGGCGAGAACGCCAGATGAAAATCCCTGCCTGCGGCGAGCCCTGACTCCTCCAGTAGCGGTGCGACCCGCTCGCGCGTTGTACCTGGATAAGTGGTCGACTCGAGCACCACCAACTGGTCGCTCTGCAACACACCAGCAAGCGATCGTGTCGCTTCGATCAGCGGTCCCAGATCGGGCTCGCGGTTGCGGGTGAGCGGCGTCGGCACGCACACGAGCACCGCGTCCGCATCCTTCAGTGCGGCGTAGCGGGTGGTGGGGTGAATCCGCCCGGAGAGCTCTTTGAGTAGCTCCGAGGGGACGTCCTCGATGTAGGAGTCGCCAGCTTCGATCGCGTCGATCTTGCGCGCGTCCACGTCCACAGCGATGACCTCGCAGCCCTCCTGCGCGAACGCAACTGCCAGCGGCAGGCCGACGTAGCCGAGTCCGATGACGCCGACGGTGTTCATCCAGGGCGCCAGTTTAGGGCCTGCCTGGGACACCCACCGGGTGACGAACATCTCCGTACACCTGCTCGAGCCTTGCGGCCACCGCCTCCGGTGCGCAAACCGCCCGCGCGCGCTCGCGTCCACGCTGACCGGCAGCGCGATCGCCGGCCAGCCGCGCAATCGCGCTCGCCAGCGCGTCCGCGTCCCCGGGCGCTACGAGCCCATCGGGGTCGACCAGCTCGGGCAGCGCCCCAACGCGACTTGCCACCACCGGTAGCCCCGCGGCCATCGCCTCGGCCACTGCCAGCCCGAACGTCTCAGCCGACAGCGACGGTGCAACCGCTAGCGCTGCGCCAGCCCGCAACTGTGAGAGCTCCGCGTCATCGACATGACCAACGAACCGGACCTGGCCATCGCCGGCCTGTCGCATCAGCGCATCCCGATCGGGTCCATCGCCCGCCACCACCAGCGGCATGCCAGCCGCGCGACAGGCATCGATCGCCACGTGCACGCCCTTCTCCGGTGCCAGGCGCGACACAACCAGCGCGTACAACCCAGGCGTCGACGCCTGCCCCCCAGCCGGTGCCTCTGCCCCAGCCGGCACCTCTGGCCCAGCCGGCACCTCTGCCCTAGCCGCCGCGTCAGAGTCAACCGCTGGGTCGCGCCCAGCCGGCACGCGCATGCCTGGCGCGGCAGCAAGTGAGCGCACGGGCGGAGCCAGCACATGCACTTTCTCCCAGTCAAGCGGCGCACCGAGCTCCCGCAGGCGCTCGCGCGCGAACACACTGGGGACGATCACCACGTCTGCCTGCTCCACCAGGCGTCGCTGCCACAGTGCCAGCGATGCGCCATACGCGAGCGCCTCGGGCAGGCTCTCACGGCAGTTCAAGCGCACCCCCGGCAGGGTGTCTCGCCCGTGGCAGCGCGTGCACTCAGCACCATGGGTGAAGCACACGCCGATCGCGCACACCAGGCGATACTGGTGCAGGTGCAACACTACCCGCGCTCCGCCGGCACGCGCGGCGGCCAGCGCACGCCAACCCAGTGCTGGCAGCAGGTTGTGTGCGTGCACCACACGCGCACCGCTCAGGCGCACGGCAGCAGCGATCTCCTGCGGCTCGAGCCCTCCACGCAAAAGCCCTGCAGCGGCACGCGAGCGAGCGAGACCAACGGAGTCGCGCGAGTAGAGCTCAGCGGGCTCGCCCAGGTACTCGCGCACGAGCCACAACAGGTCCTCCACGGCGCGCTCCTCGCCACCGCTGGTGCGATAGCGATTGTGTAGGAACAGAACCATCCCGGCGTCAAACCTAGACTCTCTGCCAGTCATGCCCCCTCCAGCATCGATAGTCATCCCCACGCGCGGGCGCCTGCCATACCTGGAGGTGGCGCTTTCATCGATCGTGCCCGCAGCTGCCGCGGCGGGCGCAGAGGTGCTCGTGGTCGATGACGCGGGGCCGTCGCAGCCGGCTCGTGAGCTGGTGGAGCGCCTGGGTGCCAGCTACGTGCCACACCCGCAACCGCTCGGCCTGAACGTTGCTCGCAACACGGGCGTTGAGAGCTCGCACGGAGAGCTCGTGGTGTTCGTGGACGACGACATACGCGCGAATGCCGGCTGGCTATCTGCACTGTTGAAGGCAGCCGCCGAATTCCCAGAGGTAGATGTGTTCACCGGGCCCATTACCGCTTGTCTGGAAGGCAGCCGTCGGTGGGGTTCTCGTTCCTGCGGGCGCGAGCCTGCCCCCATCACCACGCTCGAGCTCGGCGCGCGCGACACCGACGCCCGCTATGCGTGGGGCGCGAACATGGCAATCCGCCGCAGCGCATTGGCGCGCGTGGGGCCGTTTGACGTATCGCTGGAGCACGGCGGCGACGAGCAAGAGTGGCAGGAACGGCTGCGCGCGGAACAACCAAACGCACGGGTGCTGTATGTAGCAGCGGCAGCTGTAGAGCATCGTCGCACGGGTGCCGACGCGCGCCTGCGGGCACTCTGCCGCGGTGCATATACCCGTGGCCGCGCCGCGCGACGCTTTGACGCATGGCGCGGCAGCGCACCTTCGCTCCACAAGGAGCTGAGCACACTGATCGGCTGCGCTGGGCACGTCATCCGCCAGCGCTGCCCAGCCGGTCTGACGATGGTGGCGCACAGCTGGGGACGCCTGCGCGAGGCAGCGCATGAACGCCGTCAAGGCGCCTCACAGCCAGCCCGACGAGCTGGTATTCCAGCCACTCAGGACGATTTCCTCTCGGGTACCAGCGGCACCGTGGGCGGACTCGATGCCAAACGCCGTGCGGCGGGAGACGAGGTGCTCGATGCATGGGAGATCCTCAGCACCAAACGCGTGCGACTGGAGCTCGCCGCACGCCACGCGCCGCCGCTGCGCCGCGTGTTGGCGCTCAGCGTGGAGCGCCCTCAGCACCGCCAACTGACCGACGCGATCCATGCTGAGCTGCTGCGCTCCCGCCACGACGTAGAGCTGCACACATCTCAGCCAGGTGGCCGTGGCAAGTTCGAGAACCTCAACCTGCTGCTAGCCGAGCGTAACGGTGGCGGGATCGGTGGGACTCCAATCGACGCGTACGATTGGCTGCTGGTGCTCGACGATGACGTAGAGCTGCCGCGCGGCTTCCTCGACCGCTTCTTGTTCCTGTGCGAGCGCTTCTCGCTGTCGCTCGCACAGCCAGCCCATCGCCTGCATTCGCATGCCGCCTGGCCGGTAACCAGGCGCCACCCCCGCAGCGTCGTGCGGGAGACCTGCTTTGTGGAGATCGGCCCGGTGACAGCATTTGCCAGGCAAACGTTCCCCGTGCTGCTGCCATTCCCCGAGCTACGTATGGGTTGGGGATTGGACCTGCACTGGGCGGCGCTTGCCCGCCAACACGAGTGGCGCTGCGGCATCGTCGACGCGGTCGCCATCGGCCACCGCGCCGCTCCCGCCGCTGCCGACTACGGGCGCGATGAGGCCATCGCTGAGGCCCGCTCGTTCCTCGCCACGAGGCCGTACTTGAGCGCGCGCGAGGCCGCGCGCACCCTCTCGACCCATCACAGCTGGTGAACGGCGCTTCTCACAGCGGGCCGCGGGTGGCCGTGGTCGCCGAGTTCTACCCGAGCGTCAGAGACCCCGTGTTGGGGGTGTGGGCCCACCGCCAGGCGCTTGCCGCCCGCGACGCAGGCGCAGACGTGCGCGTGCTGGTTCTGCATCGCCTCGTGCCGCCGCGCTCGTCACTCGCGGGCGGCCCACGCGGCGCGGCACAGGCACTGGCCGCACGCATGCGCGAGCCGCGTACACAGACGCGTGACGGGCTGCCCGTCACATACGTGCCGTTTGTCTCGCCCTCGCGCGATCGCTCCTATGCGGCATGGGGTGCATGGGCGGCTCCGATGCTGGCGCTCGCGCTACGCCAACTCGCACGGTCGTTTCCGTTCGAGCTGATCCACGCCCACAACGCCATACCGGCAGGCGACGCGGTCCGGCGGGCTGGGATCGACCGTCCGCTGATCGTCTCCGTGCACGGCGGCGATGTGCTGTACACAGCCAGGCGAAGCCACACCGGCGCGCAAGCCGTGGCAAGCAGCCTCGCTGCCGCCAGGCTGGTGCTCGCCAACAGCCATGGCATCGCCGCGCTCGCCCGCGACGACGGCGCACGCGAGACCCGAGTAGTGCACCTGGGCACCGATCTGCCTGTCACCCAACGCGCGAGCCGTCGCGACAGCTGGGAGGCACGCGAGCCCGCGGGCGGCGGGCTCGATCTCACCAGCGTGGGCCCACCCCCCGTGCGCGCGCCCACGCTCGTCACCGTTGCGCACCTGGTCGCCCGCAAGCGCCACGCCGACGTGCTGCGCGCGCTGGCGGTGCTCTCGCAGCGCCATCCAACGCTGCGTTACGCGGTGATCGGCGACGGTCCCGAGCGGATCGCCCTGGAAGGTCTCGCAACGCGTCTGGGAGTAGCCGCCCGCGTCGACTTCCACGGGCAGTTGCCGCCGGCGCAGGCAATCGAGCTGGCGCAGCGCTGCACGCTGTTCGTGATGCCATCCACGGATGAGGCCTTTGGCGTGGCCTACGTGGAGGCGATGGCTGCCGGGGTACCGGCAATCGGCTGCCGCGGCGAGCCCGGCCCAGAGGAGATCGCCGCTGCTGGCGACGGTTTCCTGCTCGTTCCGCCTGGCGATATCGAGCGCCTGACCCAACGCATCGACGAGTTGCTGTCCGACCCCCGCAGGCTACGCGAGACTGGCCAGCGCGCACACGCAACCGTCGCCGCCAACTTCACATGGGAGCGCTGCGGTGAGCAGACCCTGGCCGCCTACCGGCACGTGCTCAGTTGAAGCCGCTGCTGTTCGTCACCGGACACGCGCCGGCCTACAGAGTGGGTGCGTTTGCGCGCCTGCACGAGCTCGAGCAGATCGAGCTGGCGCTGTTCGGCGGCGCCGCCAAGCACGGCGGCGCGGACTTCGACGGCGAGCTGCCATTCCCCCACCGCCACGTACACCCGCGCGAGCTGTTCGCGCTGGCGGCCAGCGGGCGCTACCGCGCGGTGGTGTGCCCCACCGGTGGGCGCTTCGCGCCACTGGCCACGTGGGCGGGAGCCCGCCGCGGCGGGATCCCCGTGATCCTGTGGGCCTCCCTGTGGGCTCACCCGCGTAGCGCAGCACACGCGCTCACCTACCTGCCCCTGCGTCGGCTGTATCGCTCGGCAGACGCGGTGGTCACCTACGGCCCCCACGTGAGCGCCTACGTGAGTGCCCGCGGAGCGCGCAACGTGCACGTGGCGCCGCAGGCTGTCGACAACGACTTCTGGCGCTCTTCCGCACTCGCGCGACCCATCGACCCCCGTTGGCCCATCGACGCCGAGGTGCGCTTCCTGTTCGTCGGACGCGCTGCTGAGGAGAAGGGCCTTCCGGTGCTCTTGGCCGCCTGGCACGCGGCAGAGCTGAGCGCCACGACCGCCGCGCTCGTCCTCGCCGGCATCGAGCCGCGCGCAAGTGGTGCCCCTCCCGCAAGCGGTGCCCCGGTCGTCTGTTTGGGCAAGCTCGAGCCGGGGCAGCTGCGCGATGTGTACGGCGCATGCGACGTGCTTGTCGTTCCTTCCATCCCTACGCGCACTTTTCGCGAGCCTTGGGGGTTGGTGGTCAACGAGGCCATGAACCAAGCGCTTGCGATCATCGCCACAGACGCCGTTGGTGCAGCGGCGGGGGGTCTCGTTCGAGACGGAGACAACGGCCTGATCGTGCCCGCGGGCGACAGCGGCGCCCTCGCCCGCGCCCTCGCACAGCTCGCAGCGGATCCTGCGCTGCGCAGCAAGCTGGGCGGCGCGGGCGCCAACGATGTACTGGCGTTCAGCCATGATGCCTGGGCTCGGGGTTTCTCCCAGGCGCTGTCCAGCCTCGATATCTCCGCACGCATTGATCTCCGAAGGCATTGGTAGCGTTGGGTAGTCAGCCGATGAGAATTTCTCCTCTCGACAGCCGCCCAGGTGGGGCCGTGCGCCCACTCCGGCAACTGGCCTTGGCGGGTGTGCTGGTAAGCACCATCCTCATGGCGAGTGCCCAGCAGGCGAGCGCGAACGTGGGCGAAAAGATCATCCTGCGGTGTACTCACGGGCAGTCGATCAATGGCTTCAGCCAAAGCGCCTACCGCCAGGCGCTGAAAGAGCTTGAAGCTGATCTCGAAGAGTACAGCCCCCAATGCGGAGCGATGATCCGTGAAGCGCAGCGTGCCGCCGCTGCGGGTGGGCGCGGTGGTGGCGGTGCAGGCACCGGCCAGAACGCCCCTGCTCCGGTAGCGCTCGCTGCCACACCATCCGAGCAGCAGGCGATCACTCGCGCCCAGAATGCCAAACCTGAATCGGTCAAATTCGGCGGCGCGGTGATCCACCCGGGCGTCGTGCATGTGGGTATCGCCTCTGCGCTCAGCTCACTGCCAACGCCGCTGCTAGCGACCCTCGCGTTCCTATTGGCTTGCCTGTTGGTCGTCGTGGGAGGAGCG
>DATBYJ010000179.1:0-11271 GCA_036513795.1 Solirubrobacteraceae bacterium | reverse complement strand
CGCCGCTGACCTTCAAGCCAAACTCCTCCGCCTCGCGGATCTCCGACAGCAGGTCAGCCGAGCGCAGCACTGCCTTCGCGGGAATGCACGCGTAGTTCAAGCAGCGCCCGCCGAGCTTGTCGCGCTCGACCACAGCGGTCTTCAGGCCAAGTTGCGCCGCGCGGATCGCCGCCACGTAACCACCTGGCCCAGAGCCAATGACGATGCAGTCGTAGGCGCTCTCGGGCATGTAACTCCACACTATCGAAGCCGTGAACCCGCGGCCGGGTCGCCGTCAGTCACTAGTCCAGATGCGGGTTTCTACCCTGTTCGCCAGCCTGGATGCGCCCCATAACCCGGACGAGCTTCCAGAACAGCCAGCCCGCGAGGCCCACCGCGAGTAGACACAGGCCGGCCGTTACCCAGGAGGTGGCGATCACGAGCGCGAGCGAGGTGACGATGATCTGGAAGGTCAGCAGCGCCTCGAACGCCAGCACCGCGAAGTAGCGGCGCTGATACATGCCGACGCCAAGCGACGCGAGGACTGCCGCCAGGAAGATCGCCCCCGGTAGCGACCCGCCGTGACGGGAAAGGTTGTGGATGCTCAGCCCGCCCACCAGCACCACCACCGCCACCACCGCGCACACGCCGATCGCGACCAGCAGCGGCGTCGGACGCTCGTCCGCGCCGAGCGGCTCCAGCGGAGCCAGCGGCGCGCGGGACGGTCGGCTGCGCTCCGGTGCCGGCTTCTCCCCGTGGTTCTCGGTCCGTGTCGTGTGGTCGCGCTCGACGGTCATTGCGGCGCGTCAGTGGGTCGGGCATCGATCTTCTCGCGCAGCTCGCGCGCGGCCCGTTCGGGCTCCGCTGCGTCGGCGATCGCACGCAGCACGCAGACTCGCTGGGCTCCCGCATCGAGCGCGTCCTCAAGGTTGCCCGCGTCGAGTCCGCCGATCGCGAAGAACGGCACAGGCGCGTGTGCTGCTGCGTAGCGGATCAGCTCGACACCCACCGCCGCGCGCCCCGGCTTGGTGGGCGTGGCATGGATGGGACCGACGCCGATGTAGTCCACGATGGCCGCATCCACGGCATCGATCTGCTCAGGCGAATGGGTGGACAGGCCGATCAACACGTCCGCGCCGACGAGCGCACGAACCTCTGCCACGGGCATGTCGTCCTGCCCCACGTGGATCCCGTCCGCGCCCACGTCCAGCGCGATCCGCGGACGGTCGTTGATCACCAGCAGCGGGTTGGGCGGGCCGAGTCGCTCGCACAGCGCGCGTGTGGCGTTGGCGAGAGCCGTGAGCTCGCCGTCGGGCAGGTGCTTGTCGCGCAGCTGGAAGATGTCGACGCCGCCCGCGACGGCGCCCCTCAGCATGTCGGGCAGCTCACCCGCGCTGGGGGACGCGTCGCACACGAGGTAAAGCCGCGCGGCCGTCAGGCGCTCACGACGCTCGGCACCTAGGTCTCGGGTCGGCATGTTCGCCAGTCTGGCAGGAGCCGGCTCAGCGGACCACGCCTGCGGCTCACAGGTCGGGTTCTTGGGCGGCGGTTACCGTGGTTCGCCCCGGTAGGGACCGCTCGCGTCGCTGCAGATCCTCCGCCCGCCTGGCGCTGCGACAGCGGTCGGGGAGCTCCTTCAGCAGCTGCGCGGCCTCAGCTCGGTCGCGATCGCGCAGCACCGCGTGGACCCGGCGCCCGGCGGTGTCCAAGTGAATGCTGGACAACCGCAGGCGACGCTGCACGGGCCCCTCGACCAGCCGAACGCTTTGCACCTTGGCCAGTGGCACCCAGTCGGTCACGCGCCGCAAACGGCCGCTGGTCGTGACCGTGAAGCGCTCATTCGTCGCGCCAGACAGATATCGAAAGCGCAGCGGCGACTTCCAGCGGACGCGCGGCGGTGGCGCGGACCGCTCCTCAGGCAAGCCGCGAAACACCCTCGCCAGCAGCAATCCCGCCTGCGCTTGGCTGCCGACCGGCAACAGCGCGCGGGCGGCTTTGGACTGGTTGCGATCCTGGCGGCCTTTGGACTTCTGGCTGGCGACGTCTACCTCCAGCCGGCACCAGCCGAACGGCCTCCACGCCAACGGCTCGACCATGCGGATCGCCTGTATCCGGCCCGGAGGGATCGTCTCGGCTGAGGTTTCAACGAGGCCCGAGCGCAAGTGCAGACCATCGGCCGCGTCGCTCACAGCGAGGCGATAGTCGCCGTTGAAGCGGCGAAACATGGAGATCGCAAGCGCGAACAGGCCAGCCGCTCCGGCGCTGATGGCAGCTGCCTCGATCGCGGGGGCAACGACCGCGAGGATCGCGAGGGCGACGACCGCCAGCTCGAGCACCAGGCCGCTGCCGCTGAGCAGGATCGAGGCAAACAGGCGGGCAGGCTCCACAGTCACCAGCACCTGCTCGGGTGCAGGGGGCGCCGCCTCGGTCTCCCCATGGCTCAGCGCGAGCAGGTGCGCCCGCAGCGTTTCGGCCTCGGCGTTGCTCAGGTAAGCCAGTCGCCCGGCCTTGCCGCCACCGCCGGCGAGCCGGATCCTCAGCTCGGCCACGCCGAAGATCCGTGCGAGGCCCGGCCGGACCGTATCGATCGCCTGGATCTGGCTGAGCGGAAAGCGCTCGGAGGTCCTTCGCAGGAGTCCGCTGTCTACGCGCAGAACACCGCCTTCGACGCGCCATCGGGTGACCAGCCAGGTGATCACGCCGAGCACGAAGATCACAGCGATGATGGCGAGATGGATGAGATCGGAGCTGACGTTGCCGCGGCGGCTCGTCCCCGCGGAGATCAGCAGCACAGCGACGATCGCGATCACGCCCCGTCCCGCCCGTACCAGCGGCGAAACGGGTGCAGGCGCTGCCAGTCGCCCCGCAGCCCCGCGACTGCCCGTGACTCCGCTGGGGATTGCCCGGTGCGCCGAGGGTTGGGAGGCTCGCTCATTGGCTTCACAGCCCCATCGCGTTAGCCTCGCCCAGGGACGTCAGCTGGTCGCGTAGGCGCGCCGCCTCATCAGCTGGCAGGCCGGGGATGCGCGCATCGCTCGCGGCCGCCGCGGTATGCATCTGCACGGTGGCAAGCCCAAACGCGCGCTCGAACGGACCGGCGGTAACCTCGACGTACTGCATGCGCCCGTACGGGATGACCGAGGTGCGCCTGAACATCACGCCCCGCTTCACGAGTAGGTCCTCGGCGCGCTCGGTATAGGCCCAGGCGCGCACCCGGCGCCCTGCGACAACGTCTGCGCTCGCGCCTGCGACGATCACGCAGATCACGGCAATCACCATCGCGAGGGTTGACCCGAGGGCGACCGTTATGCCCACGGCAACGAGCACCGCGAGGAAGGTCCCCGTCGCCACCTCGTAATGGCGCAGGCGCCTGAGCCTGGGCGACGGGGCGTTCCAGGCGCTCTCTTGGTCGTCAACGGCGGCGTCGGACACAGCACCCACGACGATATCGAGCAGCCGAACGATGGGTGTATGGTTGGCGCGTGTTGCAAGGGAAGGTGGTGCTGATTACCGGTGGTGCCCGCGGCGTCGGTGCCACGACCGCCGCGCTGCTGGTTACTCGGGGCGCGAAGGTGGTGCTGGTCGACCTCGACGCAGAGCCGCTACGTGAGCTCGTCGAGCAGCTCGGTGCCGACCGTGCGACCTCGATCTTGGGCGATGTGACGGAGCTGGCCGACATGGAGGCGGCGGTCGCTCACGGCGTCGAGCGCTTCGGCGGTATCGACGTGGTCATGGCGAATGCCGGCATCGCCAGCTACGGCACCGTGGGCGTGGTCGACCCAGCCGTCTTTCGCCGCGTGATCGACATCAACATCACCGGGGTTTTCCACACCGTGCGAGCCGCGCTAGCGCAGATCGAGCAGCGCAAGGGCTATGTCCTGGTCGTCTCCTCGGAGGCCGCCTACGCGCCAGCTCCGGGGCTTGCTTCCTACAACGCGAGCAAGGCGGGTGTCGAGCACCTCGCCAACGCTCTGAGGTTGGAGCTTGGCTACAAGGGCGTGGCGGTCGGCAGCGCCCACATGTCCTGGATCGACACGCCGATGGTGCAGGACGCCAAGCGTGACTTGGCTGCCTTTCGCGAGATGCTGGCCTCGCTCCCGGGGCCATTGGGCGCGACTACCTCCGTCGAGCAGTGCGCTGAAGCATTCGTGCGCGGCATCGAAAAGCGCGCCGCGCGGATCAACGTCCCAGGCTGGGTGGGGCTGTTGCGCTTGCTCAAGCCGCTACTCAGCTCGCGCTTCTTCGAGCTCATGAGCAGGCGCGATGCGAGACGCACGCTGCCGCTGATGGACGAAGAGGTCGCTCGCCTGGGGCGCTCGGCCAGCGCCCGTGTGACCGTCGCCGGCGCCGGTCATGGTGAGTCCGCCGAGACGGCCCAGGCGATCGAGTCCCGCTGACATAGACAGCAGTCAGCGGGCTAGCATCATCTGCATGCCTGTAAAGCAGCAATCAGACGTGGTGATCATCGGTGGGGGCATCATCGGCATGGCGATCGCATGGCGGGCTCGCCAGCGGGGCATGGCGGTGACGGTGTTCGAGCGCGACGCCGTCGGGCAGGCGACCTCGCGCGTGGCCGCCGGCATGCTCGCGCCGGTGGTGGAGGTCGAGTTCGGGGTGGCGGGCCGACGGCTGCTGGAGCTGGGATTGCGCTCGGCGGAGATGTGGCCGGCGTTCGCATCGGAGATCGAGGCGAACACGAGTGCATCGTTGGGCCTGATGCGCACGGGCACGCTGCTCGTGGCGCGCGACGATGACGACGCACGCGAGCTCGAGCGTCAGCTGGCCTTCCGCCAGTCACTCGGTCTGGCCGTGGAGCGTCTTCGCCCCAGCGAGGCGCGGGAGCGCGAGCCTGCGCTTGCGCCCACCGTGCGGCTCGCATTGGAAGCGCCAGAGGACCACTCCGTCGACCCGCGCCGTGTCGTCGCGGCTCTGCGTGCCGCGTGCGAGTCGGCGGGCGTGCGGCTACGCGAGCACACGCCCGTGGCGAGAGTGGAGTTGGACGGCGCCGATCAACGGGTTACCGGGGTGGTGTTGCGCGACGGCGAGCAGGTGTCTGCAAGCCATGTGGTGCTCGCCGCGGGGCCATGGAGCGAGCAGATCGAGGGGTTGTCAGCGGCCGCCCGCATTCCGGTACGGCCGGTGAAGGGCCAGATCCTGCGGCTACGCGATCCCTCCGGTCCTGGGCTGCTGCGACGCGTGGTGCGCTTCAGGGGTGGCTATCTAGTTCCGCGCGAGGACGGTCGCTACGTGCTGGGAGCGACGGTCGAGGAGCGCGGCTTTGAGCTTGCGCCGACTGCAGGCGGTGTCTATGAGTTGCTGCGTGATGCGCACGAGCTGGTCCCCGGCGTTAGCGAGCTCGAGATCGAGGAGTTGTCCGTGGGTCTGCGCCCAGGCACACCCGACAATGGTCCGGCTATCGGCCCAGCAAGCACCGAGGGATTGATTTGGGCCACAGGTCACTACCGCAACGGCATCCTGCTGGCGCCCATTACTGCTGAGCTGGTCGCTGATCTGCTCATCGGCGACGGTGAGCAGGAGACTGATTCGTTGCTCTTCGCATGTGCTCCGGGACGCTTCATCGGTGTGGCCGCGTCCCGGCGCGAGACCGCCGTGCCCGTCGATCCCGCGGTCGTGGCGGCATCCCCGACGGCGGTGCTCGGAGCGTGATCACCCTCAACGGCAAATGCTCCGACGTGGCCGCCGGGGAGACGCTTGTCGCAGTGCTCGCGCGTCTCGGACTGCAGGCAGATGCACCTGGTGTGGCGGTGGCGGTAGACGATGAGGTCGTGCCACGAGCCGCGTGGGCGAGCTTTGCCGTTGGTGAGGACGCGCGCGTGGAGGTGCTCACGGCGATGCAGGGAGGATGATTGGCGGCATGTCCGAGTCGCCCAGTCCGACAGACGCCAGCGTGAGTAGCGGCGCCTCTACGCCGACCACCAGCCTCGACGCCCCTACACAAGACACGCTGACGATTGCTGGCAGGCGCATGCGCTCGCGACTGCTGCTCGGCACGGGTGGCTTCCCATCGCTGGAGCTATTGGCCGAGGCGATCGCCGTCAGTGAATGCGAGCTCGTGACAGTGGCGTTGCGGAGGGTCGATCCGAGCGCACGTGGCTCGTTGACGGACGTGATCGCCGACGCGGGCGTGGAGCTGTTGCCGAACACCGCAGGCTGCATGACTGCACGCGATGCCGTGATCACCGCGCGGCTGGCGCGTGAGGCATTCGACACCGACTGGATCAAGCTCGAGGTGATCGGTGATGAGGACACGCTGTTGCCGGACACGCCGGAGCTTTTGCGGGCAGCAGAGGAACTCGTGGACGAGGGTTTCGTGGTGCTCCCGTACACGACCGATGATCCCGTGCTGGCACGTCGCCTGGCGAACGTCGGCTGCGCTGCCGTGATGCCTCTGGGGTCGCCAATTGGCAGCGGTATGGGCATCCGCAACCCGTACAACATCACCCTGATCCGTGAGGCGGTCGAAATACCAGTGGTGCTGGATGCCGGCGTTGGCACAGCGTCGGATGCGGCGCTGGCGATGGAGCTGGGCTGTGACGCGGTCATGGCTGCGTCATCGATATCGCGCGCACAGGACCCCGTGGCGATGGCCCGGGCAATGCGAGCCGCCGTGGAAGCCGGACACCTCGCGCGTGGCGCGGGCCGGATTCCACGGCGCTTGTACGCGACCGCGTCGACGCCCGAGCAAGGCCTGCCGGAGTTCGGCAGCTAGCTGTAGTTAGCTCTCCGCGCCGCCGGGTAGCGCGCCGCGGAGAGCAGCGCGGCGGGTTCTGCTCAGCTCACCACTTCGATCGTGCCATTCATCGTGGTGGGATACAGCGTGCACTCATAATGGATCACACCCGGCTTTTCGACTTTGACTTCAAAGCTCGAGCCTTCGCCAAAGTTCTTCGACGCGATCCGCTGTGGGCCGCCCACGCTCGTGACGTTCGCCTGCGCGGAGTCGTAGTTGGTCCACTTGATCGTGCTGCCCACCTTCACCCTGACCGTGTCGGGGTCGATCGCGATATTGCGGTAGGCGATCTGCACGACTCCGCTCTGCACGGGGGCGGAGGAGGACGGGGAGGCGAACTTCGGCGTGGTGTCGCCTTTGATCCCTCCCGCAGCGGCGCTTGAGGTCTTCGTCCCAGTCGCCGCGCCAGCAGTTTTCGCGGCTGTCGTTGTGCCCGCGCCCGTCGTCGCTGTTGTCGAGCTACTCGAGTTGCCTGTGCTGCCCGACGAGCCACAGCCGGCTGCGAATGTCAGCAAGCAGCATGCGATCACAGCGCCAATCCCCGTTTTCATCGATTGCGGTCCTTTCTCTGCAAGTTCGTGTAAAAGGACAATCTCATAACCAGCCGTCGGCGGTCGCAGGCTCTCACCCGCATAGCGCCTACACTGGCCGATTCGATGAGCGCACGCCACTTCCTTACTGGTGCCGAGCTAAACGCGTCTGAGTTGGACGCGTTGCTCGACCGCGCGCTCGAGCTCAAGCGCGCGCCGCTGTCCTCCCGCGCGCTTGCGGACCGCAGCGTGGCGCTGATCTTTGAGAAGCCATCAACCCGCACACGTGTGTCGTTCGAGGTTGGGATCGATGAGCTGGGTGGGCACGCGGTGGTGCTGCGCTCCGATGAGCTGCAGCTCTCTCGCGGCGAGGCGCCGCGCGACACGGCGCTGGTGCTCGCCAGGCATGTGGCCGCGGTGGGGCTGCGCACCGGCTCGGACGACATCCTCGAGGAGCTGGCCCAGTACAGCGCTGTGCCGATCGTGAACATGCTGAGCACCGGCCATCATCCCTGCCAGGCGCTCGCAGATCTGCTGACGTTGCGCGAGGCATACGGGTCGCTTGACGGTTTGCGCCTGGCTTACATCGGCGACGGCAACAACATTGCCCGCTCGCTCGCGGTGCTGGGGTCGCTGGCGGGAATGCATGTGGCGTTTGCCTCGCCCGCGGGTTACGCATTGGAGGACGATCTCGCCTTGCCGGCGGATGCCTGCGGGCAGATGAGCTTGCACACCGATCCCTACGAGGCGGTGGCGGGCGCGTGCGCCGTGTACACGGATGTGTGGGTGAGCATGGGCGATGAGAGCACTGCCGCGGAGCGTCGCAGCGCGCTGGGCGCCTACCAGCTGGATGACGCGCTGCTCGACGCTGCGTCTGCCGACGCGTTTGCGATGCACGACCTGCCGGCGCACCCTGGCGAGGAGATCACCGCGGAGGTGCTCTACGGACCACGTGGCCAGCGCATCTGGGATCAGGCCGAGAACCGGCGCCATGCCCAGAAGGCATTGCTCGAGCTGCTGGTTGACCCGGCCGCACAAAGCGCGTCGCGATGAACAGCGACACGCCGTCCACCTCGCCCGCGGCGCTGGCCGCGGACGCGCCCCTTGCGCCGAGCGAGTCTGGGCCGCGCCCGCAGCGCGGCGACGAGCTCGAGCTGACGATCGACTCGCTCGCATTCGGTGGCGAGGGCGTGGCCCGACTGGGGGACGGCGGCTATGTGGTGTTCGTAGCAGGCGCGATTCCCGGCGATCGGGTACGCGCGGTGGTGCACAAGCGCAAGCGCAGCTATGCAAACGCGCGCACGATCGAGGTGCTGGAGCCGAGCCCAGAGCGGATCGCCCCCCTGGCCGAGCATCCGGGCGTGCCCTGGCAGGTGATTCCCTACGAGCGCCAGCTGGAGATCAAGCGCGCTCAGGTGGATGAGGCACTGCGGCGGATCGGTCACTTGGATGGCTTTCAGCTGGAGGAGATCGTGCCGGCGCTCGAACAGTGGCGCTACCGCAACAAGCTCGAGTACTCCTTCGGTGCGAGCGCCGACCCGGCCAACCCCGAGCTGGTCTGCGGTTTTCACGCTCCGGCCGGCGGCAACCACGTGATGGCGATGGGTGACTGTCTGCTGGCGTCCGAGCCCGGCAACGTCGCTCGCGACACTGCGCTTGCCTGGTGTCGAGCACAGGGGCTGACAGCGTGGGAGCGCAGCAGTAGACCAGGGGCTGCGCAGGGCGAGCGGAGAGACCGCTCGGGCCGTGTTGGGCCTGCCGCGGATGGGCGTGCGCGCCTACGCAACCTGGTCGTGCGCGAAGGGCGGCGTACGGGCAAGCTGCAGGTACGGATCGTAAGCACCGACGGTGAGCTCGAGGTGGGCCTGCTGGCGGCGGCGCTTCACGAGGCGCTCGGCGAGAGCCTCAGTGGCGTGTTGTGGACCCGCTCACGCAGCCTCGCGGAGACGACCGCAGGCGGCCAGACGGAGCTGGTGTGGGGGGACGCGGAGTTGCCCGAGCGCCTGGGCGAGCTCGACCTGATGATCTCTTCTGAGGCGTTCTTCCAGACGAACACGGAGATGGCGGAGCTGCTCTACGGAGTGGCTGCGGAGTACGCGGCGCTGGAGGGCTGGGAGCGCGTGTATGACCTGTACTCAGGGATCGGCACGATCGCTCTGACGCTCGCACCCCGCGCGGGTGAGCTATGGGGGATCGAGCTGATCGAACAGGCTGTGGCCGACGCGATCGCCGGTGCCAAGCGCAACGAGGTCACCAATGTGCATTTTTTTGCCGGCGATACCCGCCTGGCGCTGCCAGAGCTGGTTGAGCGTGCCGGTCGCCCCGATCTCGTGATCGTCGATCCGCCGCGTGCGGGGCTATCGAAGAAAGTCGTGCGTCGCATCATCGAAGCCGGGCCAAAGCGCATCGTGTACGTGTCGTGCAACCCCACCACGCTCGCCCCCAACGCAGCCGAACTGGTCGAGGCGGGGTGGGTGCTGCGCAAGGTGCGTCCTGTGGACATGTTTCCGCAGACACACCACATCGAGTGCGTCGCGTTGCTTGAGCAGGCTTGACCCTCGTCCCGCTCCGCGCGCGTGGGCTTCCAAGCGGCCGCTGCTGAGCCGGTAAAGGCACGTCAGCGCCGGCTGCAAAGATCCAGCTATTCGGCCCGACACCGTGTGTGGGCGGGGCGACTCCAACACGGGAGGGTTGTGATGGCTAAGGAGTTCAAGGAATTTCTGCTTCGGGGGAACGTCGTCGATCTGGCGGTGGGGATCGTGATCGGGGCGGCGTTTGGGGCAGTGGTGACGGCGCTCGTGACCGACCTGCTGACGCCGATCGTGGCGGCGATCATTGGCAAACCGGACTTCTCTGGCCTGGTCTTCACGATCCACCACAGCCAGTTTCGCTATGGCGCGTTCATCAACTCGCTGATCGCGTTCGTGTCGATTGCGACGGCGGTGTTCTTCTTCGTGGTCAAGCCTGTGAACGCGCTGCTGGCGCGCCGCAAGTCGGGCCAAGACACTGAGTCTGAAACAACGCCGTGCACAGAGTGTCTGAGCGAGATCCCGCGCCAGGCGCGCAAGTGCGCGTTCTGTGCCTCCCCGCAGGAGGCTGCTGCGGCTTAAGGGGCTCGCGAGCTGCGGTCGGGATGGGTCGACCATGTCGTGGCGGACGCGACGGAGATGGGCGGGAGATAACCTGCGCTGATGCGCGCCGCAACAATCCGCGAGCAGGAGATCGTGATTGAGGAGCGCCCAGACCCCATCCCGGGGTTGGGCGAGGTGCTTATACGGGTGCACGCCGCGGGTCTGAACGGCGCTGACATGATGCAGCGGCGCGGTCTTTACCCTGCGCCGCCCGGCTCGCCACAGGACATCCCTGGTATGGAGTTCGCCGGTGAGATCGCCGCGCTCGGCGCTGGCGTTGAACGCTTTGCGGTGGGAGAGCGCGTGATGGGGATCGTTGGCGGCGGCGCGCAGGCAGAGCTCGTGACGGTGCACGAGCGCCAGCTGATGCCTGTCCCCGAGAGCCTCGGCTGGGTTGAGGCAGGGGGTCTTCCGGAGGTGTTCATGACCGCGCACGACGCGCTGTTCACGCAGGCCGGGCTGCGAATGGGCGAGCGTCTGCTTGTGCACGGCGGCGCTGGCGGTGTGGGGACCGCAGCGATTCAGCTCGCGAGGGCTGTTGGCGCGCGGCCGACGGCGAGCGTCCGCAACGAGGCGCTGCGCGAGCAGGTGGCGGCGCTGGGCGCTGAGGTGATCGCTTGTGAGGGCTTTGCCGAGCATGGTCCGTTCGACGTGATCCTCGAGCTCGTGGGTGCCCCCAACATGGCGGAGAACTTGCAGGCGCTTGCAACCGCGGGGCGCATAGCGGTGATTGGCGTCTCCGCGGGCGCCAAGGCCGAGCTGAACCTGCTGGCGCTGATGGGTAAGCGTGCGCGTATCCACGGCTCCACCCTGCGGGCACGTGCACCAGAGGAGAAAGCCACTGCCGCCCGTCGTCTGGAGCACGAGGTGCTGCCGCTGT
>DATBYJ010000178.1:0-3648 GCA_036513795.1 Solirubrobacteraceae bacterium | reverse complement strand
CACCCGACGGCAGAACACCCCCTCTCCAGTGCGGCGTGTAACGAACTCATCGATCGCCTCGCGGTCGCCCGAAACCGCCGTCGACGTCTGCGTGTTGACCACCGCTATCGAGAGCTCGAGCCCCTCACGCTCCAGCAACGCTCCTACCGCGTCCACCGGCAGCTCAACCACTGCCATCCCCCCGCCCCCGGCAAGCGTCCGCACCAGCCTGCTGCGCACCGCCGTGATCCGTGCCCCATCCTCCAGCGATAGAGCGCCCGACACCACCGCCGCTGCGATCTCACCTTGGCTGTGGCCGATCACCGCGTCCGGCCGCACGCCGATGCTGCGCCACACCGCTGCCAGGCCGATCGCCATCACAAACAGCACCGGCTGCACAACATCGACCCGCTCGAGCGGCGGAAGCTCCTCGCCGGCATCTCCCCGCAGGACGGCGCGCACCGACCAGCCCGTATGGGGCAGCAGCGCCGCGTCGCATGCCGCGATCGCCTCCGCAAACACCGCAGATTCCGCGAGCAGCGCGCGGCCCATCGCAGGCCACTGGCCGCCGTGGCCCGGGAACACGAACACCACGCCACCGAGCGGCCGCGCCGTTCCGGTCGACACCGCCGGATGGGCCCGCCCTTGCGCCAGTGCAGACAGCGCTTCCTGCGCTGGCGCGACACCATCGACCTGAATGGCAGCGCGCGCATCAAAGTGCGTGCGGTTGACCGCCGCTGTGCAAACCACCGCCGCAAAATCTGTCTGTGGGTACGACCGCAGCCAGTCCGCCCATCGCCCCGCCTGCGCGCGCAACGCCGCATCGTCTCGGCCCGAAACCAGCAGCGGCAGAGAGCAATGCGCCGGCGTCTCAGGCGCGGCGGCCTCACCGGGCACCAACGACGCCTCGACCGCCGCCAACCGCGCGCCCGGCTCCGGTGACTCCTCCAGCACCACGTGCGCGTTCGTACCCGAAATGCCGAAGCTGCTCACCCCCGCACGCCGCGGCCTCTCAGCCTCACGCGCCCAGCGGCGCGGCTCCTGCAACAGTGCAAGTCCACTGCCCTGCCAGGCCACGTGCGGGCTCGGCTTGTCCACGTAAAGTGTCTTGGGAAGCCGCTCCTTCTCCAGCGCCAGCACCATCTTGATCACGCCGAGGATGCCCGCCGCCGCCTGCGCGTGACCTATGTTCGACTTCGACGAACCCAGCCACAGCGGCCGATCCTCTCGGCGCGTCGGACCAAACACCTCCGCCAGAGCCCCCGCCTCGATCGGATCACCGAGGCTGGTGCCCGTGCCATGGGCTTCCACCGCGTCGATGTCGTCCGGGATCAGGCCGCTCGCCGCAAGCGCGCGCCGAACCACTCGCTGCTGGCTCGGGCCGTTCGGTGCCGTCAAGCCCTGGCTGCGACCATCCTGGTTGACCGCGCTCCCACGCACCACCGCCAGAACCTGATGCCCGTTGCGGCGAGCGTCCGCCAAACGCTCCAAAACAAGGATCCCGCAACCTTCCGACCAACCCGAACCGTTCGCCGCCGCGGAGAATGGCTTGCAGCGTCCGTCGGGAGCTAATACGCGCTGACGGCTTGATCCCACGAAGCCGGCGGCGGTACTGATCACCTGCACGCCGCCGGCAAGCGCGAGATCGCACTCGCCCTGACGAAGCGCGGCGCACGCCAGGTGCAGCGCCACCAGCGACGACGAGCACGCGGTGTCCACCGTCATCGCCGGCCCCTGCAGCCCCAGCACATATGCCAAGCGCCCCGACAGTACGCTGCTCGCCTGTCCCGTCCCCCAGTAGCCATCCATGTCCGCGAGCGAAGCTCCGTGCCCGTAGTCCGAACCCATCGAGCCCAGATACACGCCCGTAACCGACTCGTTGACCGTGCTCGGCCGCACCCCCGCGCGCTCCAGCGCCTCCCATGCAATCTCGAGCACCAACCGCTGCTGCGGGTCCATCTCGATCGCCTCGCGCGGCGAGATGCCGAAGAAGGTCGCGTCAAACTGTTCGACCTCCTCGAGGAACCCACCTTCACGGGCGTATGTCTTGCCCACCGCCTCAGGGTCGGGGTCGTACAACGCCTCCGTGTTCCAGCGCGCCGGGAACGGCCCGATCGCATCGCGCCCCTCGTCCAGAAGGGCCCAGTAGCCTTCAGGATCAATCACCCCGCCAGGCGTGCGACATGCCATCGAGACAATGGCAATCGGCTCCTCGCTTGCGATGCGGCTCGGCGCCGTCGTCGGACGCGCGACGTCCAGCTCCGCAAATGCCTGACGAAGGAGCAGCTCCGCGATCGCCTTCGGCGTCGGATAGTCGAACGCCAGCGTCGCGGGCAGCGTCCTCTGCGCCCGAGCCGAAAGCTGATTGCGCAGCTCGACCGCCATCAGCGAGTCGAGCCCCAGCTCCTTGAGCGGACGATCCGCAGGCACCGCAGCAGGACCCGCAAGGCCCAGCACCGCAGCCACTTCCTCACGCACCCACGAGAGCAGCGCTTCCTCGCGCTCGCTCTGCGGCAACGCACTCAACCAGTGCTTCAGTGCGGACACCGAGGCAGCAGGACCGCCCGCGCGGCGAAGCGCCGGCCGAACCAGCGCCCGAAGTAACGACGGCACCTGGGACGCTTCGCGCAACTGTTGCTGGAGCCGCTGCAGCTCAAGCTGAACCGGGACCACGGTCGCATGAGGTCGAGCCATTGCTTCGTCGAAGAGCTTCAGACCGTGGTCGACGGACATGGGGACGAGCCCCTGACGGCGCATCCGCTGGAGATGCGCGGAACCCAAGTGGGCGGTCATGCCGACGCCCTGTTGCGCCCACAGGCCCCAGGCCAAGCTGATACCGGAAAGGCCTTGCTTGCGACGATGCGAAGTCAGCGCGTCGAGGAACACGTTGGCCGCGGCGTAGTTCGCCTGCCCGGGACTTCCCATCACGCCTGCCGCCGACGAGAACAGCACGAACGCAGACAGGTCATGGCCTTGCGTCAGCTCGTGCAGGTACCACGCACCATCGACCTTCGGCCGCAGCACTGTCGCAAGCCGATCCGGCGTCAGCGCTGTGATCGCGCCGTCATCTAGTACTCCGGCAAGGTGGAATACCGCCCCAAGCGGGCGGTCGGCAGGAATCGATTCCAGTACGCCCGCAAGCGACGCGCGATCCGCTGCGTCACACGCCACAATGCTCACCGTCTCGGCGCCGAGCTCCCTCAGCGAGGTGACAAACTCCGCTGCTCCCGGCGATTCCATTCCGCGGCGCGACGTGAGCAGAAGATGCCGCGCCCCGTGCACCGACACCAAGTGCCGCACCACCGCTCGCCCAAGCTCGCCGACACCTCCTGTCACGAGCGCCGTCGACGAGCCCTCAAGCCGCAGAGGCGCGGCGCGCTTGGTATCGTCGACCCGCACAGCAACCAGGCGCGGAGCGAGCCATCGCCCACCGCGCCAGGCGATCTCAGGCTCCGCATCCAACCCAAGCGACGGCAAGACCTCCCGCGTGATCGCGACGCCGGGATCGAGGTCCACCAACCGGAGCATTCGGTCGGGGTGTTCACTGCGCGCGCTGCGCAGCAGGCCCCACAGCGGCGCATGCACCAGATCCGACACTCGGTCGTCGGGACCTGTGCCGATCGCCGAACGCGTCACCCACACCACAGGCGAAGTCGCCAGCCGAGGCTC
>DATBYJ010000177.1:0-18663 GCA_036513795.1 Solirubrobacteraceae bacterium | reverse complement strand
CGCGGAACTGCTGCAAGCGGTCTCCCCCGCCGCGCTGGGCGGCGAGGCTCCAGGGCACGTGATCGGCGTGACGGGCCCCCCAGGCGCGGGCAAGTCGACGCTACTGTCAGCGCTGCTTCACGCCTGGCGGGCAAGCGGACGCACAGCGGCGGTGCTGGCGGTCGATCCGAGCTCACGCCGCTCAGGGGGCTCGCTGCTGGGCGACCGCGCACGGATCGAGTTCGACCCGGCCGATCGCGGCACGCTGATCCGCTCGATGGCGGCGGAACAGCGCCTGGGTGGCCTTGCGCGCGCCACCCGTATCTCGGCGGAAGCGCTGGCGGCGGCGTTTGACGTGGTGGTGATCGAGACGGTGGGCGTAGGCCAGTCGGAGACGGACGTGGCGGACGTGGTTGACACGGTCGCGCTGGTCGTACAGCCGGGCAGCGGCGATGTGTTGCAGTTCCTGAAGTCGGGGATCATGGAAACCCCCGACGTGCTGGTCGTGACGAAGGCGGACCTGGGTCAGATCGCCATGCGAGCGCGGCGCGATTTGGGCGCTGCGCTGCGCTCGCTCGGCTCCTCGCGCGCACGGGTCCTTGCGGTGTCGGCCCTGGCGCCAGCAAGCGGGATCGATGAGCTGGCGTTGGCGTTGGACGAGCACCGTGAGGGCCTGGACATCGGCGGGCACCGTGTGCGCGCCAGGCGGGCGGGAGCGCTGAACGACTTCCTCGTCGAGCACGGCGAGCGGGGCATGCGCGCGCTCGGCGGACGCCGGGCGGCGGAGACGCTCCTGGCCGAGCAGGATCCAGGCGCAGACGTGCAGGCGCTGATGGCGGCGCTGGAGCGGCGCATGGCATGAAGCGCAACCTGCTGAGCATGTTCGGCGCATTTGTGCTTGCCAGCGCCCTCGCCGGTGCGCTCGGCGCGGTCAACCTGGGCACGGCGCTTGCGTTTGGGCAGATGGCGTTTGCGGCTACAACCGTGTATGTGATCCTCAGGCGCTGAGTCACGACCGCTAAATCGCAAGGTCGGCCGGAGTCCCAACGCGGCTCAAAGATCCGCCGACCAGCCCAGGTCCCATATGCTCCGACGAATGGGGACGGGGTGCTTTATTTCGACCGGACGCTCGCTGGAGTCGGCGATCGAGCGTGTCAAGCTGGCGGAGTCACTCGGCTACGAGTCGGTGTATGTGACGCACATCGCCGGGCGCGAGTCGCTGACGGTGGTGACGGCGTATGCGCTTGCGACGAGCCGCATTCGGGTGGGCACGGGCGTGGTGCCGATCTACACGCGCACCCCAGCGACGATGGCACAGACGGCGGCAACGATCGACGATCTCTCCGGTGGGCGCCTGACGCTCGGCTTGGGCGTGTCACACCGACCGGTGGTGGAGGGCTGGCATGGGCAGACGATCGACCGCCCGGTGACGGAGATGCGCGAATACGTATCGATCGTGCGGGCGATCCTCCGCGGTGAGGACCCACCGGCGGGAGAGAAGTGGCAGACGGGCTTTCGTCTGTTCGGCGTGGACCGCTGCCCTGAGCTGCCGATCTATGTGGCAGCGCTCTCCCCCGCGATGCTGCGCCTCGCAGGCGAGGTCGGCGACGGCGTGATCCTGTGGCTGTGCAACCCGAGCTACATCCGTGATGTGGTGATCCCGGAGGTGCGTGCGGGACGCGAACGCGCGGGACGCACACTGGAGGGCTTTGACATCGTGGCGGCGGTGCCGGCGGCGCTGACGGATGACCGCGAGAGTGCCTACAGCGCGATGCGCAAAGACCTGATTCCGTACTTCGGCCTACCGTTCTACCGGGCGATGATCGAGCGCACAGGTTTCGGCGAGGACATCGAGCGCTACGACAGCGCAGCTGGCAACCTCGAGGCGATGCAGGAAGCGATCTCTGACGCGTTCCTCGACGAGCTCACGGCGGTGGGCGATGCACGGGCGCTCACAGCAGGCATCGAGCGCTACCGGGCGGCAGGCACGAGCTCGCCGTGCATCGGCCCGATACCGGGCACCGACTTCGAGGCGACGCTAAGTGCGGGGATCGGCTCGTAGTTGCGCTGATCAATCAGCGAGACCGATAACAACTCGGCGCATTGCGGCGATCACATCGGCGCGAGCGGTTCCCGGGTGATCCATCCACCACAGCGCCAGCCCGGCGAGTGAACTGCGGATAGTCTCACCGAGAGGCTCTAGCTCAGGCGCTGGAATGTGTGGCGCGAACTCGCGTAGCAGCGCGACGTCAGCGGCGCGCTGGCGGTCGTGGAGCTGGGTAACCAGGGCTGCAACCCGCTGATCCCCGCTCGCGTCGTGTAGCAACAGCTTCACAAACGGATGAAGCTTGACATAGCCGAACCACGCGTCGAGCATCGCATCGAGGCGGACGGGAAAGGACCGGTCAGCGAGCGCCAACAGCGCGTCGAGCGGCGCGGCGGCCAGCGCATCGCAGTGATGCTCCAGGAGCGTCATTACAAGCGCCTGCTTCGATTCGAAGTGTCGGTAGAGCATCGGCTTGGTGACCCCAAGCGCGAGCGACTATGTCGTCGATTGTGGTGGCCGAATAGCCCTGCTCGGCGGTAACTCTGCGAATCGGCGTGTAACGAAACCCAGGCCCGCCAGACTGTAGTACAAGCAGATGCTCGTTCTCTTGACCTTCGCAGTGCTCGCAGGCGCTGGCACGGCACTTTCGCCGTGTGCCCTACCGGTATTGCCGGCGCTGCTTTCGGCGGGCGGCGTCGGTGGGCGCCGCCGCCCGCTTGGAATCGTGCTGGGACTGTCGATCACGTTCACGGTGACGGTGGTGGGGCTCGCAAACGTGGTCGACGGCGTTGGTCTGGGTGACGATCCGCTGCGCGACGTGGCGGTGGTCGTGCTGCTGGTGTTTGGACTAGCGCTGTTGCTGCCAGATGTCGCCGCGAGGATCGAGGCGCCGCTGTCGCGGCTGGCGCGTTTCGGGCCACGCACCACCGGCGATGGCTTCGGCTCGGGCCTGCTCGTGGGTGGAGCGCTCGGCTTCGTGTATACCCCGTGCGCTAGCCCGATCCTTGCGGCTGTCATCTCGGTCAGCGCCGCGTCGGGCAAAACGATTGCGATCGGCCTTGCCTATACGGCGGGCTCGGCCGCGGTGCTGCTCGCCCTGGCGCTCGGCGGCCGCCGCGTGTTCGACCGTGTACGCAGGGCCGGGCGCGGGCCGATGCTGCAGCGGGCACTCGGCGCGATCATGATCCTCACAGCGGTGGCAATCATCACCAACCTCGACGTGAACTTCGACCAGTTCGTCGCGGAAAAGATCCCTGACGTCAACCTCACCGCGTCGCTGGAGTGCTCAAAAGCGGTGACCAGTCGCCTGGATCAGATCACGGGGCATAAAGCAAAGTTCGTCGCAGCCAACGGCTCCTCAGACTGCGAAGGCTCGGGTACGTCGAAGCTCGATCCGGTTGCGCATGACGCGAGCCAGGCGACGCTGCTTGCGGCGGCACACAAGCTGCCGGTGCTGGGGACTGCACCTGAATTCACGGAAACCGAGGATTGGTTCAACACGCCGGGGGACAAGCCGCTGACGCTCGCGTCGCTGCGGGGACGGGTCGTGTTGGTCGACTTCTGGACGTACACGTGCATTAACTGCATCCGCACGCTGCCTTACCTGAAGGCATGGAACGCCGCGTACGCGAAGCACGGCCTGACGATCGTGGGCGTCGAGGCACCGGAGTTCGAGTTCGAGAAGAACGCGGCCAACGTCGCCAACGCGATCAATCAGTTCGGCCTGCGCTATCCGGTGGTTCAGGACAACAACATGGGCACATGGAACGCGTACGGCAATGAGTACTGGCCTGCGGACTACCTGATCGACGCGAAGGGCCAGGTCCGCTATGCGACATTCGGCGAGGGCGACTACAACAAGACGGAAACGGCGATTAGGGCGCTGCTTGCTGAAGCAGGCAATCAGGTGGGTGGCAAGAGCCACCCGACCGATGTGGTCGCACCGTCGGAAATCGCTACGCCTGAGACGTACATGGGCACCGCGCGCGCAGAAGGCTGGATAGACGGGCCGAAAACCGGTACGCACGACTATGGGCCGCCGCCCAGCGGCGCTCTGGCCCTGAACGAGTTTGCCTACAGCGGTACGTGGGACATCACCAACCAGCCCGCGGAAGCGATCTCAGGTGCGGGCGTGGACCTGGAGTTCAAGGCCAAGAACGTGTATTTGGTGCTGAGCTCGCCCAGTGAACGGCCGCTGCCGGTGCAGGTGCTGCTCGACGGACACCCAATCCCCGCGGCTGAGGCTGGCGGGGATGTCCACAATGGTGTCGTGACTGTCCGCCGCCAGCGCCTTTATTGGCTGGTGTCGCTGCCGAACGACCAGCAGCATCAGCTGTCGCTACGCTTCGCCGACGGCATCACCGGCTACGACTTCACGTTCGGGTAGGCCTAGAGTAGGCGCCGGCCGAGTCGGCCAGCACCTACTCTAGTCCGATCAGAATTCGTTCAGCGGCTTGCCGTCGGGCTTGCCGTCCCCGTTGAGGTCGGAGAGCTTATAGCTGACCTGTCCATGCTTATCGAAGTGGATGGTCATCACGTAACGCTTGGTCAGCAAGAACCCGCCATTCTCGTGGCAGATCGTTTCGATTATGACCATCTTCGATTTCTTCGCCCGACCCTGCGGCAGGAACGAATGGATCGGCCTGGTGGTGGTAATCGTCTTTTTGCCTTTTTTCCTGTGCGTCGTCTTTACCGCTAGCCATTCCAGGTCGACGCGCTTGACCATCGTTCCAGCACACGGCCCGGCACAAGCGAGCGTGACGATCCTCGTCGGCTTTGCGCCTTTCTTGGCGTTGTCCAGGTACTTCGCGCCAGCGGGTGCATGCACGACCACTTCGCCGACGCAGCCGTTGCCCGACCCCCCGGAGCAGGTCATCGCGATATTCAGGCGCATCCCCAGCCGCGTGCTCTGCTTGCCGAACACAGAGAACTTGTTCAGATACGTCTTGATCGAAGCACAATCACACGGTGGTGGTGGCGGCGGCGTCGTCGCCACTGTCAGCACCTCCGTTCCGCAGGCGCTGCGTGCCGGCGCCACCGATCCGTTCCCTGAGTAGATCGCCTGAAAGTAATACGTGCCGAGCGGTAGCGTCACGGCACCCGAGGCCCCATAGGCACCTGTGCTCGACGACACGCTGCCCAGTCTGGCACCGGTTACCTGCACGCTACAGCCGGGATCTGAAAATACGTAATAGGTCACCTTGCCGCTCTGCGAAGCTCCCCCCGATACTGAGGCGGCGTCCGTCACCGCGGTTCCCGGAGGCACGGTGATGTTCGCGCCACTGACCCCATTGGAGCCACTGAGCTGGGTTGTCACGGTGGCACCCGAGCGCGCCGGGGGCGTGCCGAAGGTCATCGTCTCGTCGCCGCAAGGCTCGATCACCGCATTGTTCTTGGAGTCACCTTCGTATTCGGCGCGCCAGTAGTAAATGGCGTTGGTCGCCAGTTTGTCTCCCACCGGGGATGAGGCTGGCAGTTCGCCTTCGGTTTTGATTGCCGGTTCGCCGCCGGCTGGTTTGCCGCCTTCGGTGATTTCTTTTGTACAGGCCACGTCGGAGAAGAGGCGATAGATGACCTTCTTGCCTACCGGAGCTTCACTTACATGTTCGCCCTTCAGCATGGCCGTGTCGACCACGTTGGTCGGGCTCGCAAGGGTGATGTGTGCGCCGGTCTGGCTTTCGCCGGTGAGGCTGGTTTCGATCAGGTCGTTCCCCGCATCAATCGTCGCGTTGCCGGGCTGGGACTCCAGCGAGAAGTACGTGTACTGCCCCGGCTGCAGTGGTTCGGGGAACGTGACCACACCCGCATCTTCGGTTTCGGCGGTTACTTGCGCATCGGGGCCCCAGTAGTCGTAAGGATCTTCAGTCGCCGATGGGCCGAAGGGGCATTCGGTCGGCACCGGCGGCCCTCCCGGGTTACACAGCCCATCGCCGTCGAGGCCGAAGGTGTCGTCGCCGGAACCCGGGACACCGATGTGGATCGAACTCACCGGTGAGCTAGATTCGTTCTGGATACCGACCAGAACGTCGTCGCTGCCCTCATAGAAGCCGACTTCGGGATCGCGCAGGATCACGCCCTGCGGGTTGGCGTTCGTGATCACGATGAGATCTGTACAGCTGGCGTCCTCGAATATGGCAGGACATTGCGTAAACGGCGGCGTGGTCGGTAGCGCCGGCGACTGCGCACTCCCGTACGCCGCATCAGCCGATGCCGACCACACACAGAGCCCGCACACAACAGCGGCCAGAGTGCCAAACAGTCGTTTGTGGATCATCGTCCCCCCTTTTGGTCGTCACCTTGCCCGTGAAGGCAACCGTCGCTTGACGCTAAGCCTACAGCGTCCGCATGACGGGAAAGCTTGCACCGGGCGAGTCGAGGACAACACGCGAGCGTAGCTTTCGTTAGGGTCGGGTATGCGCATTAGCGCACCGAACGGCTAGCGATGGCGCGGCCGAGTCCTCCGCAGGGTATGGGCTCGCCAGACCGATCCGGGAAGGTTGACCTGCTGGAATGAGACGCCACCGACCGTGGCCGCGAGGCTCAGGTAGTTACGGCCGACCAAGAGCTTGCTGACCGGAATGGTCACGCTCCCACGCGCCGGCAGGTCGTCGATGATCCCGACGCCCGCTTCATGAGGATGTTTGCGGCTAACAAGTGTTAGCCGCACACCTTTACCAAGTCCGCTCGAGCTCCACTTGAGATGAATACGTGCTGCTGAACTGAGCGGATGACGACTCGAACTTCTCGGCGAAGGCGATGCGGCGCGTACGAGAGCGAGTGGTTTCACGAACTCCACCATTACTCGCTGGGTAGGGCTGCCAAGCACCTGCCAAACGCCGCGCCTGGGGTCAACGACAGCGATCGTCGTGAGCTGGAACTGAGGCTGCTGTACGAACGCAACACTCCGCCCTGTGCGAGCCAAGCTGTAGACAGCGCCTCCTGGGGCGCGTACACGTAGTGCGGCGGCTCCTTCTGCACCGTCGACCTCGACTAGCATCAAGCGACGCCCAGAGGGCACACGTACGCGCGCGATAGGACCGGCCTGCGCCACGCCCGGGACCGTAATCAGTTTCTGAGGATCGGCACCGGTGAGTGTTGGAAAGTCGAGGTCGCGAAGCTGTTTCCACGTCTCGGTAAACGCGAGGCTCTGGCAGAAATAGTGACCGTGCAGGCACATTTGGCCGCTGGCGCCGAGCCCCTCGTCGGAGAGAATCGCCTCGCCTCCACCGGAGAGCCCAAACGCGTGCAGCGTCCCGTTCTCGCTGAACGTAAAGTGCTTCGTGGAGAAACCCGCTCCTCCACCAACTCGCAGCGAGACGCCGGGAAGAGACCCTTCGGCTGACGCCGTGCCGACGGCCGAGAACGGCTTCATATTCAGCTGTAGATGTAGCTGTCCCCGCAGCAGGCTGCCACCTTTTAGGACGAAGCTAACTGCGCCGTCGAGGGACACCGAATGGCCGATCGTGAGGCGAACGGTAACGCCTTCGAGGTAAAACGGCTCGACGGGGATGTCGGGGGCACCCCAGTAGCCTTCGGTGCGGGCATCAATCGAAAGCGGCCCGTGCGCGAGCCCACTGAACCCGCCCCCAAAGCCACTCAGGAAAAATCCAGAATCTCCCATTGGAATGTTCTGTCCTCCGATGTTCACAGACAGCGATTCCAGCGCGCCGCCAACCAGACTTCCCTGAGCGTGAAGCGAGCCGATCGGCACAGCCAAACCGCCCGAGGCCGTCCATGTATCTGTGGCGCCCTGATAGGCGAGTGCGAGACCTTCGAACTTCCATCCCGACCCGAAGTCGATCGCGCCGATCTTCGCGCTACCACCGATAGCTTCCACCACGTGAGGGCCGCCCGCGTAGAAACCAAGACTGAGCAAACCAGACGACGGCTCGAGTTTGCCGAGCACCGGCAGAGCGATCGAGCCTACCCCAATCAGCCCTCCACCCTTCGAAGAATCGAGGTACATGCTCACTTCACCTGATAGAGGCATGGAGAATGGGAGCGATCCCACCCGGAAGGTGCCGAGCGGCCCCAGGCTGGCGGCGGTCAGCGATACCTTGCCGAGCCCGGTCTTGCCCGAGACCGGATCGGTCGTCCCACTCGCTTCGATTGTAAAAGCAGCGTTGCCAAGGGCGAGCGGCCCACTGCTACGCAAGAGCGTGATCGGCCCGGGCGTCGGCAAAGTGAGCTGCTTGGTTTCCGTATCGATCGTGAGCGGCCCGTTGCCCACAGAGACGCCTTCATCGAGCACCACGTCTTCGCTCGCCGTCACGCTGTTGCCGTTGATAGCTAGATTGTTGGCACAGACCTCCACGACACCGACCCGAATCGAGCGATGCCCACAATGGCCGCTGGGGCCTATCACCGGCAACGAGTGGGGAAGATTATCTGGGTTCCACTGCTGGGCGAGCTCGTCGTACCAGATCTTCTCTAGCCAGTCAACGCCCGATGGGTAGGTTTCCCCCATGTGGTCTGTGTCGAAGCCGTTGTAAAGGATCAAGCCGCCGTCGCTCGCGTATGCATCCATCGCCCCGGTCACTCCAACGCTGTTTTCACCGATGATGTCGACGTCCCAGCGGGGGTCGCTGGTTAGCAGGAGGTTCGCATCACCGACAGCATCGCTGTTGCCCGGCAGTTCAGCTACGTCTACGTAGTAGGGGGAACCCGGTTCGGAGCTCACGAGAGTGTTGTTCTCGACGATTTCAGCGTGCCCGCCAGTGTTGCCGCAGTTTTGACACCCCTCTCCGGTGGCTGCCGGCACTGGCAGCCACCCATATTCGTTTTCGCTCGTCCCGTCCGCGTCGTGAATGATGAGCTTGCCGCCATTGGTAACAAAGTTCGAGAGTGTCTGCCGTTGCGCTTCAGATAGCGAGCTCGTGGGCACCTCGTTCAACACAACGGTGTCATAGGAAGCCAGCGTGGCGGGTTCGATTTCTTCGATGCTCACATCTGAAAAATTGAACTGATCGAAGGAGTCTTCGGGCGCTCCAGCGACTTCACCGCTGGTCTGCAGGAGGCCTGCTTCCATCCCCTGCGCTTCAGGAATCAGTGCGACCTGTTGGCTGCGCTGAGACACCGCCATGGCCAAGCTGGGAGCCCATAGAGAGACGAGAACCGCCAGCATGATCCCCATCAACACCGCTGCCTGCCACTTGGACTCGTTCTCGATGCTCGACTTACGCGCCGCCATCTCCCCCCCCCCTTTTGACGAGCGTGCGATCCTACCAGGTTGAACCCACGGGCTCTCAGCGTGACTAGGACGACCACCCTCGCTGCCCGGTGCGCCAGGACCCCGGGGTCCGACTTGCTCCCCCGGGCGCCTACAATGCTCTAGATGGAGGGTTCCATGGCAGAGACGAGCGCCCGCAGCTGGCTGCGGTGCTACCGCTGCTGGTCCCAGGACCTGGAGGTGCAGGTCCACTATGAGGGCATCCACAAGATCGACCCTGATAGCGGCGAGCGCGCCGAAGTTGTAGACGAGCTCCAAGAGGCCGTGGTCCAGTGCCTGGACTGCATGCACGACCAGCCGCACCTGGGCTTCAACAACGGCCGCGTGGAGCCGATCGAGGATCGCTGGGAACGGATGATCGCCGGCACCCCGTGGGTCGCCTCGTGCACCGTCACGGTCGACTCCGAAGACGTCGAGAGCTGCTCTGGCCCGGAGGCCGGGGATGCCCTCTCCTATGCCGCCTTCGGCGAGCACGGGGTGCGCGAGTTCTTCACCCACGTGCGCTTCCACAAGCATGAAGACGACGCCCGCATCATCGTGCACCTGCTCGTCGAGCTGTACGCGCGCTCGCTGGAGGAGGCCACCGACGTGCTCGAGTCATCGGCGCGTGGCGCATTGACGATCACCTCGCTTGCCGAGGAGTCCCGGCCGCCCGCAGCGGGCGGCGAGACCCACGGCCACGACTAGACGAACGCTCGCGCTTCGCCAGGCGGCGTCATCACTCGCTGGCTCAGGCGGGTGAGAGGCGCATCACCGGGATGCGCCTGATGCCAGCGGTGCGCTGTTCGTATTGGTTGTAGCCGCTGTATACGAGCTTGGCTAGCTCGAACAGACGGTCGCGATCCTCGCCATCCGCCTCGCGCGCGACGTACGCACCGGAACGACCCCTAGCCTCCAGCGTCACCTCAGGATTGGCCTTGAGGTTGTAGTACCACGCAGGGAACTTCGCTCGCCCATAGCTTGAGGCGATCAGGATCACGTCCCCTCCGTTGCTGAAGTACAGCAGCGGCACCGTTCGCTCGCGCCCGGTGCGCGCTCCGCGAACGGTGACGAGTACCACTGGGATCTGGCCGAGCGTGTGGTCAACGCGCCCGCCGGTCGCTCGCAGCAGCCAGGGATCGATCCGCGCGCCGACCTGCGAGGAGAACCATGTGCCGGCCTTGGTCAGCGCGAACGCCGTGATGCGACGCTTGAGCTCCGAGTTCTGCGCCTTCTCGGGATCGACCGCTGGGATCGCCCCCGACACTTGCTCAGCCCAGGCGCTGTTCGAGCGCGTCCAGCTGAGCGGTCAGCTCCGCCGGCAGGTTCTCGAATTTGGCGAGGTACTCGCGGAACTGCGGCAGCTGGGCCTTCCACTCCGCGGCATCGACCCGCAGCAGCTGCGCCATCGCCTCGTCGGTGACGTCGACACCGCGGGTGTCGATTCCGTCCGGACCCACCGGCGGCATCCAGCCGATCGGCGTCTTGGTGGCCGCGCCGTGTCCAGCACAGCGTGCGAACACCCACGACAGCACGCGGGAGTTCTCGCCATAGCCGGGCCATAGGAAGCGCCCGTTCTCGTCCTTGCGGAACCAGTTGACGTAGAAGATCTTCGGCAGCACGGCACCGTCGCGGCGGCCGATCTCCAGCCAGTGGGCAAAGTAGTCGGCCATGTTGTAGCCACAGAAGGGCAGCATCGCGAACGGGTCGAAGCGCAGCTCGCCGACCGTGCCGGCTGCGGCAGCCGTCTTCTCCGAGCTCATCACCGCGCCGAGGAATACGCCGTGATTCCAGTCGAGCGCCTCGGTCACCAGCGGCACCACCGTCGAGCGCCGCCCACCGAACAGCATTGCGTCGATCGGCACGCCGGCCGCGTCCTCCCACTCCGCCGCGATTGCCGGATCCTGCGACGCCGGCGTCGTGAAGCGAGCGTTCGGATGCGCGGAGGGTGTTCCCGACTCGGGCGTCCAGTCGTTTCCGTGCCAGTCGATCAGGTGTGCGGGCGGCTGCTTCGTCAGCCCCTCCCACCAGATGTCGCCGTCGTCGGTCTTTGCACAGTTAGTGAAGATCGAGTTGCTCTCGATCGTGCGGATCGCGTTCGGGTTGGTGTCCTCGCCAGTCCCCGGAGCCACGCCGAAGAAGCCCGCCTCGGGGTTGATCGCATACAGGCGGCCGTCATCGCCGAACTTCATCCACGCGATGTCATCGCCGATCGTCTCCACCGTCCAGCCCTCAAGCGTCGGGATCAGCATCGCTAGGTTGGTCTTGCCGCACGCGCTCGGGAAGGCGCCGGTGATGTACTTGACCTCGCCCTCCGGCGAGGTCAGCTTGAGAATCAACATGTGCTCGGCCATCCAGCCCTCGTCGCGTGCCATCACTGAGGCGATGCGCAGCGCGAAGCACTTCTTGCCGAGCAGGGCGTTGCCACCGTAGCCCGAGCCGTAGGACCAGATCTCACGCGCGTCGGGGAAATGCACGATGTACTTGTTCTCCGCGTTGCACGGCCATGGCACGTCCTCGGTGCCGTCATCCAGCGGCATGCCCACCGAATGCAGACACGGAACGAACTCGCCGTCGCCAAGCGCGTCTAGTGCGCCCTGGCCCATGCGAGTCATGATCCGCATGTTCACGGCGACGTAAATCGAGTCGGTCAGCTGTACGCCCACGTGGCTCTTGTCCGAGCCCAGTGGCCCCATCGAGAATGGCACCACATACATCGTCCTGCCGTGCATCGAACCGGCGAACAGACCGCTGAGCATCTCGCGCATCTCATCCGGATCACGCCAGTTGTTAGTGGGGCCGGCCTCCGCCTCGGTGGCGGAGCAGATGTACGTGCGGTCCTCGACCCTTGCTACGTCGCCGGGATCGGAGAGCGCAAGGTAGGAGTTCGGTCGCTTGGCGTCAGACAGGCGCTCGAAGGTGCCAGCATCAACAAGCTCTTGGCAGAGACGGTCGTACTCCTCCGCGGACCCGTCGCACCAGTAGATCGCGTCAGGCTCGGTGAGCGCGGCTACCTCGTCTACCCAGGTCAGCAGGCGCTCGTTCGTGGTGGGGGCGGGAACGGTGGTGTTCATGGGGTCCAAACGACTCCTAGGTTGGCGGGCAAGATGGGCACGCGCCGTGCGGCGCTGCTGCCGGGCCACGGCTGGCTCCGGGAAACAGAAAACGCCCATCCCTGGGCGAGAGGCAAAGCGTATCGCACGATCGGCGCCCCCGCCAGGTGGGTTTCTACTCGGCGGAGCCCGCCCCAGGCGTCTTACGCGGAACAAGCACAAGGCGCTTAAACTCGGCGACGAGCACGCCGTCTTGGTTGAGCACACGCGTGTGCACCTTGACGGTGCCGCGGTCGGGCTTGGACTGCGACTCCTTCTTCTCAAGCACCTCGGACTCGCAGTACAGAGTGTCGCCGTGGAACACCGGCGCCGGATGCTTGAGCTCTTCGGTTGCGAGGTTGGCGATCGCCTTGCCACTGACGTCGCTCACCGACATGCCCAGCGCGAGCGAGTACACGAGCGGGCCCACGACGACGTTGCGGCCCTGTTGAGATTTGGCCGCGTAGACGTCGTTGAGGTGCAGTGGGTGGTGGTTCATCGTGATCAGGCAGAACAGGTGGTCGTCTGACTCGGTCACGGTCTTGGCGGGCCAGTGCTTGTAAACGGCACCCACCTCGAACTCCTCCAGGTAGCGGCCGTAAGGGTGGGCGCCGCTCGCCTCGCGTGCGGCCTGCTCGGTCTCAACAGTCTGGGAGGTGTCAGTTGCGCTCATGTAGGTCGTGGGTCTCCTGTGGCAGGGGAACGGATCGATTCGCGCCAGCCGATATCGACGCGGGCCGGCACCCACCGTGGCGCCTGGCCGACACCGCAACGGACATTCTCAGTTGCAGTACCTAGAGCACAAACTCTAGTAGGCGTCCGCGGTCGTAGTCCCCTAGCCCGCGAGGACCGCCGCTCGCGGGCTGCCCCTGAAGGCGGCTGGGCAGGCGTAGCCCGGGGTCGGTACGCAGCCTTCTCCCGGGACTTTGCCAACAGGTGGTTTGGGCGACGGCACGGGGGAAGGCACGGGCGGATTCGATTCAGGCGGCGTCGGTGATTCGGATACCGACGGGCTCGCGACAGCCTGCGCGAAGGAGCTCGAATACGGCAGACCGCACACCAGGTCATAGGCCTGTGCGAGCGCGCCTGCCGCGCTGAACCCGACCAGCGCCTGCCCACGCGTGCGAATAGTCCGCAGCTGGGAGGCACTGAGTGCAGATTCGTGCGCTGCCAGGTCGCACAGGACGGGGGTGCGAGCGCCGCTGGCCCGCGTCAGCGGATCGATGCTCTTCAGCACGAGCGGTGCTCCAAGTACACGGGGGGCAGTCAGGCGCACGCTCACGGATACCGGGTCGAGCAGCGGCGAGGGGCGATTGACGAGCACGAGCAGCACCCGCAAGACGCCCTTCGGGGACGGTTGCGGCGTGCCTGCGACCAAGTAGTCATCGCCGAACGGCGACCCCACGCTCACCCGCAGCGAGCTGCCCGAGATCCGCTGTCCACGCTTGGGCTCGCGGAAACTGGCCTCGGTAAGCGTCAGGTCATTCGGCGCGGCGGACATACGCACCGGCCAGTTGCGCACGGGGGACGCCGCCGCGCTCGGCTTCGCGCGGGCGCCGCCGCCGGCCTCGATCGCCACGGCAAGACCTGCGCCGAGCACCAGCACTCCGCATGTTGCCACCAGTAGCAGCGTGGTCAGGGGACGGCGCATCATCGATACTTCCCTTGCAGCGATCGTAGCGCCGTAATCCGAACCCACCAGGAGAGCCCTTGCATAACCCCCGAGATTTCCTCAAGCCCCTCGCCATCGACGCGCCCGAGCCGGTGCGCGAGATTCCCTTCAAGCCGTCCCGGATGATCCACTTCCTGGACTTCTCGAACGAGAAGATGGTCGCCAAGGTGCCCGACATCGCGCCGACGGTCGACATCCTGCTCGGCAACCTCGAGGATGCCGTGCCGGTCGACCGCAAGCTCGCCGCGCGCGCCGGGCTGATCAAGGTCGGACGCGAAATGCAGCTTGGCGATACCGCACTGTGGACGCGCGTTAACGAGCTCGCCTCTCCGTGGGTGCTCGACGATCTGACCGAACTGGTGATGGAGATCGGCGACAAGCTCGAGGTGATCATGGTCCCCAAGGTCGAGGGGCCATGGGACATCCACTACGTCGACCGTCTGCTCGCTCAGCTCGAGGCAAAGGCAGGCCTGCAGCGTCCGCTGTTGATCCACGCGATCCTCGAGACCGCGCAGGGCGTGGCCAACCTCGAGGAGATCGCGTGCGCTTCACCGCGCATCCAGGGCATGAGCTTTGGTCCCGCCGATCTGGCGGCCTCACGGCGCATGAAGACAACAAGAGTGGGCGGTGGGCACCCCGGCTACCGCACGATCGCCGACCCCGATCCTGAGAACCCAGACGCACCGCGCCCCAGCTACCAGCAGGACCCTTGGCACTACTCGATCGCGCGCATGGTCGACGCGTGCACATCCGTCGGCGCTCTGCCGTTCTACGGCCCGTATGGAGACATCAAGGACGTCGAGGGCTGCGAGACCCAGTTCCGCGCGTCGTTCCTACTCGGGTGCGTGGGCGCCTGGTCGCTTCACCCTGTGCAGATCGATATCGCCAAGAAGGTCTACTCGCCGGACCCCGACGAGGTGGCGTTCGCCAAAAAGGTGATCGCGGCGATCCCGGACGGGCGCGGCGTGCACATGATCGACGGCAAGATGCAAGACGACGCTACGTGGAAGCAGTGCAAGGTGATGGTCAACCTCGCTGAAATGCTCGCCAAGAAGGACCCCGAGCTGGCTAAGGCATACGGGTTCTAGTCGTGGGGATCGGGCGCCAAAGCTATCTGTCGGGATGGCTTACGCGCCGGGTGTGCGCGACCGGGCTGGCATGCGCAACGGCGCTGGCGGTTGGAGCTGGCTTTACGGCCTCGGCGCTAGGCGCTGAAGCGGCTGTGAGCCGCTCGCAAGCCGCATCAGAAGACGGCGTGAGCGCCGTGCTCAGCTACAAGGAAGGCATCGGCGGGCCACTTCCGTACTTCAACCTGAGCTTTGCGATCTCACGCTCGGGCGCGAGCGTCTATGACCAACCGGTGAGCTCCCGCTACTGCTCCTCGGGGTGCGTTCCCGAGGAGCTCAGTGTTGAACCCGGCAAGCCGAGCTCCGTGACGGTGGCAGACCTCAAAGGCAACGGACAGCCGAACGTGGTGTTGGAGCTGAACACGAGCGGCGCCCACTGCTGCACGATCGTCCAGGTCTTCAGCTACGACCCCGGAGTGATGGCCTACCGGTCCGTGGAACGCGACTTCGGCGACCCGGGCGCGCTGATCACCGATGTGGCAGGCGACGGGAAGCTCGAGCTCGAGTCTGCTGACGATCGCTTTGCGTACGCCTTCTCCTCCTACGCCTATTCCGCCTTGCCGCTCGAGGTCTGGCGGTTCGAGCAAGGTCGCTTCGTGGACGCAACCAAGGAATTCCCGGCGGCCGTAGCTGTCAATGCCGCCGGCTGGCTGAAGGTGTTCCGCGCCAACCGCCGCCACGGCCATGGTCTCGGCGCAATCGCCGCGTGGGCCGCCGACGAGGAGCTGTTGGGGCATGGCGCCTTGGTGACACACACGCTGAGCCGCGAAGCGCGACTACACAACCTGCGCAGCGCAGAAGGCCAGAGCCCCAATGGACATGCCTTCGTCGTGCGGCTCGAGCGGTTCTTGAAGAAGACCGGATATACGTAATACATTGCACAACGCTATGCTAATTGCATGACACAACTTGTAGCCAGGCTTGATGACAAACTCGTAGCAGCAGTTGACGAGCTTGTGGACAGTGGGGTGGTCGGCAATCGCTCCGAGGCAATGCGCATGGGACTCGAGAGGCTTGTGGAGGAGCATCGACGGCGCCGGATAGGCGCGGAAATCGTCGAGGGATACACACGGCACCCTGAGACCGACGAGGAGCTAGCGCAAGCGGAGACAGGAACCCGCGCACTGATCGAAGAAGAACCTTGGTGAGCGTTCCCGAGCAGGGGGAGATCTGGTGGGCCGAGGCCGAAGACAAGCGCCGGCCAGTGCTGGTGGTCACGCGCTCGCAGGCGATACCGGTGCTGAAACGTGTCGTGGTGGCACCGGTCAGCCGAACCGTGCGCGGCATCCCAACCGAGATCGGGCTGGGACCGCGCGAGGGTCTCGACATCGACTGCGCCGCCTCCTTCGACAACCTCCAGCCGATCCTCCGCTCTGCACTGACCGAAAGGACCGGCACGCTCGGCCCCCGACTCGATGAGATCTGCCAGACGCTGCGCGCGCTGGCGGACTGCTGAGCGATCATGCAGCGGAGCTGTCTGCGCGCAAGCCCTTCCTCCGTATAGGCTTCCGCGCCGCATGAGATTCTTCGAGTTCGAGGCGCGCGAGATCGTCAAGCGTGCCGGCATCCCCGTCACCGACTACGGCTTCACTACCGATCCTGCCGAGGCGAGGCAAATCGCCGAGCGGATCGGCGGCCCGACGGTCATCAAGTCCCAGGTACTGACCGGCGGTCGCATGAAGGCCGGTGGCGTCAAGTTCGCCGACACACCCGAGGAGGCTGAGGGTCACGCCCGCGACATCCTCGCACTGGAGATCAACGGCCACATGCCACGCGGCGTGCTCGTCGATCCCAAGGCCGAGGTCGCGCAGGAGTACTACGCCGGCGTCGTCTGGGACGGCACCGCGAAGAAACCGCTGATGCTGTTCAGCGACATGGGCGGCATCGACATCGAGCAGGTCGCCGAGGAGCACCCCGACCACGTCGGCCGCGGCCACTTCTCGACGCTCGAACCGTTCTCCGACTTTCAGGCCAAGCAGGTCATCGCCGCGGCCGGCGTCACCGGCAGAGCCCTGCAGCGCGCCACCCCGGTGCTCGCGCGCCTTGCCCGGCTGTTCCTCGACAACGACATGACGCTCGCCGAGATCAACCCGCTGGCCGAGCTGAAGGACGGCTCGTTCGTCGCGCTCGACGCGCACATGGAGATGGAGAACGAGGGCATGCCACGCCAGCAGGGCCTGATCAAGGCGCTCGGCATCGGCGCTGAGGAGGGCACGCGTGAGGATCACACGCCGACCTCCTTCGAAGAAGCAGTCAAGGCGATCGACGCCGCCGATCACCGTGGCGTGATCCAGGGCAAGGACACCGGCTTCAACGGCAACATCGGCCTGGTGATCGGCGCCGGTGGCGGCTCGCTGACCCTGACCGACGCCGTACGCCAGCAGGGCGGCAGGCCCGCCAACTACTCCGAGATCGGCGGCAACCCGTCCGTCGCCAAGGCCTGCGGCCTGGCCAAGCAGGTCCTCGAGAAAGACGGCGTCGAGAAGATCGCCGTGATGATGTCGATCGTCTCCAACACCCGCGTCGACATCGTCGCGCGCGGCGTCATCAAGGCCTGCCTGGAGCTCGGCAAGGACCCCGGCGAGACGATTGCAATCTTCCGCATCCCGGGCGCCTGGGAGGAGGAGGGCTTCAAGATCCTCGACTCCTACGGGATCGAGTACTGCGACCGCTCCGTGTCGTTGTGGGAGGCAGCCGGTCGAGCGGTTGCCAAGATCGAAGGAGCAACGGCCTAGCCATGTCGATCCTCATCAACCAGGACACGACCTTCATCATCCAGGGCATCACCGGGCGGGAGGCCGTCAACCTGACGCGCGAGTGCCTCGACTATGGCTCTAAGATCGTTGGCGGCGTAACGCCCGGGCGCAAGGGCCGTGAGGTCCACGGCGTGCCCGTCTTCGACACCGTCGAGCAGGTTGTCGAGCACAACGGCGGCGTGGTCCCGGACGGCTCGGTCGTCACCGTGCCGCCGGCCGGTACACGTGACGCCGTCTTCGAGGCGCTCCATGCCGGCATCAAGACGATCGTGATCGTCACCGAGCGGATCCCCCGCCGCGACGTCGCGATGATGGTCGAGCTCGCCGACGCCAAGGGCGCACGGATCATCGGTCCCAACTGCCTTGGCCTGATCGTCCCCGGCGTCGCCAAGATGGGCGGCATCGGCGGCCCCGCGCGCAACGCCGCTGTTGCCTACCAGCCCGGCCCAGTCGGTGTGATGAGCCGCTCGGGCGGCATGACGACGGAGATCTCCTCGACGCTGACGGCTGCAGGACTTGGGGTCTCCACGGCAGTCTCGATCGGCGGCGACGCGATCATCGGCTCGACCTACGCCGAGCTGATGCCGTACTTCGAGGCCGACGAGCAGACCCAGGCGATCGTGATCTACACCGAGCCCGGCGGCCGCATGGAGGCCCAGTTGGCACAGTGGGTCAAAGACAACAACTCGCGCCTGCCGATCATCGCCTTCATGGCCGGCAAGTTCATGGACGACGAGGAGATGCAGGGGATGTCCTTCGGGCACGCCGGCACAATCGTCGAGG
>DATBYJ010000176.1:0-3628 GCA_036513795.1 Solirubrobacteraceae bacterium | reverse complement strand
CACCGCCTGCTTGCACAGCTCCATGCCTTCCTCGCGCGCGGCCATCACCCGGTCGCACACCTCTCCCGCCTGCCGTGCTTCGTCGCGCGGGAACACAAGCTCGGGCGGCTGACCACCCTCGCGCTCGGTCCACAGCTCCTTGGGGAAACCGAGACGGTCCTGGGCGGAGACGGCGTTTGCGACCGCGAGGATCGGCGTGGTCGAGCGATAGTTGCGCTCCAGCGTCACCATGTTGGTGCCGGGAAACTGGTCGGGGAAGTCGAGGATGTGGCGCGCGCTGGCAGCGCGAAAGCCGTAGATCGCCTGGAAGTCATCGCCGACGACGGTCAGCCCAGGGCGGCCGGCGCGCAGTCCACGCACGATGTCGACCTGCAGGGCGTTTACGTCTTGATACTCGTCGACGAGCACGTGGTCAAAGCCATCTGCCATCCGCAGTCCGATGACCTCGTCGAGTGCCAGTGCGCGCCAGTAAAGCAACAGATCGTCCAGGTCGATGACGCCCAGCTCGCGCTTGCGGGCGCTGTAGGAGCGGAAGATATCGGCGAGCGCGTCGCGATGCTCGGCACACCACGGGAACGACTCCGCTAGGACCTCTTGCAGCGGCAGTTGGGAGTTGACGGTGCGCGAGTAGATGTCGAGCATCGTCTGCGCGCGCGGGAAGCGGCGGGCACTGCGCGCATGCCCGTGCTCCTGGCGCACGAAGTCGAGCAGGTCGGCGGCGTCGCCTGCGTCGAGAACCCCAAAGCCGGGGGCCAGCCCCAGCGAGGAGGCGTGCAGGCGAACCATGCGGTGGGCGAGCGAGTGGAACGTGCCACCCACTACCCGCCCGGCGTCCGCGGCGACGTACTCGGCGAGGCTGTGTGCGCGCTCGAGCATCTCGCGCGCGGCGCGGCGCGTGAACGTGAGCAGCAGGATGCGATCGGCGGGGACGCCCTGCGCCAACAGCCACGCAACGCGAGCGCACAGCGTCGTCGTCTTGCCTGTTCCCGCCCCGGCGAGGATCAACAGCGGAACATCACCGGCGAAGCTGGCGGCGGCGCGCTGATCGGCGTTCAGCCCCTCCAGCCATCGCTCTGAGTTGTGCGTGTCGAACATCCATTCGCCAAGCTAGATGACCTCTCGGATGGCGTGCAAGCGCTGCTGCGCGTTGGACTCCTGGCGCACTCCCAGCCCGCGGCGACGCGACCGCCGCGGAGGCTACTGGCGGCTATACAGCGACGCACCGGCATAATCTCGGCGTATGAGCGCGTCGACCCTGCCGGCCACCTCTGCGCTGGCCGCGGAGGCCGAGGCTGATCTCGAGGCACTGGTGGCGATCTCCAGCCCGTCTGGTGACGCCGCGGGGGCGGAGGCCGCGCTGGCGTTATGCATCGAGCGACTGCCGGCCGGCGCGGCGATCGAGCGCGTCCCGTGCTCTTCCCCGGACCATGCTCCCGACCTGCTGGCACGCGTGCGCGGAACGGGCTCTGGTCGCGTGCTGCTGCTGGGCCACGTGGATACCGTGATCGCCCACACGGAGCACCTGCGGCTGCAGCGAGATGGAGACACGTGGCGCGGCTCGGGCGCGGTGGACATGAAGGGTGGCGTGGCGTTGGCGCTCGCGCTGGCACGTTGGCTGACCGAGCGCTTGGATTCGTTCGCTGAGCTCGGTGTGCTGCTGGTCGTCGACGAGGAGTGGCGCTCGGAGCGCTTCTCCCATGTGGGTCGTTTCGCGGGCTACGACGCGTGCCTGTGTTTCGAGGCGGCGGAGCGCACGCCCGCGGGCGAGGAGGGCGTTGTCGTACGACGCAAGGCCGCCGGAACGCTGCGCGTGACCGGCCATGGACGCGCGGCTCATGCTGGCTCGAACCCAGACGCGGGAGCCAACGCGCTCTTGGCGCTGGCGGAAGTCGCGAGCGCCGCGGCAGCGCTACACCGGCCAAACGGCCCGGCGGAACTGAGCGTCGTACCCACGCGGATCAGCGCTGGAGATGCCGTGAACGTGGTGCCAGCAGACGGCGAGCTGATGATCGACACGCGGGCCGTGAGCGAGGCTACGTTTGACACGGTGATCGAGGCTGTCGCAAGCTCGGCGAAAGCGGCGCGTGTCGAGGTCGAGTTGATCCGTAGCTGGCCGGGCATGGATACCGCGCACGCCACCCGCGCCGTGCTCGAGGCCGCGGGCGAGCGGCTCGGTCGTGAGATCGTGGGCGTCGCCAGAGGCGGCGCCAGCGACGCGAGCCACTTCGCCGCGGCGATCCCGCTGACGATCGATGGCCTGGGACCTCGCGGCGGGCATGCTCATGCACCGGATGAGTACGTGTATGGGCCCTCCATGTATGAGCGTGCTGAGGTAGCGATCGCAATCGCTGAGGCATTGCTGAGCTAATGCGCACGAACGTCGAGCACTGCCGGTGACACCGGTGAGACGTCAGCGCTCGGGCGTGGGCTCGATCGTCGAGCTGGTGGTGATCGTGGTCGTCGCCCTCGGGCTAGCGCTTGCGCTTGAGGCCTTTGTGATCAAGCCTTACAAGATCCCCAGCGGCTCGATGGAACCGACGCTTGCAATCGGGCAGCGGGTGCTGGTCAACCGTCTGCAGATGGACTTCGGCAAACCACACGTCGGCGAGATCGCTGTGTTCCATCCCCCAGCAGACGCCGAACAGCAGCAGTGCGGGACCACGCCGCACTCGGTCACAGTTGGTGGCGCCGCGTGTGCGCAACCGTTTCCCAAACAGGCAAGCGTCACCTTCATCAAGCGGGTCGTTGCTGGGCCGGGCGATGAAATCTATGTCAAGGAAGGCCACGTCTACCGCAAGGCCGCCGGCACGTCACAGTTCGTGGCCGAGAAGGATCCGTACATCAAACCTTGTGGATCCAGCCTCGAGTGCAGCTTCACCACGCCCATCAAGATCCCAGCGGGTCACTGGTTCATGATGGGTGACAATCGCGGCGACTCCGACGACAGCCGCTTCTGGGGACCGGTTCCCACGGGTTGGATCATCGGGGAGGCAATTGCCACCTACTGGCCACTGAACCGCATCGGCAGCCTGTAGCCGGCCGGGCTTCTGCGAATCGCCAGTCGTCCAGCATCTTCTGTGCCTTTCGCGTGGGCCCTGGAGGGCTAGTACATCGCTGCGATCGCGTCCGCGTGCTTTTCGACGATGCGCTTACGGCGCAGCTTCAACGTCTCGGTGAGCTCCTCGCCTGGGAGCCACGGTGCCGTGAGGAGCATGTGCCGGTGGATGCGCTCGCGCGGATCACCGGCAGCGTTCAGCCGCTCAATTGCGTCCGCAACCCTAGCGGCGGCTCTCGGGTCTGACGCGAGCTCGGGTGGTTCGAGCAGGATCAGGGCGCTGAGATATGGGCGCCCGTCTCCCACCAGACAGACATGGCCGATTAGCGGGCAAACACTCTTCAGTGCCGACTCGATCGCCGCGGGCGCCGTGTTGTGTCCAGACTCGTCAATCAAGAACTCCTTCTTGCGGTCGATGATCCGCAGCCGGCCCTGTTCGTCAAGCGCGCCGATGTCGCCTGTGCGGAGGAACCCGTCGCGGCCGAACGTTTCGGCTGTCTCGGAGGGCTGGTTGCGATACCCCCGTGCGCGGCTGTTCGTGCGGACGAGCACCTCTCCGTCGTCGTCGAGCAT
>DATBYJ010000175.1:0-8554 GCA_036513795.1 Solirubrobacteraceae bacterium | reverse complement strand
AGTTTCGTTCTTGCTGGTCGGGATGGTGGTGTTGCGCTCAATTAGCTTGGTGGTGACACCGCCAAGGGTTTCAATGCCTAGCGATAGCGGCGTGACGTCCAGCAGCAGCACGTCCTTGACGTCGCCCGCGAGCACGCCCGCCTGGATAGCTGCGCCGACGGCGACCACCTCGTCGGGGTTGACCCCGCGGTGTGGCTCTTTGCCGGTCAGCTCTTTGACCTTCTCCTGCACAGCGGGCGAGCGCGTCATACCGCCGACCATCACCACGTGCTCGATCTCCTTGACGCCCTTACTTTTGGCGTCATCCAGCGCCTGGCGTACCGGCGCGACCACACGGTCGAGCAGGTCCGAGGTGAGCTCTGCGAGCTTCGCCCGGGTGAGACGCGTGTCGAGGTGCTTGGGCCCGGATGAGTCAGCCGTGATGAACGGCAGGTTGATCTGCGTCTCCTGCGTGGTCGACAGCTCGATCTTGGCCTTCTCGGAGGCCTCATACAGACGCTGCAGCGCCATCGGGTCAGCTGACAGGTCGATGCCCTGGGACTTCTTGAACTCCGACACCAGCCAGTCGACGATCGCCTTGTCGAAGTTGTCACCGCCGAGGTGGTTATCACCAGCGGTGGACTTCACCTCGAACACGCCGTCGCCGATCTCAAGCACGGACACGTCGAACGTGCCACCGCCGAGGTCGAACACGAGGATCGTCTGATCGGACTCCTTGTCGAGGCCGTATGCCAGCGATGCGGCGGTGGGCTCGTTGATGATGCGCTTGACGTCCAGGCCGGCGATCTTGCCGGCATCCTTGGTCGCCTGGCGCTGATCATCGTTGAAGTACGCGGGGACGGTAATCACCGCGGAGTCGACGCTCTCGCCCAAATACGCTTCCGCGTCGGACTTCAGCTTCTGCAGGATCATCGCGGAGATCTCAGGCGGGGAGTGCTGCTCGCCGCCGGCTTCCACGCGCGCGTCGCCGTTGGGGCCGGAGACGACCTTATACGGGACGATTGACTCCTCCTCGTGCACTTCGGCCTCCTTGCGGCCCATGAAGCGCTTAATCGAGAAGACGGTGTTCTGCGGGTTGGTGACAGCCTGGCGCTTGGCAACCGTGCCGACGAGGCGCTCGCCCGAAGCCGTGAAAGCAACAACAGAAGGGGTCGTACGACCACCCTCGGAGTTCTCGATGACGGTCGGCTCGCCACCCTCCAGCACGGCCATGCACGAGTTGGTCGTGCCGAGGTCGATGCCTATGGTCTTAGCCATGAAAAAATGCTCCTTCTAATACGCTTGATAAATCTTAGTGACAGTGTGGCAGATTTCCTGCTTGGCTTCAAGTGCCCCTGACGCGCCTCATCAGGAAGTCAAGTCACCGCGCGACTGGTGCATCTGCCGGCGCGTCCGCCAAAACTGCGCCTGTGTCGAGCACCAGGCGTTCTAGCGCCTGGAGCCAGCTCTCGTAATAAGGACGCTCGGGATGGGCGGAGATCTCGGCGATGAGGCGCGCGCGGAACTCATACCAGGCTAGACCCAGCGCTTTCACGACGCCGATCGCCATCGCCAGCGCGCGGCCCTCCCAGGGTGCGGCGAAGACCAGCTCACCGTTGCTGCGCGGCAGCGCGTCATGACCTTGCATGTCGGCGATCTCCGCTTGCACCACGCCATCGGATTGCGCCATGCTGTCGCTCACAGGCGCGCGACTCCGATCATCGCGTCACGGGTCACGAGCTCGGCCAGATCCGCCTCGCTCATACCGTCGGTCGCTTGCGGGCGCTCGGGCAGGACGAGGTAGCGGACCTCCGCGCTCGAGTCCCAAACGCGAACCGACACCGACTCGGGCAGCTCCAGCCCCATCTCGGACAGCACCTTGCGCGGCTCACGCACCACCCGTGAGCGGTATGGAGGGCTCTTGTACCAGCTGGGCGGCAACCCCAGCACCGGCCACGGGTAGCACGAGCAGAGCGTGCAGACGATGACGTTATGGACGTCAGGCGTGTTCTCCACGACGACCATGTGCTCGCCCTCGGGACCACCAAAGCCGAGCTCCGCGATCGCCGCGGTGCCATCGCCGAGCAGTCGCTCCCGGTACTCGCTATCAACCCACGCTCGCGCGACAACCTTGGCGCCGTTCATCGGGCCGATGTCGTTCGCATAAGCACTGACGATCGCATCGATGAACTCAGCAGTCACGAGCCCCTTCTCGATCAGCAGCGCCTCGAGCGCGGCAGCGCGCGTCTCGACCGGCGACGGCGGCGTGGGGTGATGATGGTGGCTGTCCGCGTCCATCACGCCCGCGCCAGATAGCTCTCCCACAGGTCGACCGAGACAGTCGCATCCGACTCGGCTTCCGCGCCCCACAACTCGGCCGCATTGAAGCGCACCGAGTACGTTCGCTCGCTGGGCGGATCGTCCCCATGGACGTCTGCGTCGGGCAGTGTGTATGCCCCATCGCAACGATCGACAACCCCTTGCTTGCCACGCACGTAACGCGGGCAGCGCGTGTGGCCCCGCGGGTGCGCCTGCGAAACGCGGACGCGGTCGCCAACGGCAAAACGCGAACGCGCGTCGGCCGCTGCCGCCGCCGTCCAGGGCGGCGCTTGTGATGGCCGCGACACCGGGAAGCGGCCGCCGCTGCGCGCATCGAGCTCCTCGCGCATGAGGACACCCTGTTCGATGAGTAGCGTTGCGCAGGCCGTGAGCCAGTGCTCGAAATAGGGCGAGCCCAGGTAATGCGCCGGATCCATCCGCTCGATTGCGTGGCGAAAGCTGTTGTTGTTTGCGAGCCCCTGCAAGCTCACGATCGCACCGATGCCGAACACGCGTGCCTCCCATGCAGCATGGAAGACCGGCTCGGTTGGCTCGACCCATACAGGGCCGAAGTCCTGCATCCCACCAAGATCGTGAACGCCATCCACTCGACCAATTCAATCACTACTCATGGAGCCCACCCGATCGCGCTACCTTCTGTGTATGAACGTGTTCCCGCCGGGGGACGGGTGGGCTCCCATAAAGCCGCGCCTGCGGGGGGTTCTGCACGAGTACGGCTTCTTTGTGTCGCTCGTGTGTGGTGCCGCGCTGATCATCGCCGCATCCGACGGACGGACCCGCGTTGCGGCAGCGATCTACGCAGGCGCCGTGTCCGGCCTGTTGGGGACCAGCGCGCTCTATCACCGCATCACCTGGCGCCCGCGCGCGCGGCGCTGGATGCGCCGGCTCGATCACTCAATGATCTTCGTGCTGATCGCCGGCACGTACACGCCCGTGGCACTGCTCGCGTTGAAGGGGTCGCTCTCGAAAACCGTCCTGATCGTGCTGTGGGCGGGGGCACTCGGCGGCGTGATCTTCAAGCTGCTGTGGATCGACGCGCCCAAGTGGCTATTCGCAGCCGTGTATGTGGCACTCGGCCTGGTCACTGCAGCCGTCTTCGGTGAGCTGCCCGCCGCGATCGGGTGGCTGGGCGCCGCCGGGCTCGCGTGTGGCGGCGTGCTGTATCTGATCGGCGCAGTCGTTTACGCAAGCGGTCGCCCCAACCCCTGGCCGAAGGTCTTCGGCTACCACGAGGTCTTCCACGCGCTAGTGCTCGCGGCTGCTGCACTGCAGTACGCGGTGATCGCGTTTGCGGTGCTGCCTAGAGGCTGACGCGCCGCAACGGCAGCCGCCCGGAGTGGTGACCGCTCGCAGCCGCCCGTCACCTGCGGCCTGCCTAGGCGAACTCGCTACGGCTCGGGCACATGCGCGCCAGCGCGCACTCACCACATGTAGGCGAGCGCGCATGGCACGTGCGCCGGCCATGGCGCAGCAGGTTGACGTGCAGCTCTAGCTCCTGACCGGGCGGCGTGAGCGCGAGCATCTCGTCGTGCAGCTCCTCAAACGGTGCGCCCGGGCGCAGCAGGTGCAGACGCATTCCCACCCTCGAGACGTGAGTGTCCACGGGCACATCGTGCAGTCCGTACGCGAACAGCAGCACACACGCGGCCGTCTTGCGTCCCACGCCTGGCAGAGCGACGAGGTAGTCGCGCGCCCGCTCGATCGGCACGTTGGGGAGCCAATCCAGCGACAGCCCCCCGGCCGACCCATTGGCCACCCGCGATCCGGGTAGTCCGGGCGGTCTCGGTGAGACCAGCGGTCCGGGCGTTTCGGAGATCGCGCGCAGAATTGCCTGGATGCGCACCGACTTGACCTTTGAGATGCCGCCTGGGCGGATCGCCTCCTCGACCTCGGCGAGCGGCGCGTCGCGCACCTGTTCCCAGCTCGCCAAACGCTCACGCAGCCGCAGGTATGCGACATCGCGGTTGCGGTCGTTGGTCGACTGCGACAGGACCGTAAGGATCAGCTCCGCAATGGGGTCGCCGTGCGGGCGCATCAACGGAATGCCGTACACCTCGCGTAGCCGTTCGCGGATTCTCACCACACGCGCGTGCGTGGGCGGCTTCCACGTCGAGGTTGACGCCTTCTGAGCGCTGCCTGTGGCTGCGGGCACGCGCCAACGGTAGCCGCAGCTCGCTCCTGCGCAAGCCCTGCCGCGTCATGGCACCACGGCCGGCGAGCGGGCATAGTGGTAACTGGCGCCCTATATCCTCGCCAGGTGCCCGAGGTGAATGACCGCAGTGGCGAGCTGGACGGACAGCCCGTCTTCTGGCGTGAGACGCCTGCACCAGAGGGCGCCCATGGCGATGCGGTAGCGCTGTATCTGCACGGCGTGCCAGATAGCTCAAACGCGTGGGCTGCGCCGCGGGCGCAGCACGGCAGCCGGTCCTGGTGGCGACGCTGGTGGCGCAAGAAGCGGAGCAGCGACGAGTGGTTACAGCCTCCCGCCTACGAGCGTGGGTTTCTGGAGCGTAGCGGCGGGCTGGCAGTCGATCTTCCGGGCTTCGGGCGCTCCGGCAAGCCCGGGTTCCTGAAGTACACGATCGACGAGTACGACCACTTCATTGAGCGCTTCCTCGACCAAGTGGAGGTTGAGCGGGTGAAGCTCGTGATGCACGATTGGGGGGCCGTGGGGCTCGCGTTCGCTCAGCGGCTACCAGCGCGCGTCGAGCGCCTGGTGATCATCAACGCCGTGCCGTTCCTGCCTGGCTATCGCTGGCACCGCACCGCGCGCGTGTGGCGCACGCCGGGGCTGGGCGAGCTGGCGATGGGCACCACCAACCGCTTCACCGTGCGCCTGGCCTCCCGCGAGTCCAACGTGACCCAGGGACCGATGCCCGATGAGTGGCTGGACAGCATGCTTGCGCATTTCGACCAGGGCACCCAACGCGCAATCCTGCGCCTATACCGGAGCTCCCCGCCGGCCGAGCTCGCCGCCGCTGGCGCACGACTGAGTTCACTCGACATGCCAGCGCTCGTGGTGTGGGGCACGAAGGACCCCTACATACCGGCGCGCTTCGCATCCGCGTACGCACAGGTGCTGCCCAACGCTGAGCTGCTGGAGCTGGAGGATGCGGGGCACTGGCCGTGGCTCGACCGGCCGGACGTGATCGAGCGTGTGGTGGACTTCCTGGGCGCCAGGTGAGCGCTACCGCTCCCCGACCCGGCAGCGGCACGCCGCCGGGCGCAAGCACCAGCGAAGGGCCGGGCACACGAAGCGCTCGCCGACCGCCGGCGTGGACGATCACAGTGGCACTCAGCGTCGTGTACCTGATCCTCGCGCCGCAAAGCCCTGACCTCGCGGCGGCCAGCTACCGCAGCGAGCTGTTCTCCCGCGTCGGCTTCACGCTGTGGGACAACTCGTGGTACGGCGGCCACCACCTGCTCGCGTATTCGCTGCTGGCCCCCGCCCTGGGGGCGCTGATCGGTCCACAGCTGCTGGCAGCGATCTCGATGATCCTCGCCACGTGGCTGTTCGCAAAGGTGATCGACGGGCGCTTCCCCACAAGGGCCACCCGCGCGGCGGCCGTCTTCTTTGCGCTCGGCGCGTCAGTCGCGCTGCTCTCCAGCCGCGTGCCGTTCAACCTCGGGCTGGCGATCGGCCTGGGTGCCGTGCTGATGGCACAGCGAAGGCACCTGGCGTTCGCACTCGTCTTGAGCGTGGTCACAGCGCTTGCCAGTCCCGTGGCCGGGGCGTTCCTCGCGCTGGCGTTCCTCGCGTGGGCGCTCGCCGGACCAGCGCGCGGCTGGCCGCTCGTGCTGTGCATCGCCACGCTCGCGCCGATAGCAATACTCACGCTTGCGTTCCCCGAAGGCGGTGCGCAGCCGTTCGTGGCGTCCGCATACTTCCCCGACGTCGCCGCGGTGCTGCTGATCGCGGCCCTGATGAAATCCGAGCCGGCGCCGTTTGCAACCCGTGTACTGCGGATCGGCACGCTGCTCTACGCGGTCGCGCTGACCGGCTCCTATCTGATTCCCACAGCAGTCGGTGGCAATGTCGACCGCCTCGGCGCGCTCGTGGCTGGGCCGGTCGCCGCATGTGTGCTCGCCGGGCGCTCGCGCGCGCGACGTCGCGCGCTGGTCGTACTCGCACCGTTCCTCTTTTACTGGCAGGCGACCGCCCCCGTGACCGACTTTGCCTCGACGCTCTCCAACCGCTCCGTCAACGCCTCCTTCTACGCGCCGCTGATCGGCGAGCTGCATGCGTTGGGGGTTGGCTATGGGGCGCGACCGGCTCGCATCGAGGTGGTCGCGACCGCCGACCATTGGGAGGCGCGGTATGTCGCGACGCACGTGATGATCGCCCGTGGTTGGGAGCGCCAGCTAGACACCTACCGCAACGGTCTCTTCTACGGTGCAGCAAAGCCGCTTACAGCCGAGCGCTACCGCTCATGGCTCACGCAGAACGCGATCTCCTACGTCGCGCTCCCGGAGGCGCCGCTGGACTACTCAGCCCGTACGGAGGCAAAGCTGGTGCGCAGCGGGCAAGCCAACTACCTGCACGAGATCTGGCATTCCGCGCGATGGCGTCTGTTCGCGGTTGAAGGCGCCACGCCGCTGGCTAGCCCCCCGGGCACGCTCGAGAGCGTGGGTAGCGATTCGCTGACGCTGTACGCGCCTAGAGCAGGAACCTACGTCGTAAAGGTCCGCTTCACCCCCTATTGGGCGCTCGCCAGCGGCAGCGGTTGCGTGGCAGAAGCGCCTGCTGGCTGGACCGAAATAAAAGCCCGCCAGACAGGACGTTTTCATGTCGTCATCCACTTCTCGCCTGGACGGATGTTCAGCCAGGCGCCGCGATGCGGCTGAGCAACGGAGCAATCGTCTAGGCTTACTCAGTTGATGGTCGCTCGCGCTCGTCTCCTGCAAGCGCGCGTCCTGCCGCACGGATGGCCGGACGTGCTGCGGCAGATAACCCTCTTTGGCGCCGCATATCTGGCCTATCGATTCGTGCGCGGGCTCGTCGAGGGCGACGCCAACGAGGCCTTCGCCCACGCGCGCGATCTGATCTCACTGGAGCGCACGCTGCACGTGTTCGTCGAGCCTTCCGTCCAGACGTGGGCCTCGGGCAGCCACTTCCTGATGGAGGTCTCCAGCTGGATCTACGTAAACGCCCAGACGAGCGTGACCGTCGCCGCACTCGTGTACCTGTACGTGCGCCACAACCGCAACTTCTATTTCGTTCGCAACATGTTCATGATCGCCATGGCGATCGCGCTAGTGGGCTACCTGGTGTTCCCCACCGCACCACCGCGCTTTATGCCTGAGTGGGGCTTCGTCGACAGCGTGTCCAACTTCACCGGAGTGCACGTCGATGGGCACTCGGCATCGCTGAACGCGCTCACAAACCTGTACGCGGCGGTGCCCTCCATGCACGTGGCGTTCGCATTGATGATCGGCGGCACGCTTTCGCGACTGTCGCGCCGTCGGATCGTGCGCGTCCTGTGGCTGCTGTACCCATTGCTGATGGCGTTTGTGATCGTCGTGACCGCCAACCACTTCATCTTCGACGCGCTCCTTGGCGCGCTCACGGCCGGCGCATCAGCCTATGGCGCGCGATGGTTGGCGCGCGCGCGACCAAGCGTCTGGCGCTTCTCATCGCGGGTGTCCGCGGTGGGATTCACCACAACCGGCTAGCGACCTGCACATGTCACCGCCACCCCGACAGCACACCCCCACCCGCCGCGTGCGCCGCGCCGCCGCGCGCCCTGGGCGCCGCAGCACACGTGCACCAATCGGCGCAGGCGTGCGCCGCGAGCTCGTACGCAACCGACTGATCGAGTCACGCCTGACCCCCAACGCGATCTCGCTAACAGGGTTCGTAGGCAACGTAGTGGCGGCGGTGCTGGTGTGGGAGCGGCTGTTCTTCCTCGGTGGCATCGCATTCATCCTCGGCTCGGTGATGGACACCCTGGACGGTCGGTATTCGCGCATGTCCGGCAAGGGCACCCCGTTCGGGGCATTCCTGGACTCCACGCTCGACCGCATCGAGGAGGGCATCGTGCTGACAGCGGTGGCCGGCTACTTCGCGCTGCATGGCAACCGCGTTGCGGCAGCCGCTGTGGTGGTAGCGGTGCTGGCATCGCTGATGGTCAGCTACACACGCGCCCGCGCCGAGGCACTCGGCGTCGAGTGCAAGGTTGGGATCGCCACGCGACCGGTGCGTGTTGTGATCCTCGCGATCGGGCTGGTGTTTGCG
>DATBYJ010000174.1:0-14009 GCA_036513795.1 Solirubrobacteraceae bacterium | reverse complement strand
GCTCGCGATGACACGCCTCGGCCTCGAGCGCCTGCCGGACCCACTGGCCGTCGAGTTCCCGATCGACTCTCACGCGGCAAAGGCGCTGCAGGCTCTGGCCGTCGGCAAGCCGTTGAGCAGCAGCGAGCTTGAGAAGGTGCTCGGCACGAGCCCCTCTCAGGTCAGCCGGGTCGGGCGCCAGCTGCTCGGCCACGGCCTCGTGGTGCAACGCCGCAGCGGACGTACCGCGACGTGGGAAATTACTCCGCGTGGTCGCCTCGTGGCGCCGACGCCCGCGCGATCGCGGCGAAGCCGAGCCGGGTAGGAACCCCCGATGGTCGCGCGTTCGGCGATAGACATGCACGTGCGTATCGTCGCTGGAGTCGCGGAGGTCAGGCTCCGTCAATGCTTCGTGTCGCGTGGCGGGTTGGGATCGGGCTTTCCGATCGTGTTCGAGTTGCGGATCTTCCCGTCGGTCCCGTGGATACGCACCTCGCCGCCGCCGGAGTTGCGGGCGAGGTCGCGCGCCGCGTCATACGCTTCGCCCTGACGGTCGCGATGGGCGCTGGCTCGCTCGCCACCCTCCCGTTTCGCGTCCCAGCCTCCGCTAGGATTTTTGGTCACGTCGTAGTCGGCCATATCAGTCCTTTCATCGGTCTGGTGAGTCTATAGCGCCTTCAAACTGAAGCTCACGGCATAATACTCCCCATGCAGATAGAGAACGTGGATTTCGTTCCGCCTCCCGACGTGTCATGCTCCGCTCCATGAGCAGCTGGGATGAGTTGATCGGTGGATCCCGCGCCGGCGTGCTGCGCGAACTTCTGTGCAAGGCCGCGGCCGTCGCGCACCGGGAGAACGGTGCGCGCTTTGCTCCAGAGGATCTGGGCGACGAAGCGCTTATGTACGGCCTCGGCACCACGATCAACGCACGTCATCTCGCCGGACGGGCGATCGAGGATGCAGACCTGGACGGTGTCGCCGTTTGCGAACACGGCAGGGTTTGGTGGCTCGAGATCCAGCGGCAGGACGGCACCGCCGTGCGCGCCTACTTCTACAAGGCGCCGCCGAGCGCGCGGACCGTGCACCACCTACGCCTGGACGACACCGAGATCAAGAAGGAGCTCAGCACCTCCAACGGCCAGCAGATGGCGCTGTTCAACCGCAGCGGCGGCGAGGGCAACGCCGAGCTGCTCAACATCCTCGTCGTGCACTACGGCGATCCGGTCACGGGTCTTGAGAAGCTCGACGTCGGCGCCCCCTATGTCAACGGCGAGGAGATCGCCTGGGACTGGTACGAACGCTTCGACAGCGATGCGGCATCGGCCGACGGCGCACCGCCGAGCACTCCCCCGCCGTTGGGCGACGACGGCGCCGGCTACGACGGGTTGCGTCTGGTACCGAAAATGGTCGAGCCCGCCGGCGAGAACTACGGGGCCGCCGCCACGGCCGGGCCAGAGCCAGCTACCTCAGAGTTCGAGGCGCTGGGCCTCCGCGATGCCCGGGATACAGGCGACGGGGACACGGTGACCGGTCAGGAGCCGAGTTGAAGCTCGACGCCCGTTCGGCGGCCGCGCTCTTCGCCCCCAGAAAGCTGACCCAGGCCCGCCAGATGTTGGGGATCACGCGCGCCGAGCTCGCGCGTCACGCCGGAGTCAGCGCCGCGTCGATCAGCCAGTACGAGTCGGGGATGATGCGGCCACGCCCGGCTACCCTCGCCCGACTCGCCCTAGTGCTCCGAGTCCCGCTCGAGTTCCTGACGGAGTCGCGCCTCGCTACGCCCCTTCCGAGCGTCGATACGTCGTTCTTCCGCAGCCTGCGCCGGACCACGCAACGGGATCGCGAGCGCGCGACCGCTTACGCCGGGCTGCTCGCACAGCTGGTCGCGGAGATCGAACTCCGCGTCACGCTTCCCGCCTTCACGCCCGTCCCGGACCTTGCGCTCGACCCAGACCACGAGCCGGAGGGCGCCGAAGAGGCAGCAGTTCGCATCAGGACACTCTGGGAGCTCGGCACTGAGCCGCTGGCGCACGCGGTCCGTATGATCGAGCGACACGGCGTAATCGTTGCGCGCCTGCCCTTGAGCAGCAGCGATGTCGACGCTTTCTCCTGGGCGAATGGGGGGCGGCCACTTGTGCTGCTGGGCGATGAGAAGCGCGACTTCGAGCGCTCGCGCTTTGACGCGTGCCACGAGCTCGCGCACATCCTGCTGCACGCTGCGGACCCGGAGCCAGCACACCCGGGGATGGAGCGCCAGGCGCACCGGTTCGCTGGTGCTCTGCTCATCCCAGCCGAGGCGTTGAGGGACGCGTGGCCCCGCGGACGCTGGGACTGGAATCAGATGGTGCGGATCAAGGAGCGCTGGGGCATCTCGATCGGCGCTCAGCTACTGCGCGCGCGCAACCTCGGCCTACTCACGGCCGACGCGTACCTGAGCAGGATGAAGTACATGTCGCGCATGGGTTGGCGCCGACGTGAGCCCGGCCCCCATCGGCCGCCGGAGAAGCCGGACCTGCTCAATCAGGCGATCGGCCTGCTCGAGCAGAGCGGCACCACGCTGGACACTGTTGCCGAGGAAGGCAACCTACTCGGGGGAGATGTCCTGCTCAAGCTGCTGTGCCTGACGCCGCGGCAACCGCTGCGGGTCGACGGTTAGTAGACGCGCCCAAGGCCGGAGTATGAGGTTCGCTACCTCGGGCGAACCTCAGACGAGGCCGCGCAAGACTCCGCCGCGAGCACCTACTTCAGTCTCTCAGCCAGCGTGTCCAGCGTCGGATAGACCGTCGTATTGCTCTCAAAAGGTGCGGGCATGACGAACGCCTCGCTGTTGGTGAGATGCAGACCAGGGACGAATCCGTTCCCCACGAAGGAGCCGAAGAGGATTTCCGCGGTTTTCTTGAAAGTGAAGATGACAAGCTGGGGCCGGTGCGCGTGAAGCTTTGCTTCGAGCACGTTCTGGCCGTGCTCGAACTCTGCGACGGAGACCTTTGCCTCGTTCCCTGTAGGGCGCTTGACGATGTCTGTGAAGCCGACCCCAGATGCAAACGCCGCATCGTCCTCAAAGCCCTCACGGCGATCATCGAGAAGGCCAACGTACCGAAGGCGCCCGAAGAATCGCTGACCAAGAGTGCCCTGATAGTAGTGGCCGGCCTCGACGCTTACCGGTGAAGGGTTGATGCCCACGCAGACCACCCGCAACCCGGGCCGAAGAAGATCCTCAAGTGTCTGCACCCGATCACCCATCCACTCCTCCCAGACACGATGGTGCGCCACCACTCGAATGCTACGGCCTCTATCGCGACCAGGCAGCACGCTGCCAAAGCTCGGGCTATCGCGCGGCGGTATGTTCTCGTCGATCACGCAATGCCCAAGAACCCGCTCTTCTCCACTTACCGCACCGGCGAGAATCGCGTCACTGCCTCGATGCTGGCGGTGTTTGAGCGAGTCGACGCGAGCATCCTTGAGCGCCTACTTGCCGGGGCGTCAGGGGAGTCCTCGCTGACGTTCGTCCGGTTCGCCAACCAGGTCACCGGCGTCGCCGGATCGGTTCCCGACGCCGCGATCTCGGCCAGCTTCCACTACCTCTTCGAGGTCAAGACCGAGCTCGACGCGCTCCGCGGCAAGCAACTTGAGAGCCACCTCCTCGGGCTCACCGGAGCGTTCAAGGACGAGCGCTTGTTCGTCATCACACCCGACCCTGAGCAGCCGCGGCTCATCGAGGATCTCGCGGACATGCCCATCACCTGGTTCAACTTTGCCCGCCTCAACCAGGCAATCGACGAGCTGCTCGACGACCGTACTGAGCTGATCTCCGAGCAGTCCAGGTTCCTGCTCCGGGAACTACAAGCTCTCTTCGAGCACGAGGGTCTTCTCGACCAGCTCGACACCGTCGTCGTCGCGGCCAGGGCAGCCTACCCCGAGTATGGGCGACACTCCGCGTACGTCTGCCAGACGGGGCGGGCTTTTCGCAAGGGGCTCAGGCGCATGGCGTTCTACACGGGCGGCGAGATTCAGCGGGAGGTTCCCGAGATCCTCGCAAGTCGCGATCCGGTGGTCTTCAGCGCCCAGGAAGCCGATCGCTATCGCGCTTCAGATGACCAGACCGACCAGACGATTGGGCGACTCATCGACAAGCTGCTCGCTGACAGCCCGCGTACGCCGGGCGAGTCCTACCAGGTCTTCATCCTTTCTGGACGTGACGATGAACGGACTCTCGTGCTTCCCCATCCGATTCGTAACACGACTCGCGACCACAAGGGCAAGCCGTGGGCGTGGACGCTCAGTCAGCGCTACATCCGCTCGGACCTGCTCGAGCGCGCTCCCGAGACAACCGACGAGCTCGCCGCGAATGGCGGTTAGCGCCAGACTGCAGATCTGATACCGCCACCTGTCTGCCGCCTCGCAGCCGACATCGCGTGACCGGCGTGGATCGAACCCTGCACTGCTTGGCGCACACCTGGCGCACATCTCGACGGGAAACGGGGGGAAAGCTGGGGTAGGCGCTGGAATCCAGAAGGGCCTATTTTGCAGGGGTTTCCTGCCTTTTCATGCCCTGCGCTACCCGCTCATTCCCACCCTCAACCGTCTCGACAAGGCGGGTCATCGTCCCCACGCGAGCGGCTGCTTGGACGAGCCAGTCGACGGGCATTGGGCCGGGTGAACGAATGTCACCCCGGCGCACCGGTAACCATTTGTGCCTAGGCTGCCCTGTTTCGTCGTTCAGCGTCTGAGCGTTTGGCGAGCACGGCCGCTCGAGCCTCCCGCCACTGCTGATCCAAGGGTTGCGGGCCGACATGTTCGAGGTCCTCGATCTCGTAGCTGTAGTGCTGCGAGAGCATTTCGAGGCTCGTCCCGCACTGGCTGGCGACGGACTGCGCGTTTTCGGCGCGCAGGCGCGCAGAGATGCCGCCGCGGCGGAGGCTGTACGGCGTTGCGCCATTCATGTTCGCAAAGGCTGCGTCGCTGTTCGCCACAGCTTCAACGGCTGGCTTCATACATCTTGCGCGCCACTGTTGGGCCTGATTGGAGCTCATGTGGAAGGCTCCGGTGTCAAGCTCGCGAACGCCGTTATGTGGCCCGGTCAAGTCGCCTGGGATGACGAAATCGACATCGCGAGCGGGGTGGCCGTGCTGGCGCAGGATCGCGCGCCACATAGCGAGGTCCGCGGTGAGTACGGCCGGAACCCGGACGGTTCGGCCCATTGCGCGCTCGGTCTTGCCCTGATAGTCCAGTTCGTTCCAGCTCAACACCTCCGTGATACGGGCGCGCTCGCTGTCCGCGAGGGAGAGCCAGCGCACTCCGTAGACCTCCTGGTTACGCAACGCGAGGCCGAACTGCAGCGAGACGAGGATCGCATCCCGGTGCATCAGAATCGGCCTACCTGGGTGGCGTGTGCCCTCGAGCATCTCGGCTCGGATCAGCTCGACCGCCATAGCCGAGAGTGCCCAACTGCGGATCTCATCGCCGTGGCGGCGCACTGACGTGCGGCCTTGAGTGCCCCGCATGGACTTGCGCCGGATACCAGTCTTCTCGTTGGCGAACAGGCACCCGTTGGATTTGATCTCAGGCACGAGCTCGGAGTTCGCGGCCCACGAGAGCACCGCCGACAGGACGCGCCAGGCATGGGCGCGGGCTGACGGCCCCACCTTGGAGTGCTTCATCGCCTCTCGAAGGGCACGAGGGGCGTCAGGCCCGTTGAACTCCGTGGCAGGCTTCGTGGCGAAGCGCACGGCATAAGGAGCCGGCGGCCGCAGCTTGCCCTTGTCTGCCCCAGGCATGCCAAGCAAGTGCCGACTAGCTGAATGGCGGTAGGTACGAAACGTAGACGCTGACAGTCCGTCCGCTGTTTCGGGCGCGTTGAAGGCGAAGTAGAGCTGGATTACCTCACCGATCGTCTTTCCGGCGGTGTCGCCGGTAGCGTCGCGGGCATCGAGGTCAAGCAGGAAGCGCTGCAGGCTGTGCGCACCTCGCCGCTCGGCAGCGATGTACTCCTGCATCCATTCGTTGGCGAATCTCGCCGAGGGAAAGGCCTTGCTCCTGACGATCGCATTGTGGTCGCGGAAGCCAACCCGATACGACTTCCGGCCGCTCTTCGCGACATAGGGCCATTGCATCTTCCACGGTCTAGCCATTTGCTTACGCGAGCCCCTCTACCCGACGAGTGAGGATGGGAGCGATCATGAGAGCCGCTTTCGCAGGGCCCGCAGCTTCCCTATCGACAAGTCGTAGTCGCCAGTAGCCTGTGTGCCGAGGCGAGGCTGCTTGCTGGAGGACGACGGGCGTTGGCGCCGCCGACGCCCGCTCGCCTGAGAAGTCTGAGTCAGATCGGCGCGCCGTCCTGCGTACCCACCCCTGAGGTTGGGATCGTTCGCCTGCCAGAAGTCGGTCAGTGCGCTCGCTGGAACCCGATAGTGGCCGCCGGGAAGTCTGCGGTACTCCAGCAGCCCTGAGGACAGATATCGCCGCAGCGTACGCTCGTGGACACCGAGCGCGGCCGCGGCCTGCCTCGTGGTCAAGAGGTCGCCTGAGGGAGCGGACGCACTCGCCGAGATCGGGATTACTCGGCGCTGCGGGTCGCCGAGTGCTGAAGTAGGATCGGGTGGGCGCAATGGGGTCTGCATCGCTGACAGTGGCGGCTTCGTGGGGTCGTTCGGGGTTACAGACCCCCAGCGCCACGGACCGGCCAACGAATCGAGCAGCTCCTCTTCCGCTGGCTCCGCAGTAGGACGTCGAGCGCAAAGGGCGCTCAGGCGTGAGTGGACGCGTCCACGGCGCAAGCGCCCTGAACGGCAGGGCCTTGCAGTACCCGTGCAGTACAGGGATTCAGTCGGGGGGCGAAATATACGTGCTTTGCAGGCCATATCTGAGATATGGCTGCGCGCTTCCCAAGCTTGAGGTCGCGGGTTCGACCCCCGTCCGCCGCTTAGACGCAGGCTGCATACGATAGGCCCGGTTTGCTGGGAGGTTCGCCAAGGGTGTCAGCCCGACTCGGTCGCCGCGGGCACGTTCTCACTCGGTGCGGCCACCCAGCGCAGATACAGCGCGCACGCTCCCAACCCCACTGCGGAGATCGCCAGGCGAGCCAGTCTCGAGGCTCCGAGGAATGCGGCGGTCGACACGCTGAGCGCCAGTGTGATCTGGGCGGTCGCATCGGCCAGCAGCGTGACTCCAACGATTGTGGTGAGTATGAGCGTCTGCCGGTGGGAGGCTCGGCTGCCGAGCGCGAGGGTGATGCGCTCGGCTCGAGGCCAGGTGCGCGCGACCCGGTCGGCCACGACCGGCAGCAGGGGTCGTCGCACGAGCACCGAGCCAATGCAGGCGACCCCCAGCGAGCCCGTGATCACGGCGCGGCGAAGCTTGAGCGGCAGGGTGCTATCTCCCGAGGCGATCGAGACCAGGACGGCTGTCGCCAGCACGATCGCTACCACCAGCACGATCGGGTCTACAGCGCGCTTACGCAGACCCATGGCCAGCACCCATGCGACGGGGATTGCCTCGGTGATCGCAAGCGCTGCAAGGTTGCTGTGAAGCGTGTCCGACAGGACCACGTACGCCACGACCGGGATCGAGACAGATGCGACCAGGCGCAGACTCTGCCGGCTCGAGATGTTCGCTCTAGCGGTACCGATATGTCGCGCCAAACGACTCGCGGCTTGACCTCTGGCCACCTGCATAAACTATCGCGACGCCGGCCGGTTCGTGCGAACAGACCAGCCGAAGCCAACCGCGGCTCAGTTGAGCGTGATCATGATCGACTGGTAGTCGCCGTGGTAGTCGGTCTCGATACTGGCCACAAAGCGCTTGGGGTCGGTTGGGTCGAACGCGAGAGCCGAGGCCAGCGAGGGATGTCCTATGTATTGGTTCGACCAGGGCATGCTCAGCCATGTGAGCTGTCGAGGATCGCTGCCGTCGGAGTTCATCGTCCAGTACTCCAGTGATTCGTAATAGGCGCCCACGCTGCGAGCGAAGATGATCCGTTCGCTGTCGGGCATGGGGAATGCGAACTCGTTGTAGTTGCTGAACCACCCGCTGTCCGAGGCATCTTCTGGCGAGAGACGTGTCGCGTTACCGGTCAGATCGGCGGGCATCGTCATGATCTGCAGGTCATCCCAGGAGGTGCCGGCAAGAGCGTCGGCGGCGAACAGCACGTGTGAGCCGTCGGGTGTGAACCCATATGGCTCGAGTAGTCCGGTGGATTGCAGCGTTGTCTCGTTCGTGAGCGCCGGAACACCACCGGACCATGTGATCTGCGCGACGTGCATCTCCCAGCCGCCAAAGGGAGCGCCCCACTGCCACTGTTCGCTCCAGACCACCCGCGTCCCGGTCGAGTCGAACCGCGGCCAGATCAATGCGGTGGTCCCTCTCGTCTGCTCGTTGGTCAGCTGCCAGGCATGGGATCCATCCGAGGTTTGCAGCCAGAGGTCATTGAAAGCCCCCTTGCCCGGTGTCGAGGCTTCCCCGCCCACGGCCAGCGGGGGATGGCTGGCCCGCTCGATCGTCGTCAAGAGGTATTGCCCGTCTGGCGACGCGTCCGAGATGCCGTGTTGGGTGCCGTTCGGATAAAGGCCGTTGCACGTCACGCACGTCGCTTCGCTGCCATCGGGATTGGCGGACCACCCATCGAAGAGGCCCGAGGCATTGCGTTGGTTGTAGTAGATGTGCCCGCCCGCCCAGGCCACTGGTGCTGCCCCGGCTTTCCACGGGACGATGCTCGCGACGGTGGGGTCCGTCGTGGTGACGGGTGATAGTTCTGTGGTGGTGGTGGGGATCGAGCTTTGCGGGGTGATGGTGGCCGATGCGTGCTTTGGCCCGCCTGTATTGGTTGACGCTCGACTCTTCCTCGACCTCGTGATGCGCGTTCGGACGCAGGATCGCGGCCGGCCAGATGCCTGCGCCTTGCGCTGCCGGCAATTCGACTTGTGTTTGCTCGCGTGCCGCACAGGCTTGCTTGTCTTGCTTGTGAGCCGGAAACCGGGGTGGGAGCGGTTGCCTGGGTTGGCGTGCGCGATCTGCTCGCCGATCGCGCCGCTTAGTCCAGTCAGGACGGCGAGCGACGCCAGAGAGACGGTGAGGAGCTGGCGCAACATCTACTGGGACTCCTGTGGTCGGGGCTGCAAGAACAGCCCTCATGGGCGATCGCCGTTAGATCGGCGGATCAGCCAACAGCCTCGATCGATCGTCCACGGTATGGACGCATGGAGGTGCTCAGTAGATAGGGACGATGGGCCTCACGTCATGAGCGGACTGCTCGTGCGGGTCCTCCGCCGTCCTTGACACATCTATTCCGCTCTGGTATCAGTGGCAAACCATAAAGAGGCGGGACTATCACTCGTCCCACTTCAGAGATTAAGGACGATCGCTGGTGTCTGGCATTTGCGCACGAATTGCGATGAAGAGTTGGACACACCGTGAGCGCGGATGGCAAGCTGGCTGGCCTGGCAGCGATCGATGGCCTTCGGATTGCTAGGGTGAACTGATGCGACCGGGGGGCTCGCACGGGCGTTCGTCACGAGGCGCACAGGGGCGCGCGCGTCGGCCTGTGCTCGTCGTCAAGGTCGGCGGGGCTACTGCCGACGCGACAGGCGAGACGACGCATAGCTGCGATGTGCAGTTGGTGCGTTCGATGCACGACCAGTCCGACGATCAGTCATTGAGTGCCGATCGGTTGAGCAGCGACGACGGTGAGGTGACGGCCGTCGTGATCCTGCGGGATGCGACGCCGTCACGTGTTGTGTCATGCGTTCGGGCCGCGACTCGAGGGGGCGGCGCAATCTCCCCGGAGGTCTTGCGTCAGCTGCTTCCAGTAGGGGGACGCCGCGGCCCTGATCCGGCCGAGCCGCAGTTGAGCGACCGTGAATATGCCGTGTTGCAGATGCTCGCCGAGGGCGAGAGCACGCGCGGAATCGCCGAGCGGCTGAGTTACTCAGAGCGAACCGTCAAGAACATCGTGCGCGATCTGCTGATCAAGCTGAACTGCAAGACGCGAGCCCACGCAGTTGCGCTCGCTGCGCGGCAAGGGGTGATCTGAATCGGGCCGGGACGCATCTCGTGAGCGGCCGAGTTGCCGTCATCGGGCTCGACTGCGCTGAGCCTCGGCTGGTATTCGATCGCTGGCGCGAGCAGCTGCCGAACCTGAGCCGGTTGATGGACTCCGGGACCTGGGGGCCGCTTCTTAGCGTCGATCCGCCGATCACCGTGCCGGCCTGGAGCTGCATGATGACCGGTCGCGACCCGGGTGAGCTCGGCATCTACGGATTTCGCAACCGCAGCGAGTACGACTATCGCTCGTTGGTCGTTGCTGACTCGGGCGCTGTAGATGTGGACCGTGTTTGGGATCACTTCTCCCGTGCTGGCAAGCATGTCGTCGTCGTCGGCGTGCCGCAGACCTCGCCGCCGGTGCCAGTCAATGGGGAGCTGGTGTCGTGCTTCTTGACGGGCGACCCCCGTAAGGACCCATATACCTACCCAGCTTCTCTACGCGCCGAGATCGAGTCGCTCGTGGGCTCCTACCGGGTGGACGTGCGGAGCTTCCGCAGCGACGAACGCGATCGAATCCTCGCCGAGGTCTATGAAATGACCGAGCAGCGCTTCACCGTCTGCCGGCATCTGCTTGACACCCGGCCGTGGGACTTCTTCATGATGGTCGAGATCGGACTCGACCGTATGCACCACGCGTTCTGGCGCTTCCTCGATGCCGAGCATCCGCGCCACGAGCCCGACCATCGCTACCGCGACGCGATCCGCAACTACTACATCTACCTCGACGAAGAGATCGGCGAACTGCTCGAGCGCTTCGATCAGCAGACCACGGTGCTCGTCGTCTCAGACCACGGTGCGCGCCCGATGCAGGGCGCGATCTGCATCAACGAATGGCTGATCCAAGAAGGCTACCTCGTGCTCGAGGAGCAGCCGCCCAGCGAGCTGACCCCGTTCGGTGACGTACGCGTCGACTGGAGCAAGACCCGCGCGTGGGGGGAGGGCGGCTACTACTGCCGGCTGTGCCTCAACGTTGCTGGGCGTGAGCCACAGGGTGTGGTGGCACCAGATGATTGTGAGCAGCTTCTCGACGAGCTGGGGGATCGCCTCGAGCGGCTGCCCGGTCCCAACGGCGAAGCGATCGGTACACGTGCCTTTCGTCCGCAGGAGCTGTGGCGCGAACGGCGGGGGATCCCCCCGGACCTGGTTGTTTACTTCGGTGACCTGGGTTGGCGCAGCAACGGGAGTCTAGGCCACGGCCGGCACTGGACCTACGACAACGACAGCGGTCCCGACGACGCCAACCATGATCGCAACGGGCTATGCATCATCTCTGGCCCCGGGGTGATCTCTGAGCAGCGCGATGACCTGGTCATCTACGACATTGCTCCGACGATCCTTGCCCAGGCTGGTCTTGAGGTGGATGAGGGCATGCGTGGCCGAGGTCTCGGTGCCGGCTACGGCTTTTCGAGCACGAAGCGCAGGTAGGTCAGCTGGCGCTCGGCGAAGGCCTTGTAGACGGGGCTACCTTCAACGGCGGCGAAGCCGAGCACGTGGCGACGGAGGAGTTTGGGGGCACGCTGTTCGATTCTGGCACGCCTGACAGGGGTGTCGAGCTCGAGCGCGCGCACGACATTGGCGGTGATGTCCTCTTCCGCGAGCGTACGAAAGCCTGCGTTGGCCAGTTGCGTGCGGAGCTGCCCAACGTCTTCCCTGGCGAAGATCCCGTCCTCGGTCGGCTCGGTTGAGCGAAGGTCCGCCAGCAGGAGCAGGCCACCGGGGCGCAACACGCGGATGGTCTCACGCAGGAAGTTCGAGGGATTGGCGTAGCAGTGCGTCGACTCCACACTGAGCACAGCGTCAAACGCGCCATCAGCAAATGGGAGCTGCTCGGCGTTACCGGCGACGAACTCCAAGCCACGCCGTGCATAGCGTGCTCGGCAACGCTCGATCGCTTGGCGGGCTAGATCCAGTCCGGTCATCGACCGAGGGCTGAAACGCTCGAACACGTACGAGGCGCCGCCACCTCGGCCACAGCCCACCTCGAGCACATCCCTGCCAGAAAGCTCAGCGGCGCCCGCCACCTCGGCGTAGAGCTCGAGGCCGAAGCGATCATCCGCACCCGGCTGTGCATCGGTGGACTGCTCCGCCGATGGGTCAAGCGATGCGAAACCGTAGTTCATCAATGTCGTGCCGAGATCGCGCTTACCGAGGCTCATGATCTCGTAGACCGAGCGCCACAACAGCTGCTTGGCCGGCGGTGCGAGCTGTGGCACGGCGCGCCGTGTGGCACGCGCCACAGCCTGCATTGGTCGCAGGTCGCTCACATCACGCTCACAACGGTGCCGAGGCCGCTGGCGTCGGTGATCTGCAGGCGAGCCACGAGTGCTCCGGCCTCTTGGTGGGCGTTGATCGCAGGCACCGTCTTCTCCGTCAGCAGTGGACCGTGAGCTGTGAGCGACACGCTTGCGGTGGGGCTCGCGAACGTGATCACGAGCTTGCCGTCGTGGATGTGGGCACCGCCTACGCGGGCGCCGGACAGTGACAGGCCCTCGATCGAGACGCCGGTCCAGCACTTCGTGCGATTGCAAACGCGGTGCTTGACGAGCGCGTTGCGCTGGAAGCCGAGGCTTGTCGGCAACGCGATCGACAGTGTTCTGATGTTGGGGGCGTTGCTGCCATGAATCGCGTGCAGATGCAGGTTCGGCCTGCCGCTGGCGAGGCCCATGAGCGACCCCGATGCTTTGGGTTTGCCGACTGGCTTGGGGGGCGGACAGTTGATGTTGGTGATCGCCCCGCTCAGCTTGCTCACGGGATTCCCGTCCTGAGGCGTCAGCTTCGCCGCGATCGTTCCGGGCGTGCACGACGTTGCGAACGCAGGGCCAGAGGGCGGTCCCGTGAACGTCAAGCTCAATGCCGTCAGTGGAATATCTGGGACCCCGGAGAATGTGATGGTACGTTCGGTGAAGTCGACCGGTGCGGCCAGCGAGAACGCGTACGGCGCCGGGAAGGTCATCGTCAGCACCACCCCGTTGACGGGCGCATTGAGCTGGCTCAGTTCGCCTGATGCCGCCACGCCGAGTGTGTCACCGAGCGTCAACGTGCCTTTGCCGAGCGCCGGTGATGGCAGCAGTGGCGATTCTGCGGACACGGTGCCGACGGCACAGGGTTTTTCCTCGAAACATGGTTGCAGCACCCTGTTGATCTTCAGCCCGGTTGGGATCGCGAACTCGATAGCGCTCGTGGCCGATTGGCCTGCGGGCTGCGTGAACGTGGTCGTGAGGAACGCGCCTGAGTTTTCATGCTGCTTGGTGACGGTCGCTGCGACGGTCGGTGTGTAGGGCAGGGCGGTGCAGCCCGTCACCGTCAGTGGCGCGGTTGCGACCCCGGAGGATCCCTGCCAGGAGCTTGCTCCCACGGTGATGTTCGCAGCCGGGCTGGGGCAGCTCGTCGGCAGTCGCGGGCTGCTCAAAGTGAACTGGAACTCGGTGATGCCCGGTGTGAGGTTGCTGTAGGAGAGGTCGAAGCCGACTTCTGGCGAGCTCCCCAGCGTCAGCTCGCCGATGAGCGGAGCGCCACCTTCGACGGTGGTCTCCACGCCGGCAACGTCGGACGGCTTGGGCGCCGCGATCAGGTACATGTTGACCGCAGGCCCGCTGGGTCCGTCGATCACGCCGCTGCCGATCTGACAGCTGGGGCTCGGCGTACTCGCCACGACGCATGCGCCGCCATCGATCGCGAGGTTAATCATGAACCCGTTCGGGAATGCGATCGTCATGTTCTTTACCGAGTCACCGCCCGCTTCGCCCAGGAGGTCTCCTCCGACGCCGCTCAACGGCGTGAAGTTGATGTCAAATGCGGTGGCTGGGCTGGACCCCGCCGCCGTGCCCGCGCTCTGATTGAGTGCCAGCCTTGGTGCGATCGTCGCCGCCGACACGGCTGGGAAGATCGCCGCCACGGCCGCTGCGAGCAGCCCGGCCAGGGCAATTCTGATCGACATTACAGTTGCCTCCTTGATAGCCGTCTGGCGATTCCCGACGGTGTGGCTCGACGAGGTT
>DATBYJ010000173.1:0-12891 GCA_036513795.1 Solirubrobacteraceae bacterium | reverse complement strand
CACCGTCGGCAAGCAACCGCGAGATGATCTCCACGGCGGGTGAATTGGCGCAGTCCGCTACACCCGGCTTGTAGGCCGCACCTACTACCAGCACCCGCAGATCTCGCAGCGCGCGGCCCGAGCGCAACAGCAGCTCATGTGCGCGCATGGCAACACGATGCGGGCGAGCGCCAACAACGCGCAGCGCATCCTCGGCGAGCTGTGCCGGACAGCCGCGCTCACGTAGAGAGTGCACCAGGTAATGAGGGTCGACCCCGACGCCGTGACCACCTACCCCTGCGGATGGATAGTGGGCCATGAAGCTGCAGGACCTGGTGGCCGCCGCGTCGGTTACCTCCACCGGGTCGAGCGCCTGAGCGCGACAGGCATCCGCCATCTCGAATGCGAGCGCAATGTTCACCGCACGGAACGTGCTCTCATAAAGCTTCGTCATCTCTGCGGCAGCCGGTGATGAGACCCGGTGCAAACCGCTTGAGAGCGGACGCAAGAGCTCCGACGCGTGCCTGAAACACGTCTCGCTCACAGCACCCACAATCCGCGGGGTAGCTGCCTGCTCGCTCACGCCCGCGACGGCGCCCGCAGCGACGCCCGGTGACGTGCACTCGGGCGAGAAGGCCACGAACACGTCCTCGCCCGCCCCCAAGCCGCGCTCGGCGAGCGGCTGGGTCAAGAGCTCACGGGTGGCTCCCACGTAGGTGGTTGAGGTGAGGACAAGCGTCTGGCCCGACCGCGCGTGCTCGACGACTGAAGAACAGGTGCGCCTCAGTGCTTCCAAGTTCGGGCGACCGTGGGCGTCGATCGTGGTGGGCACGCAGATCAGGATCATCGCGGCGGTGTTGACGGCCTCGAGCCTGTCCGTCAGCACGAAGCCCTCGTCACACAGCCGGCTGCGCAGGGCCTCCAGCTCCACGCCCAGCACCTCAGCACGCCCGCTGCGGATGTCGTTCAGCCGGCTCGAGGAGGTATCGATGCCCACGATGCGAAAGCCCGCGCTGCGTAGCGCGAGCGCACTGGGTAGGCCTGCATGGCTGAGGCCAACGACCGCGACAAGCGGCTCACTGGGAGCCGCGCCGCGCGTGATCCGCATGCCGTCCGCAGCTGTCGCGAACTCCGGCTCATCCAGCCACGGCCGCGCGGTCCGCCCAGCCTTCTCCTTGACAGGTGCGTCGAGCAGAACTTGCGAAACCATCGAAAATGCCCCCTAGTAGCGTTGCCGTGGCGCGGAGTGTGGACGCTCGCAAACCTGCGTTCACAGATGTTGGACACTTGATCGATGGTTGCGTTCACGGGGGGCTACAGGGCTGTCGTCCCGTTGGGGTCCCAGGGCTGCCCGAAGGGTGCCGAAGCAAGGCGGACCGGGCCCACCCACGGACACGGACTAGCATTCCCTGCATGCCCGAACGCGACTACCGCAAAGCAATCCAAGAGCAGGTCGTCGTCTACGACGGCGGCATGGGCGCGACGCTCGAGCAGTTCGAGCTGACCGCCGAGGACTATGGCGGCCTGCAGGGCAAGTGCCACGAGGCGCTGGTGCTCAACCGCCCAGACGTGATCGAAGGCGTGCACGCCTCGATGCTCGACGCCGGCGCCGAAGTGCTGGAGACGGACACGTTCCAGGGCTCGCGCATCAAGCTCGGCGAGTGGGGCCTCGCGGACTACACCGTCGAGATCAACACCAAGGCCGCTGAAATCGCGCGCAAGGCGGCGGGCGAGCATCGCTACGTCGCCGGCTCGATCGGGCCCACGGGCTACCTGCCCGCCTCCGAGGACCCCTCGCTCGGGCAGATCCGCTTCGGCGAGCTGGTCGAGGTCTTCACCGAGCAGGCCGAGGGGCTGATCGACGGCGGCGCCGACCTGATCATCATCGAGACCGCCCAGGACATCCTCGAGGTCAAGGCCGCCGTGTTCGGCGCGCGCGCGGCCTTCAAGAGCACCGGGCGCACGCTGCCGATCCACACGTCCGTGTCGCTGCTGCCCAACGGCGGCAAGATGCTGCTCGGCACCGACATCTCCGCGGTGCTGACGACACTCGAGGCGCTGAAGGTCGACGTGATCGGCCTGAACTGCTCCACCGGCCCCGAGGACATGCGCGACGCGATCCGTTTCCTCGGTGAATACTGCCCCGTGCCGGTCGCCTGCATCCCCAACGCCGGCCTGCCCCTGCAGGGCCCCGACGGCGAGACGATCTTCCCCGAGAAGCCCGAGCCGCTGGCGGAGGCGCTGAAGGAGTTCGTCGAGCGCTACGGCGTCGGCGTCGTCGGCGGCTGCTGCGGCACCACGCCCGAGCACATTCGCGCGATCGCCGAGCGCGTCGCCGGGCGTGCCACCGGGCCCCGTCCCGCACCGCGCACTCCCCATCTCTCATCGATGATCGCCGCAACCCCGCTGGCCCAGGAGCCGGCCCCCACAATGGTCGGGGAGCGCGTCAACTCCCAGGGATCGCGCAAGGCCAAGGAGCTGCTGCTCGCCGACGACTACGACGGCCTCGTGCAGATAGCGGAGGACCAGGTCACCGGCGGCGCGCACGTGCTCGACCTGTGCGTGGCCTTGACCGAGCGCACCGACGAGGACGAACAGATGCGCCTCGTCGCGAAGAAGGTCTCGCTCACGCAGCCCGCGCCGATCCAGATCGACTCGACCGAGCCAGAGGTGATCGAACGCGCGCTCGAGCAGATCCCCGGCCGCGCGATCGTCAACTCGGTCAACCTCGAGGCCGGCCGCGCCAAGCTCGACCGCGTCGTGCCCGTCGCGCTCGCCCACGGCGCCGCGCTGATCGCGCTCACGATCGACGAGGTCGGGATGGCCAAGACCGCAGAAAGGAAGGTCGAAATCGCCAAGCGCATTCGCGACCTCTGCTGCGAGGAGCACGGCCTCGACCCGCAGCTCCTGATCTTCGACTGCCTCACGTTCACGCTCACGACCGGCGATGAGGAGTGGCGTCCGTCCGCCGTCGAGACGATCGCGGGCATCAAAGCGATCAAGGAGCAGATCCCCGACGTCAAGACCTCGCTCGGGGTCTCCAACGTCTCCTTCGGCGTCTCTCCCGGTGCGCGCGCCGTGCTCAACTCCGTGTTCCTGCACCACTGCGTGCAGGCGGGCCTCGACCTGGCGATGGTCAACCCCAACCACATCACGCCGTACTCGGAGATCCCCGACCTCGAGCGGGATCTCGCCGACGACCTCGTCTTCAACCGCCGCGAGGACGCGCTGGAGAAGTTCATCGAGCACTTCGAGTCGAAGGGCCCCGAAGACACATCGCAGGGTGCGGCTGACCCGACCGAGGGCATGGAGCCCGAGGAGGCGCTTCACTTCCACATCCTGCGCCGCCGCCGCGACGGCGTCGAGGACCAGATCGACAAGAGCGTCGAGAAGATCGGCGCCGTGCCGACGCTCAACGAGGTGCTGCTGCCGGCGATGAAAGAGGTCGGCGACAAGTTCGGCGCCGGCGAACTGATCCTGCCGTTCGTGCTGCAGTCCGCCGAGGTGATGAAGCGCGCGGTCGCGCAGCTCGAGAAATACCTCGACAAGATCGAGGGCTACACGAAGGGCACCGTCGTGCTCGCGACCGTGTTCGGCGACGTCCACGACATCGGCAAGTCGCTCGTCAACACGATCCTCACCAACAACGGCTACACGGTCGTCGATCTCGGCAAGCAGGTTCCGATCCAGACGATCGTCGACGCCGCACAGGAGCACGACGCGACCGCCATCGGCCTCTCAGCGCTGCTCGTCTCCACCTCCAAGCAGATGCCCGCGTGCATCCAGGAGCTGCAGGCCAAGGGCCTCACCTACCCCGTGCTGATCGGCGGCGCGGCGATCAACCGTGCCTTCAGCTACCGCGCGCTCTACCCCGGGGGCAAAGACTCAGACGAGGTCTACGAGCCGGGCGTCTTCTATTGCAAGGACGCCTTCGAGGGTCTCGCCGTGATGGACCAGCTGATCGACGAGGACGCCCGCGGCGCGCTCGTGCAGAAGCTGCTCGCCGGCGCCACCGAGTTCCGCGCCAAGGGCGACGCGCCCGAGGAGCAGCTGAACTTCGCCGATGACTCCGTGCGCTCATCCGCGCGCACCGACGTGCCGATCCCCACGCCGCCGTTCTGGGGCGTCAAGGAGATCCCCGTGGATCTCGAGGAGGTCTACCGCCATCTCGACACGCACGTGCTGTTCAAGCTGCACTGGGGCGGCAAGGGAGTCAAAGGCGAGGCCTGGCAGACGCTCCTGCGCGACGACTTTCGCCCGCGCCTGGAGCGGATGTGGAGCGAGCAGGACTATCTGCACCCGCGCGCGCTGCTCGGCTTCTTCCCCTGCTACGCGCTCGGCAACGACATCGTCGTGCTCGACCCCGCCGTCGCCGGCCCCGACGCCACGCTGGATCCCACCGATCCCGCCGCGGAGCTCACGCGCTTCGTCTGCCCGCGCCAGCCCAAGGGCGATCGCATCTGCCTCGCCGACTTCTTCAGGCCGGCGATCGGCCCCGATGGCAAGCCCTCCCCCACTGGCCGGGCGCCGGAGGAGCTGGACGTGATCGCCGTGCAGGCGGTGACCGTCGGCTCCGAGGTCACCGAGCTGATGGCCAAGCTCGAGGCCGAAGGCGAGTTCGCCGAGCAGCTGTTCGTGCACGGACTCGGCGTGCAGACCGCCGAGGGTCTGGCCGAATGGCTGCACTACGAGGTGAGGCAGATGCTCGATATCCCGCTCACGCAGGGCCGCCGCTACTCGTGGGGCTACCCCGCGGTGCCCGAGCAGGCTGAGCATTTGAAGGTGGAGAAGCTGCTGGGGCTCGAGCAGATCGGCATGAGCATCACCGACGGCTACGCGCCCGAGCCGGAGCAGTCAACACTCGCGCTCATCGCCCATCACCCGCAGGCGATCTACTTCGGCACGCGCCAAGGGCGCCTGCTGCCCGACGGTTCACCCGACGACCTCATCCGCGGCTCCAACCGCGATCCATCGCTGTTCGGCGAGATCGCCGACGAGGACCCGCCTGATGGGGCTGTGGAAGCCGAGGATACCCAGGGGGGCACAGGCGAGCCCGCGATGGCGGGCTAGGGCACCGTCAGGCGCGGTAGGGATCAATCACTTTGTGCGCACAGCCGATCAGCGTCCACGGCCGGTTCGCCGGCAGGTAGCGCATCACGAACGTCTTCACGCCGGGGCCGTTGCAGTGGATCACGCCGTGGCCGTACACGAGCAAGAGGTGATCGTCGCCCCCGCCGGTCCAGATTTCATTGAAGCCGTGGCTGGAGTAGACCCAGTCGTTGCCGTTGCCGGCGTGCAAGTAGTCGCGCTCGCTTTCGGACTGACCGGACGGCTGGTAGTCACCCCAGATCACGTCGCCCGCGTCGCCGCCGTAGACAGTGTCGTTGCCATAGCCGCCGAGCAGCCAATTGTGGACGTTCTTGAGCCCGACGAGGGTGTGGCTGAGCCCATATGACCCCTTGTCCATCTTCAGACAGTCGTCTGCTGGCCAGCCAGCGTGGCTAGCCATCGCAACGTGCGCACGCTGAGCGACCTTCGACCGATACGAGGCGATGCTGGCAGCTTCTTCGTTGGCTGGACAGTAGTGGACGTAGACGCCGCGGTCATCGCGCCTCAGCTCTTCCGTTTCGTTTGCGGAGACGGCGGCGGTGACCGAAGGCGTTGCGCCTACGCTGGCCGACAGCGTCAGCCAAACGACGCAGCAGACGACGAGGAAGGTTTTCCGCACACGAGCTATATCGGCTACCCACGCACGGAACTAAAACCTCCAAGCCACAGCATCGAAGGCATGCGACTTGCGCAGGCTCGGTCGCTTACGAGTCTTCGCGGGGCGGCGGGCGGAACAGGATCCGCTTGACCTCTACGGCAGTGCCTCCGCCGAGCCGCAGTGCCGTCTGAAAGCCCTCCCCGCCGAGGTCGCCAGCATCGAGCGCGCGGCGCAGCTCGTTCAACGCCGGGAGATCCTCCTCGCTCACCTGCTCACGGGCGGTCTCCAGCAGGATCAGATGGCGCGGGCGTTTGAGCGCGGCGGCCATCCGTACGAACGGCTCGCGCTCACCGGCCTCGAGCCCCTGGGCAGCGAGCACGACCGTCTCCCGGTTCTGCAGCCGCTTGGACACTGCCGCGCTCAGCAACTCTTCAGCGCGAGCGTCCAGCTCAGCCTCATCGACTCGTCCGGCGAGCAGTGTGCGAACCTTCTCGAGCGAGAGCAGCGACGCGCGGTCCTCGATCAGCCGCGCAATGAAGCCGTCGCGCTCGGCGGCGGACGCGGAGGCGATCACGAGCAGACTGCCGGGCGAGTAGCGCAGCCGGTCCGTTGGCGAGAGCACACGGCAGTGGACGGTGACGTCGGCGGGCCGCGGCGGCGCCCCGTCGCGCCGGGGTCGATCCGAGGACCACCCACCCCGCTCGTCGTCTGAAATTTTGACGCTGCGCGCCGAAGGTCTGGAAGCCATACCCCCATCATGCCCTAAACGGGCGTCCAGGCCGGCTCCAACGCGGCGATCAACTCAAGCTTGGCGGCCCGATCAAGCCTCTTGATGCGCGCCTCCTCGCGCATGGCGGCACTGCGGTCGGGCATTGGCAGCGCCAGCGCAAGCTCTACGGGCAGGCGACTGGCGGTGTAGCGGCTGGCAGTGCCAGCGCGGTGGCGCGCCAAGCGTCGCTGCACGTCAGTGCTCCAGCCGGTGTATAGCGAGCCGTCAGCGCAGCGCAGCATGTAGACCCAGGCATCAAACATACGCGACTAATACGTCACCATGACCCATATGCCTGCCGAACAACCCCATCATTCGATTCGTTAGAATTAACGACATGTAAGCATCATAATCCGCGTGTCGGGGGTTCGAGTACGCTTGACCTGATCGTTGCCAGCAAGAGCAACAATGCTGGTCGTTCATCGCTAAGCGCTCGCCTGCGTGGACGCCCTAGCAAAACACTGGGCACCTCGACCGGCGGAGGACGGCTTTGGATTCTTGGTCAGACGGCCAGCACGGACCTGGTCGCCGTCTTCCCGCCCCGTATGGACAGGGTGAGCTTCGCTGCGATCGGGTGGTACTTGCTGGCGTGAGCCAGCCTCTTCCTGCCCGCAGCCGTCAGACGCAAGACGACAGTACCCTGCTTGCCCTCCACGAGCGAGAAGGAGCCCGTGGCGAGGACAAGCGTCGTCTTGTGGTCAGCCGCCGTCTTGCCCTTGCCGTTCTTCACCGGAACCTGCACGGTCAGCTCGATCGACCCCCGGCACGCAGCGGCTTGGCACTCGACGCTCACTGGCGCTGTGGCGCCAGATACGGTGAGGCTCGAGGTCATCACCGTGATGAGTGGGATCGCCTGTGACAGTGGCGCCGAACTGAGTGCGCCGGTCATGGTTTCCGCCGGAGGCGTCGTCCCGCCTGCACCGACCTGTCCACCCGCCGGTGAGTTAGTCGAGACAGCCGGGCCGATCGTCACGCTCGCACTGAGGGCGTAGCCCGTGCCGATCTCTCTGCCCGCGGCGTTCGTCGCGTAGACGTCGCAGGCAACGCTGTGCCCTTCATCGGCGCTCTGGGCCGTATAGCTGCTTTCCGCGGCCGTGGCCCCCGTGATCGGGGTGCCGTCCCGCAGCCACCTGTACGTGAACGCCGTCGGCGCGGGATCGCCAGTCCACGACCCAGGCGAGCACGACAGGACGCTCCCGACGGTAGCCGAGCCGGAGATCGCGGGCGGGGTGGCGTTGGCTGGTTCCACGAAGGTCCCCGGTTGCAGCGCAGCGTCGATCTCCGAGACCGTGCCCGGAGCGGTGACCGACACTTCCTGGGAGGCAGAGAACACGAGCCGGCCGTATTCGAATGAAGGCTCGCCACCGTAGAGCTGCGCCAGGTAACCGCCTCTGCGGGAGCGGAATTCGACCCTGTACTGGCCGTTCAACCGGAGAATGGTGTATTCGCCGTTGGCGTTCGCCGTGCCACACTGTTCTCCATCTCCCCCTACTTCACGCGCACACACTTCAGCATCTTCGATCGGCTCGCCTGTGACTGCGTCTGTCACCCGGCCCGTGATACGCCCGCCTTCGATCAACCCCACATTCACCCCGGACGTGACCTGCCCCGCGGAGACCGAGACACCAGTCAACTTGTCGAAGAAGTAGTCGACATTTTCCGGAGAGGTGAACCCCAGAGTGTATTCGCCACTCGTCAGTTCCGCGATCGTATATTCGCCGTTGGCATTGGTCCATGCGCAGGTCACGAACACGCTCGGTTCGAGACACACCTGGATACCTTCGATCGGCATGTCCGTAGCCGCATTCGTGATACGACCCGCGATCTTCCCGGCCGTCTGCAGTTCCGCGTTGACTTCACGAGTCGTCTGCCCCGCCGTGACCGACACCGGTTCGGCTTGCGCTAGCGAAGTCTTGTCGTCATAATACTGGCCCAACAGGTCGAGGCCCTCACTGGCAAAGCCAACCTTGTATTCACCGGCCGCGAGCCCTTCAATTGCGTATTCGCCGCTAAACGAATCGGGGTTCGCACACGCGCTCACCCTACCTTCGGGGGTTCGCACACGCGCTCACCCTACCTTCGCCCGCGTACGCGCAAACGTCGACATCACTGACCTGCACGGGCACACCGCCACCCGGAAACGTCACACGCCCACTGATACTGCCAGTTTCGGCCCCCAAAGCGGTTGAGGTGCATGCGAGGGCCGCAGCGAGCACCGCACAAGCGACGCCAACTCGGCCACAGAGATACCAGACGCCTCGTGTGAGCCGCCGCACTTCATTCCCTGATCTTCGCATCACGATCTCCACCTCATGAGGCGCTCCCCTACCGTTGCGCTCGTCATCGCCCTGGCCCCGAGCTCAAAGTGTTTGGTGCAGAGAAGTACGACGTCTGCAAATCACCAAGAACGGTATCACCCTGTAGAGCATACAGGCATCGATACACAATGTTGAGTGCCATGTTCGATTTCAAAACTGGATCGTCCTGGTGCGAGCGGGGGCCGATGAGCTCTCCCGCTCTGCGACGAATCTCACCCTTGCTCTTGACTATTTCCAATGCCCCTGCCGGTCGTTGTTGGCCACCCGACGCATCCCAAGAAGTGACCATACTCTGAAGACTCTTGAGACGCGGCTCCAATTCACTCAGGTCGCGATAGGCCTCGCCCATGGGCATACGTCCGAGCCGCTCTTCGCGTTGAAACAGCTCGGCGTGCTCCGACGGCATCGCGGTAACGGGCTCGCCGCTCCAGGCAGCCTGGAGGAGCCGCGTTGCCCGGTCTCGGACATACGAGATCTGACCCTGGCTACGCTCCAGTCGTGCAAGTGCCGCTAACACTGCGCTCTCTGGCATGTCCTTAATATCTTGCGCCAGCGTCTCCCTCGCAACATGATCAATCGACTCGTTGCAGCCAGCGTCGATCGCTAGACCGAAGACGCGCCAACCTTCTCCGGACATCGAGCGGCGTCCCACTCTCGCAAGCCAGCGCATGACGTCAATCATAGCCATAACTCATCCACCCAGATACGCACTGACCTCAACGTGGAAACCGAGCCGCCATGTACCCCATACGCTAATGTGCACCTGCTCACAGCCAGGAAGCGTGCCAGCAGCTATCAGGTTCCCTCCGGTCTTGATCAATTCTAGCCGCGAGGCAGCTTCCACGATTCTAGTGAACCATCCCGGAATATGTGTGAATTCGACGACGTGTTCGCCGAAGGGAGTACCTAGCACTGTCAATGATGTGCCCAGAGCGACAGCGGTCGCAGGCGACACCCACCAGCTGTACGACAGGAGCCGCGCCTCCACTGCGCGCCCATTTTCATTTATCCCAAGCGTACTTTCGAAGGTTGCTTCCCCTTCACCGAAGACTTCGCAGTTCACTTCGCAGTTACCTTCTCCGGGTCCGTCATGCTGGACGCAGCTGGCTAGATGACATTCGCTTTCGTATGCGTGTTTTTCGGCTTCTTCTCGCTGGGCTTGCAGTCGTTCGGCCTCGCGCACGGGTGCACCAGCCCCGTAACTGTCCGATTGAGCGAGAGCTTCGGCTGATGGTGCCGGAGAGAACACCGCGCCGTTGTATGAGCCACGACCATAGGCACCAGGCGGCGTGATCGGCTCGGTCTGCAGCGGGGCGCCAAGCTGCGCTACATAACCCCCTCCACCCGGGTTGGCGGCACCGGAGGCCTGTTCCGTCGCCAAGCCGCTCGCTCCTAGCCAGGAGAACTGCGTCGGTGGCACGCCGTTGGCCGGGACCCCGAACTCAGTCGGGTTGTATTTTGTTAGAAGTTTCGTTTCGGATTCGCCGACCGCGGCTGTGGCGATAATGTCGCCCTGAAGATCGTGCAGTTGCAGCACCGCCGGTTCGCTGTCGTGCTGAGTAGCGGCCAATGAGCCGTCGATCCCGGCAATGTTGCGAGTCCAGTGTTTGCCTTCTTCTTCTTCGGTCCATGAGATCGCTTCGCCGGCTCCCGCGTAGTGGTTGATGATGGCCGCTTTGGTGGTGCCTTCCGAAACCGTCTTTTCCGTACGGCCTGATGGGTCGTATGAGTAGCTGGTCGTCTCGCCGTTCTGTTTCTGGACGGCGATCTGGCTATCGACGTAGAAGCTTGCGGTGATTTCCTGTCCGCCTGCATCTGCGGCGGGCACTTTCGTCTGGTCGCCGAATGCTTCGTATTCCACACCCGTGTCGTTAAGCCGGTCGCCTTCGTCGTACGTGTGTTTTTCTTCCGTACCGCCTGTCGTCGCGCACGCTTCGGTCGCAGATTCCCTTGTCGTCTCGCTGGTTCGATCGGACGCTTTGTTATACGCGTAGATCCGGGAATTGCAGCCTTTGCCACTGAGCGTTTCGTTGACCCTCGTTAGACGCCCGGCTTCGTCGTAGGTGTATTCCTCTTTCGCCAGCGTGCTCGAACGCAGGAGAGCTTCGCCATGGATCGAGGGTACCACGGCTTCTTTGAACCATACTTCTGGGCAGGTCCCCGCGCAATGAGCGGTCTTTTCGTATTCGACGCTGGTCGCTTCCCCAACGGCATTGAATATGTAGCTTGCGGTCATACCGTTAGGGTATGTCTCGCTGGTCATCTTGCCTTCGACGTCATAGCTCGCCGTGAACGTGCCGGCTCCCGCGCCCCCTTCGGCACCGACGTCCAGTAGTTTTTCGAGCTGCTCGGTAATCGCGTTGTACGAGTACGTTTGCAATCCCTTTTTGCCGCCATAGTTTACTTCTGCCACTTTCTCATCGTGCGCCGGACCGAAGTACACGTCTTGCGTCGTGTTGCCATCAGCATCTGTGTATTCCGTCAGTTGACCCAGCGTGTCGTAGACGCTTTTGATCGACTTGGTTGCTTCGCCGACCGTCGTGCTCTCTTTGATCATCACGCCGGTTGCGCCGCTGTATTCATCGGTGACCTTCGGCAGTGAGGTGTCGATGGGCGCTGTCTCTTCGGTAGTCAGTAGGCGCCCAGCCCCGTCGTAGGTCATCTTCCTTTTGCGGACTTTCGATCCGAATTCTTCGGTGATCGTTTCGGGCTCGTCCCAGATGTTATAGGACGTATCGGTCACGACGGGTAGCGTCGGTAGCCCGCCGGTCGGCTGCGTGGCGGGCATTGCCCGGCACGGCAGATTGGCCCATTCCGGGTGGTTATCACAGGCTGCGATTCGCGATTCGCTGCGAGCAGTGTAATAGAAGGTTTGACTATCGTACGCACTTTCGCCTGAAACGATGTACTCTTTGATTCTGTTGTCACCCGTGTCGGCCACATAGATTTTCCCGGTGGCGCCGACGGCCACTTCGTTTGGGGTTTTGAAGCCGGTAATGGTGTGCAGGTATTCTCCCGCCGAAGAGAATTCCTCTATCCGGTTGTTATACCAGTCGGCTACATATACGTTGCCGTTTGGGGCCACGGAGATTCCGCGTGGGATCTTGAATTGCCCGTTTTCTGTACCGTTTTCACCCCATTCTGTCAGGTATTCTCCTTTTGCGGAAAACTCCTGCACTCGGTCGGCTGTATCCGCAACGTAGACACTGCCATTTGGAGCTACGGCTATCCCTTCTGGGCTGTAGAACTGTCCATGACCGCCGCCTTCGGAACCCCACGCTCGGAGGAATTCAAATTCCGGCGAAAACTCTTGTACCCGATGATTTTTCGTATCGTCCACGTAGACGTCGCCATTCGAGGCGACAGCGATAGCAGTTGGGCAGTTGAATTCCCCGTTTCCGGATCCTTTCGATCCCCACTTCGTGATGTACGTGCCGGTCGCAGAAAACTCCTGTATGCGATTTCTATTGCAATCGGTGACGTACACGTCGCCGTTGGGAGCCACTGCGACACCCTCTGGGTATTCGAACTCGCCGTTTTCAGTTCCTTTATATCCCCATTTTGTGAGAAGTGTTCCAGTCGACGAGAACTCCTGCACGCGCTGATTTTCGGTTTCGACCACATACACGTCTCCATTTGCTGCTACAGCTACCGCGCGCGGTTTGCTGACTCCCGCGGTTTCCCATTTGGCTGGTTCTTCGGTGGCTTTATACGCTGGTGCCAGCGGCGCCTTCGTTTCTCGCACAGCGCCAGTTGAGGGTTCATATAGCGTGGTGTGTTTCATCCCATCGGTCGTGACGGATGTGGGCTTGCGGAGTAGCCAACCCAGGTCGTCCTGCCCCGAGTATGAGGTCGTGGTCCACCGTTCGCCGCCTTCTTTGCCTTCGTATTCCGCGCCGTCAACGACTTCTGTTACGAGATTGAATCTTTCGCCTTCCGGAGATCCTTCGTCGTAGTAGTACTTAACGTGGTTGCGGGCTTTGACTTCGCTTCCACTAGCGGTGAGCTTGACCGTGTGCTGCGGGCCTTTCACTTCGAGTAGTCGAGCGCCCGGTTCGGTGTCTTTTGCTTTTTCTTCCGCTTCTTTTTCTTCTTTGGTTTCTCCGTTGTATTTGCTT
>DATBYJ010000172.1:0-9142 GCA_036513795.1 Solirubrobacteraceae bacterium | reverse complement strand
TGCGAAGGATCGTTCCTGTGCGGTGTTGATGGCCGTCTCTGATCATGCTGCTGCGCTGCGATCGGCGACTGTCTGGGAACTCAGTCACGGCAAGCTCGAACTGATGCACCAAGACCCCGACATCACCTACCTCCACCAACATCGGTCGGCGAGAGCTGGTGCCAAGCGTTGAGATGCTTTGTGTAGAGCGTCTCGTCAAGTGTTTCGAGGTTGGAGGTGAGACGGTTCGCGCTGTCGATGATGTGTCGTTGCAGATCGTGGCAGGCGAGACGGTCGCGCTGTATGGGCCGAGTGGGTCGGGGAAGTCGACTCTGATTGACCTTATTGCGGGTTTTCAGATACCCGACGCGGGAACGATCCTCGTCAATGGCACAGACATTTCTTCGTTCTCAGAACGAGAGCATGCCGACTACCTACGCCTGACGGTCGGCATCATCGGCCAAGCTGATGAACTCTGGCCCTCCGCGTCCGCACGGGACAACGCCTGTCTGAAGCTGCTGCGGGACCATCCAAAGGATGCACGTCGCCTGATCGAACCGCTGCTGATCGACCTCGGGCTGGGTGATCGGATCAAGCAGCCGACGTACAAGCTCTCAAAGGGCGAGCGCCAGCGCGTCATGATCGCACAGGCCCTCGCGACCGATCCAGGTCTCCTTCTCGCCGATGAGCCGACCGGCAATCTTGATACTCGCCGCAGCCGTGAAGTGCTCGGCCAGATACGGGACCTCTGCCACGATCGCGGCACAGCGGTGCTGCTCGTCACCCACGATCCCCAAGCCGTCTCGTTCGCCGATCGCGTGTACGAATTGCGTGACGGCCACCTCGTCGACTACGAGCCAGACGAGCTATATCTGCGCTCGAGCCGCGTGGCGGAGAACCGATGAGCTCATCATTGGCGACGCAGGACCTGCCCAAGGACGGTCGACCGCTGGGCAGCCTTCGCAAACGGGCCAGACAGTTGGTGCCGCTCGGCGAGATTCTGTTCGTGTTCCGCGCACGCTTGAAGGAGCGGGCGGTGCTCGGCCAAGAGGCCCTTGCTGTCATCGGTATCTCAATTGGTGTCGCGTTGCTTTTCGCCTCCCAAGTTGCCTCACAGAGTCTCGACGGCTCAATCCGCCAACTCAACCAGCAACTGGTCGGCCGCACGCAGTACCAGCTCGACGCACGAGGTCCCGAAGGGTTTCCTGAAAGTGTCATCCGCGAAGCCAGCGTGCTGCCGGGCGTGAACGCAGCTCTGCCGCTGCTCGAGCAACAGGCGATCGTGCTAGGGCCTCATGGCCAGGCGTCGGTTGTCCTTATTGGCGCGGACCCACACTTCGCAAACTTCGGAGGGCCACTTCTACGCAAATTCAGTGCGCGCCAGCTCGCGCACGAGAGACTGATTGCGCTCCCAGCGCCGGTTGCTGCGTCGATCGGGGCGACCCCGTTCGAGGGGGTACACGTGCAAATCGGAGCCAGGACTGTCGCAACTCTCCTCGGGGCGACCCTCAGCAAAGCTGACATCGGTGGGCTCGTTGACAGCCAGGTCATGCTAGCGCCGCTGCTCTATGCGCAAAAGCTGGCTGGTGCCGCTGGCCGTATTACACGCCTCTACATCAGGGTCAAGCCGGGCGAGCAGGCCACGGCCGACATCGCGCTGCGAAAGCTCGCCGCGGCACGGCACCTGAATGCGGTGCCTGCAGACTTTGATGCGCAGCTATTTAGCGTCGCCTCCGCGCCCGCGCAACAAGGCGAGAACCTCTTTTCCCTCATCAGCGCCGTTGTCGGGTTTCTCTTCGCATTCAACGCGATGTTGCTGACGGTCCCAGAGCGCCGCCGCCTCATAAAACTGATGCGCCGCCGCGGGTTCACCCGGCCTGTGATCGTGCAGGCGCTTACGTTCGACGCGCTCGTGATAGGCACTGCCGCAACGCTGATCGGGCTTGCGCTCGGCGATCTGCTGTCGACGGTCCTGTTCCATTCCCAGCCGGGCTATCTCGCTTTCGCGTTCCCGGTCGGCGGCCCCCGCATCATCGATGCCTCCACGATCGCACTGTCAGTAGCGGCAGGCTTCCTTGCCGCGCTCGTTGGTGTTCTCGCCCCAGTCAGACATATCCTTGCGCTGCCGCTGCGCTCGCAGGTCGAGGTCGAACGCCAGCCAAGCGGTTGGACCGCGCTGCGAGTAAGCGCTGGCATCCTCGGTCTGATCATCACGACCCTGATCGTCTTGTTCCGCCCCCAATCAGCAGTCGTCGGCGTGATCACACTCGTGATCGCCGGACTTGCGCTGCTCCCCTTTCTCTTCAAGGGCATCGTCCTTGGATTTGCCCGTGCGCAGCGCCCATTTCACAGCACAGCTACCCGGCTCGCCGTCGGCGAGCTGAAAGACAGCATGACGAGCGTTCGCTCCCTGGCCGTCGCGTCAACAGGTGCCCTCGCGGTGTTCGGAACGGTAGCCGTGGCGGGCGCTCAGCACAACCTCCAAAGCGGGCTGAACAGCGCCAGTCATGAATGGAATCGAGCCGCCGACATCTGGGTATATCCCGCAGGGGATGACAACTCGCTGGCCACGACCCCGTTTCCCGCGTCTGTCTCGTCCAGGATAGAACAGGTCGAAGATGTGCGCACGGTGAGTATCTACCGGGGGAGCTTCCTGAACGTTGGCGACCGCCGGGTGTGGGTGATCGCACCCCCGGCCCAGCAATCAGCCGACCCGATGCCACCCGGACAAATCACCGAAGGCAACGTCGGCCAGGCAAACGGGAGACTACGAGGTCATGGCTGGGCGGTCCTCTCCGAAGCCGTAGCCCACGAACTGCATCTTCACGTCGGGGGGTCCTTCACGTTGCCGTCCCCGCAACCAACCACGTTCCGAGTTGCGGGTCTTTCCACGAACGGTGGGTGGCCTCCTGGCGCAATCGTGATCAACGCCGAAGACTATGCTCGCGCGTGGGGGTCAAACGCGGCCAGCGCGATTAACGTCCAGGTTGCACCGGGCCGGGGGCTCGCTGACGCACGCCTGCAGATCCTCCGGGCACTCGGACCACACTCGGGTCTCGCCGTTCAGACTGCCGCCGAACGCGAAGCGCAGTGGGAAAGGCTCAGCAGCCAGGGCCTTGGGCGACTCACACAGATCAAGACGGTCGTGTTGATCGCGGCGATTCTCTCGATGGCGTTCGTGATGATCTCACTCCTTTGGCAGCGCCGCGAACGGATCGGCTTTCTCAAGCGAACCGGCTGCCGAAGGGGCCTAGTCTGGCGCTCCCTGCTGTTTGAGAGCGCTGTACTTCTCGGATCAGGCTGCCTGATCGGCGCGGCCGTCGGGCTATACGGACAGCTTGTAATCAGTCATGCACTGACTGTCGTCACGGGCTTTCCTATCACGAACAGTGTTGGGGTCCGCATCGCCATCTTCAGCTTCCTCATCGTCAGTGCCACCGCGTTCGCGATTGTGGCGATCCCAGGCTATATTGCGACGCGCGTCCGAGCGACGATGGTCAAACCCGCCTAGCAACGGAGAGCGGCCCGCGAGACTATCGCCACGGGCGGTTCTCGCTCTCCTTAGAGCGGCGTACCGCGAGCTCGCTTGGGGGTTGCGCGATGTGTCCCGCGAGGTCGAAGGCTGGCGTGACCTCGCAAGTGCCATCCCGTGTCCGGCACTTCGTGCTGACGCGCTCGGAGCGCTCGCTTGCAAGAGGCCGATGATTGACGGTGCGGCGATGTTTTGGACGCTCCCTCGCGCGCGCTCTCCGGAGCTTCTGCGACTGCTTGTGGCCTACCAGGTTCTCGCGGACTATCTCGACTGCACTAGTGAGCGCGCCGCAAACGCTGGGGTCAGAAACGGGCTGCAGCTTCATCGGGCGCTTGTCGAGGCAATTGACCCTTCGCTGCCGCTATCTGACTACTACCGATTCCACCCGTGGCACGATGATGGCGGCTACACCCGGACGCTTGTCGAGCGCTGCAGGCAGATCGCCGCAGGGCTACCGTCGATCGCGCAGGCGCAACCATTCGCGGCCCGTGCCGCACGCCTCACCACCGTCCTTGCTTTCAACCACGAGCCCGACTCGACGTTACGCGACACCGGACTGAAAGCATGGGCTGCGCTGCACTTCCCAGACTCCGGGGAGCTCCCCTGGTTTGAGTGGGCCGCCAGCGCCAGCGCCTGGCTAACCATCCTCGCCCTCCTTGCGCTCGCCGCCGACACCGGCTGCGAGCAATCTGATGCAGAGGCCACGTATGCCGCCTACTTTCCGTGGGCTTCGCTCGCAGGCACGATGCTCGACAGTTACGCAGATCGTGCCGAAGACCAAGCAGCCAGCGCGCACAGCTACATCTCCCACTATGCCAACGCGAACCAGGTCGACCGCGTCGGCGAGATCCTGAGCAAAGCCCTCACGAACGTCGCGAAGCTCCCGAACGGAGAGCGGCATCTGGTGCTCATCAGCTGCATGGTCGCCATGTACTTGTCCAAGGACAGCACCCGCACAGCCGGGAATCGCGCGACAACAAGGCAGCTGGCACGGTCTGCAGGACCGCTACCCAGGGCGTTGATGCCAGCCCTTCGTGTATGGCGAGCCGCGGTCGGTCTGCAGACCGACCGCGGCTCGCCATACACGAAGGGCTGGCATCAACGCCCTGGGTAGCGGTCCTGCAGACCGTGCCAGCTGCCTTGTTGTCGCGCGATTCCCGGCTGTGCGGGTGCTGTCCTTGGACAAGTACATGGCGACCATGCAGCTGATGAGCACCAGATGCCGCTCTCCGTTCGGGAGCTTCGCGACGTTCGTGAGGGCTTTGCTCAGGATCTCGCCGACGCGGTCGACCTGGTTCGCGTTGGCATAGTGGGAGATGTAGCTGTGCGCGCTGGCTGCTTGGTCTTCGGCACGATCTGCGTAACTGTCGAGCATCGTGCCTGCGAGCGAAGCCCACGGAAAGTAGGCGGCATACGTGGCCTCTGCATCAGATTGCTCGCAGCCGGTGTCGGCGGCGAGCGCAAGGAGGGCGAGGATGGTTAGCCAGGCGCTGGCGCTGGCGGCCCACTCAAACCAGGGGAGCTCCCCGGAGTCTGGGAAGTGCAGCGCAGCCCATGCTTTCAGTCCGGTGTCGCGTAACGTCGAGTCGGGCTCGTGGTTGAAAGCAAGGACGGTGGTGAGGCGTGCGGCACGGGCCGCGAATGGTTGCGCCTGCGCGATCGACGGTAGCCCTGCGGCGATCTGCCTGCAGCGCTCGACAAGCGTCCGGGTGTAGCCGCCATCATCGTGCCACGGGTGGAATCGGTAGTAGTCAGATAGCGGCAGCGAAGGGTCAATTGCCTCGACAAGCGCCCGATGAAGCTGCAGCCCGTTTCTGACCCCAGCGTTTGCGGCGCGCTCACTAGTGCAGTCGAGATAGTCCGCGAGAACCTGGTAGGCCACAAGCAGTCGCAGAAGCTCCGGAGAGCGCGCGCGAGGGAGCGTCCAAAACATCGCCGCACCGTCAATCATCGGCCTCTTGCAAGCGAGCGCTCCGAGCGCGTCAGCACGAAGTGCCGGACACGGGATGGCACTTGCGAGGTCACGCCAGCCTTCGACCTCGCGGGACACATCGCGCAACCCCCAAGCGAGCTCGCGGTACGCCGCTCTAAGGAGAGCGAGAACCGCCCGTGGCGATAGTCTCGCGGGCCGCTCTCCGTTGCTAGGCGGGTTTGACCATCGTCGCTCGGACGCGCGTCGCAATATAGCCTGGGATCGCCACAATCGCGAACGCGGTGGCACTGACGATGAGGAAGCTGAAGATGGCGATGCGGACCCCAACACTGTTCGTGATAGGAAAGCCCGTGACGACAGTCAGTGCATGACTGATTACAAGCTGTCCGTATAGCCCGACGGCCGCGCCGATCAGGCAGCCTGATCCGAGAAGTACAGCGCTCTCAAACAGCAGGGAGCGCCAGACTAGGCCCCTTCGGCAGCCGGTTCGCTTGAGAAAGCCGATCCGTTCGCGGCGCTGCCAAAGGAGTGAGATCATCACGAACGCCATCGAGAGAATCGCCGCGATCAACACGACCGTCTTGATCTGTGTGAGTCGCCCAAGGCCCTGGCTGCTGAGCCTTTCCCACTGCGCTTCGCGTTCGGCGGCAGTCTGAACGGCGAGACCCGAGTGTGGTCCGAGTGCCCGGAGGATCTGCAGGCGTGCGTCAGCGAGCCCCCGGCCCGGTGCAACCTGGACGTTAATCGCGCTGGCCGCGTTTGACCCCCACGCGCGAGCATAGTCTTCGGCGTTGATCACGATTGCGCCAGGAGGCCACCCACCGTTCGTGGAAAGACCCGCAACTCGGAACGTGGTTGGTTGCGGGGACGGCAACGTGAAGGACCCCCCGACGTGAAGATGCAGTTCGTGGGCTACGGCTTCGGAGAGGACCGCCCAGCCATGACCTCGTAGTCTCCCGTTTGCCTGGCCGACGTTGCCTTCGGTGATTTGTCCGGGTGGCATCGGGTCGGCTGATTGCTGGGCCGGGGGTGCGATCACCCACACCCGGCGGTCGCCAACGTTCAGGAAGCTCCCCCGGTAGATACTCACCGTGCGCACATCTTCGACCTGTTCTATCCTGGACGAGACAGACGCGGGAAACGGGGTCGTGGCCAGCGAGTTGTCATCCCCTGCGGGATATACCCAGATGTCGGCGGCTCGATTCCATTCATGACTGGCGCTGTTCAGCCCGCTTTGGAGGTTGTGCTGAGCGCCCGCCACGGCTACCGTTCCGAACACCGCGAGGGCACCTGTTGACGCGACGGCCAGGGAGCGAACGCTCGTCATGCTGTCTTTCAGCTCGCCGACGGCGAGCCGGGTAGCTGTGCTGTGAAATGGGCGCTGCGCACGGGCAAATCCAAGGACGATGCCCTTGAAGAGAAAGGGGAGCAGCGCAAGTCCGGCGATCACGAGTGTGATCACGCCGACGACTGCTGATTGGGGGCGGAACAAGACGATCAGGGTCGTGATGATCAGACCGAGGATGCCAGCGCTTACTCGCAGCGCGGTCCAACCGCTTGGCTGGCGTTCGACCTCGACCTGCGAGCGCAGCGGCAGCGCAAGGATATGTCTGACTGGGGCGAGAACACCAACGAGCGCGGCAAGGAAGCCTGCCGCTACTGACAGTGCGATCGTGGAGGCATCGATGATGCGGGGGCCGCCGACCGGGAACGCGAAAGCGAGATAGCCCGGCTGGGAATGGAACAGGACCGTCGACAGCAGATCGCCGAGCGCAAGCCCGATCAGCGTTGCGGCAGTGCCTATCACGAGCGCGTCGAACGTAAGCGCCTGCACGATCACAGGCCGGGTGAACCCGCGGCGGCGCATCAGTTTTATGAGGCGGCGGCGCTCTGGGACCGTCAGCAACATCGCGTTGAATGCGAAGAGAAACCCGACAACGGCGCTGATGAGGGAAAAGAGGTTCTCGCCTTGTTGCGCGGGCGCGGAGGCGACGCTAAATAGCTGCGCATCAAAGTCTGCAGGCACCGCATTCAGGTGCCGTGCCGCGGCGAGCTTTCGCAGCGCGATGTCGGCCGTGGCCTGCTCGCCCGGCTTGACCCTGATGTAGAGGCGTGTAATACGGCCAGCGGCACCAGCCAGCTTTTGCGCATAGAGCAGCGGCGCTAGCATGACCTGGCTGTCAACGAGCCCACCGATGTCAGCTTTGCTGAGGGTCGCCCCGAGGAGAGTTGCGACAGTCCTGGCTCCGATTTGCACGTGTACCCCCTCGAACGGGGTCGCCCCGATCGACGCAGCAACCGGCGCTGGGAGCGCAATCAGTCTCTCGTGCGCGAGCTGGCGCGCACTGAATTTGCGTAGAAGTGGCCCTCCGAAGTTTGCGAAGTGTGGGTCCGCGCCAATAAGGACAACCGACGCCTGGCCATGAGGCCCTAGCACGATCGCCTGTTGCTCGAGCAGCGGCAGAGCTGCGTTCACGCCCGGCAGCACGCTGGCTTCGCGGATGACACTTTCAGGAAACCCTTCGGGACCTCGTGCGTCGAGCTGGTACTGCGTGCGGCCGACCAGTTGCTGGTTGAGTTGGCGGATTGAGCCGTCGAGACTCTGTGAGGCAACTTGGGAGGCGAAAAGCAACGCGACACCAATTGAGATACCGATGACAGCAAGGGCCTCTTGGCCGAGCACCGCCCGCTCCTTCAAGCGTGCGCGGAACACGAACAGAATCTCGCCGAGCGGCACCAACTGTCTGGCCCGTTTGCGAAGGCTGCCCAGCGGTCGACCGTCCTTGGGCAGGTCCTGCGTCGCCAATGATGAGCTCATCGGTTCTCCGCCACGCGGCTCGAGCGCAGATATAGCTCGTCTGGCTCGTAGTCGACGAGGTGGCCGTCACGCAATTCGTACACGCGATCGGCGAACGAGACGGCTTGGGGATCGTGGGTGACGAGCAGCACCGCTGTGCCGCGATCGTGGCAGAGGTCCCGTATCTGGCCGAGCACTTCACGGCTGCGGCGAGTATCAAGATTGCCGGTCGGCTCATCGGCGAGAAGGAGACCTGGATCGGTCGCGAGGGCCTGTGCGATCATGACGCGCTGGCGCTCGCCCTTTGAGAGCTTGTACGTCGGCTGCTTGATCCGATCACCCAGCCCGAGGTCGATCAGCAGCGGTTCGATCAGGCGACGTGCATCCTTTGGATGGTCCCGCAGCAGCTTCAGACAGGCGTTGTCCCGTGCGGACGCGGAGGGCCAGAGTTCATCAGCTTGGCCGATGATGCCGACCGTCAGGCGTAGGTAGTCGGCATGCTCTCGTTCTGAGAACGAAGAAATGTCTGTGCCATTGACGAGGATCGTTCCCGCGTCGGGTATCTGAAAACCCGCAATAAGGTCAATCAGAGTCGACTTCCCCGACCCACTCGGCCCATACAGCGCGACCGTCTCGCCTGCCACGATCTGCAACGACACATCATCGACAGCGCGAACCGTCTCACCTCCAACCTCGAAACACTTGACGAGACGCTCTACACAAAGCATCTCAACGCTTGGCACCAGCTCTCGCCGACCGATGTTGGTGGAGGTAGGTGATGTCGGGGTCTTGGTGCATCAGTTCGAGCTTGCCGTGACTGAGTTCCCAGACAGTCGCCGATCGCAGCGCAGCAGCATGATCAGAGACGGCCATCAACACCGCACAGGAACGATCCTTCGCA
>DATBYJ010000171.1:0-2227 GCA_036513795.1 Solirubrobacteraceae bacterium | reverse complement strand
CGTCCAGCACCGCCCGCAGCTGTTCCGCCACACGCCCAACCTCCCCCTCGCTCATCTCGGGGAAGAACGGCAGTGCCAGCGAGCGTGCGGCGACGTCCTCACAAATGGGAAATTCGCCCTCGCGATGCCCGAATCGGTCGCGATAGAAGCTCATCAGGTGAATCGCCGGCAGGTAGGGCTTGCTTTGGATTCCCCGCGCGGCTAGCACACGAATGGTGTTGTCTCGATCGACGCCGTGTGGCAACTGCACGACGAACACGAACCAGCCACGGCGTTCGTTACCGCGATCCTCACACGGCAGCGTCAGTCCGTCGATCCCGGTGAGTGCCTGGCGATAGAGCCCTGCGACCCGTTGGCGACCGGCGAGCATCTCGCCGAGACGGCGAAGCTGGGCGATGCCGAGCGCACAGGAGAGCTCATCGAGGCGATAGTTGAACCCGAGCCGGTCGTGGTCGAGCCAGTCCATATCCGGCGCCCGCCCTTGATTTCGCTCGGAGTCGATGCGCTGCTTGAGAGCCGGGTCGGCGAGTGTCACCATGCCGCCCTCTCCTGTGGTCAGCTGCTTGTTGGCGTAGAAGCCGAACACCGCTGGGTTACCGCGAGCGCCCACCTGCTGAAGATCCTCGTGCCGGGCACCCAGCGCCTCGCAGGCGTCCTCGACGATCGCCAGTTCGTGTTGCGCGGCGAGCGACTCGAAGGCCGGCATGTCAGCGGGGTAGCCAAAGATGTGGACAGGAAGCAGCGCCGTAGTCTTGGGCGTCACCGCGGCGGCGGCGGCCTGGGGATCGAGATTCAGCGTCACCGGATCGATATCCGCGAACACGGGCCGCGCCCCCTGGTAGATGACTGCGTTGGCGGAGGCCACGAACGAGAAGGGGCTGGTGATCACCTCCTCGCCCTCCCCCACGCCGACAGCCCTGAGCGCCAAGTGCAGTCCTGCGGTCCCGCTGCTGACGGCGCTTGCGAGCGGCGCGCCGAGGAACGCGGCGAAGTCTTGCTCGAACCGCTGCAGGCGTGGACCCAGCGACAGTTGCCCCGAGCGCAGCGCCTCGAGCACCGCCTGTTCCTCGGGCGGCCCGATGACGGGGCGCGCCAGCGGGATCATCTCCACGGCGTCGTCCCGCACGTCAATGCTCGAGCGCTCACCCGCACGGGCGTCCGCTGCAGCCACCTAGGCCTGGCCGCTCGAGCCGATCGCCGACCGCGCGTCAACGCGTCGCTGGCCCTGCATGCCGTACTCCAGCGAGTCGACCAGCGCATCCCAGGAGGCAGCGATGACGTTCTCGGAGACACCGATGGTTCCCCACATGTCCGTCCCGTCCGAGGCGTCGATCAGCACACGCGTGACTGCACCGGTGCCCTTGGTCTCATCGAGTATCCGTACCTTGAAGTTGACGAGCTCGATGTCGTGCAGATGTGGGTAAAACTCACCGATCGCGTCGCGTAGCGCGGCGTCGAGCGCATGCACTGGGCCGTTGCCCTCGGCGGTGCGCACGAAGCGCTCGCCGCCGACCCAGCCCTTGATCGTGGCCTCCGTGACGACTTTGCCGTCGGCGCGCTTCTCCACGAGCACCCGCCAGGACTCGAGGCGAAACAGGGGCTCATACAACCCAGCTTCCTTGCGCATCAACAGCTCGAAGGACCCGTCGGCGGCCTCAAACTGGAAGCCCTCATGCTCGAGCTCCTTGACCCGCTCGACCACCCGCTGGGCAAAGGCATCGCCAGCATCCCCCTGCGGAAGCTCGAGACCAGCCTCGGCTGCCTTCTCGACGACGGTGCCCTTGCCGGAGAGCTCGGAGACGAGCACATCACGGGTGTTGCCCACGAGCCCCGGGTCGATGTGCTCGAACGTCTGCGTATCGGCACGCACACCAGCAGCGTGCAGGCCGGCCTTATGCGCAAATGCATGCTTACCCACATACGGCTGGGCGGGATCGGGCGCACGGTTGAGCAGCTCATCGACGAAGTGCGCGGTCTTGGTCAGCACCGCGAGCCGCTCGGGCGCGAGCAGCTGCACGCCCATCTTCAGCTGCAGGTCGGCGATGATCGTGATCAGGTTGGCGTTGCCGGTGCGCTCGCCGATGCCGTTGACCGTCCCCTGCACCTGCGTGGCGCCACATTCGACCGCGGTGAGCGTGTTGGCGACCGCGCAGCCCGAGTCATCGTGCGTGTGAATGCCGAGTGCCACGCCCGGCAGCGCTTCGGAGACGACCGCGAACGCCGTCCT
>DATBYJ010000170.1:0-2591 GCA_036513795.1 Solirubrobacteraceae bacterium | reverse complement strand
AAAAGGAGCCATCCAGTAGGAGCTGACTGCCGATTCGAGGACGACCGGTATCGGAACGGTTTGTGTCAACAGGAGCCGAAAAGTGCTCCAGTTTCAGGAACCGAAAAGTGCTCCACTCGCCGGTTGAAAACTAGGCCGGTTGAGGGTTGTGGCGGCTTCTCGAGGAGGCGAGCCCGTAGGGCGAGCCGGAGCGAGATGCCGCCGGCGCGGCTGCGGAGGGGATCACTTTTGGGCCGGCGCGGGGCGAGCGGCGGATGCGGGTGCGGTGCCGCGTTCTCTGAGCCGATAGCTCTTGCCTTTGAGGGTGACCATGGTGGCGTGGTGCACGAGTCGGTCGATCAGCGCGGCGGCGACCATCGCGTCGCCGAGGATCTCGCCCCAAGCCTCGAACCCGCGGTTGCTGGTGATGACGATGCTGCCGCGCTCGTAGCGACGCGAGACCAGGGCGAAGAGCAGGTTGGCGGCCTGGCGTTCTAGGGGCAGGTAGCCGATCTCGTCGACGATCAGTAGCTGGTAGCGCTCCAGGCGTTTGAGCTCCTGGTCGAGGGTGTTGCGCTCCTGGGTCTCTTCCAGGCGCGAGACCCATTGCTGCGCGGTTGCGAACGCGACGCGGTAGCCGTGCTGGCAGGCCTTGATCCCCAGCGCGATCGCGAGGTGGGACTTGCCGGTGCCAGGCGGACCGATCAGGCACACATTGGCGTGCTCCTCGATCCATGCCAGTTGCGCCAGATGCATGACCAGCGGCCGCTCGGCGGAGGGCTGGGCGGTGAAGTCGAAGTCCTCCAGGGTCTTGTGCGCCGGAAAGCCAGCGGAGCGGGTGCGGGTCCGCGCGCCGGAGGCCTCGCGGGCGAACACCTCGGCCTCGCACAAGGTCTCGAGAAACTGTTCGTAGGGCCATTGCTCCTCACGCGCACGCTCGGCGGTCTCCGCCAGGCGCTCAGCGATCCGAGGTGCCTTCAAAGCCGAGAGCAGATATGGGAGCCGCTCACCGACCTTCGCTTTGGCGCTCATGCGCACAGCTCCGCATAGTCAGTCAGCTCGGGGGCCTCGATCCGCGCGGCATGGATCAGGGCAGGCGACGGTGGCGGGGGTGGCTCGGGTCGCATCCGCGGCTCGGGGATCCATAGGCCGGGTCGGTAGGACCGCGGATAGCACGCGACCTGCTGCCCGCGCCAGCAGACCCACACCTCATCCCGCGAGGCGTGCAGCTCCACGCGCTGATGCACCAGCTCGATCGGGGCTCGGTAAAAGCACGCGCCGTGGCGCAGATAGCCGTCGGTCGGCACCCGCACCGTGCGGCATAGCGAGAAATCAAAGCTCGACGGCGGCAATGTCCGCAACCCGGCGCGGTCCTCGATCAAACGGTCGGCGACGACAAACTGCCGCGTGGCGTGCCGGCGCTGGTGCGCGACCCGGTCACGCCAATCGCCATAGACCCGATCCAACTCATCGAGCGTCTCAAAGCGCCGCGCGGGCCAGAACCCCGTCTTCAAATAACGGACCGCGCCCTCGACCGATCCCTTCTCCCGCGGCGTCTGAGGCGTGCACGCCGTGGAGTGAAACGCGTAATGGCCCCGCAGATGCAAAAACCGCTGGTTCCAGCGGACCACCTGTCGGCTGTCGCGCTTCGCGACCGCGGTTCTCAAGTTGTCATAGACACACTCACGCGGGACACCGCCCAGCCAGTCAAACACGCGGACATGGCCCTCCAGAAAGGACTCGATCGTCATGTCGAAGCTGAAATGCGCGGTCTGCGCGCCGCAGAACGGCAACGACGCCACCAGCGCATAGACCCGACGCTCCACCCCACCGATCCGGGGCCGGGTCGGCATCTCACCCCAATCAAACTGCACCACCTGCCCCGGGCGATATCCCGTCCGCTGCGCCGCACGGTCCTCCCGCGGGCGCAAACCCGCAAGCCGCCGTCGCACCAGATCGACCGATCCCTGAAAGTCGTGCTCATCGCGCAGCAACTCCGTCAACCTGGGCGCTTTGATCTCCGGCCACTCCCGCAGCACCCGCTCGATCACCCCCATCAGCGGATCCAACTGCGACCCCGCCGGCGCGCGCACATACCGCGGCGGCGTGTCCGACGACAGCGCCCGCGCCACCGTCCGCCGGTTGATCCCCAGCCGCCTTGCGATCTCTCGCTGGGAGACGCCGTCCCTCGCCAACGTCCTGATCTCAGCCCACTCCAACGCGCTCACCACCTCTCCCGACCTCCTCCTCGTCGCTCAACACGACGAGCCTGAAAGTCGGCTCGGTCGCCACCGCAATGGCGCACTATTCGCTTCCTAGAGGTGGCGCACTATTCAGCGCCCGGCGTCAACGACCTCACGGCCTCACGGCACGCAATCGTGAGAAGACCGCTTCGCCACGAACTCGATCACTCGCTGGCGCGCCGGCAGACGAATCCCTTGACGCGCTCGATAGCGCTCCCGCTAGGCACTGCCGCAGTAAGCTCGGCAAGAATCCGTCCGCGACGGACCCCGTATCGGCTGGTAACGATCGGTCGTCGAGTCCGCGTTTTCACGCTCCGATCAGTTCGATTTCGATGCCAAGGTCGAGCTGTGCCGATGCGCGCTCGGCTG
>DATBYJ010000169.1:0-10514 GCA_036513795.1 Solirubrobacteraceae bacterium | reverse complement strand
CGTCGCGCTCGTCGTCGTGGGCCTTGCCTACGCGATCGTGCGCCGCCGTCGCGCGCGCCGCGATCCGGCGGCTGATGCCGTCGGCTGAGGACCCGCCCGCGCTCGGCCATGCGCTGGCGCTGGGTCTCTTACAGGGCCCCGCTGAGCTGCTGCCGGTGTCCTCATCCGCACACGCCACGCTGATTCCCTGGCTCGCGGGCTGGAGCTATGCGGGCATGGACGGTGAGCAGCGCAAGTCGTTTGAGGTCGCACTACACGCCGGCGCGGGGCTCGCGCTTTCGATCCACATGCGCAAGCAGCTGTTGCACGACGCCGCGAGCGTCGATCCGCGGCGCGGACTGGTGATCGCCTTGGCGCTCGGGCCGCCGGCGCTTGCCGGCTACGCGCTCGGCGAAGCGATCGAGCAGCGCCTCGGCGGACCACGCTCGATTGCCTTTGGATTGATGGCTGGCGCCGCGGCCATGGCGATCAGCGATTCCTCCGCAGCAACGGATGCGGGTGGCGGCACGCGCGCGCAGGAGGATGCGCGTCCCCGCGACGGGCTCGCGCTCGGCCTCGCCCAGGCGGCGGCGCTGATGCCGGGGGTCTCGCGCAACGGCGCCACGCTCAGCGCCGCCAGGGCACGCGGCTTCGCCCGCGACGCCGCGCAGGCGCTGTCGTGGCATGCCGGCATCCCGGTGCTGTTCGGTGCGAGCCTGCTGAAGGGCGCGCGTATGCGTCGCAGCGGCAGCACCCAAGCACAGCGCACAGCGCTGGCGGTGGGCGGTGGCAGCGCCTTCCTATCCACGCTGGCGAGCGCCCGCGTGCTCGATCGCAAGCTGCGCGATGGCGGACCCCTGTGGCCCTACTCCCTCTACCGTTGTGCTCTCGCTGCGCTCGTCTTTTCCCGACTGCGCAAGCAGACCACGCGAACTCCAACTAATCCATAACACGAGCGCCAGCACCTTCCCGTACGCGACCTGCGCACACGCCGCCTAGCGTGCGCGCACAATAGAGGCCGATGACTCTGCTTGGCACCGTGATCGGCGGACGCTACCGACTCGACGGCGAGATCGGGCGCGGTGGGATGTCCACCGTCTATCGCGCCTTCGATCTGGTGCTCGAGCGTCCCGTCGCGATCAAGCTGATGCACCGTGAGACCGCCGCCGACGCCGATCAGCTGGAGCGCTTTCGCCGCGAGGCGCGCTCGGTGGCACAGCTGAACCATCCGCATGTGGTGACCGTGATCGACGCCGGCGAGGAGCCCGCCGCGAATGGAGCGAGCGAGAGTGGGACGGGGGGCCATGATGACGGTCCCCGCGCAACGCCGTACATCGTGCTCGAGTACGTGCACGGCGAGACGCTCAAGGACGTGATCCGCCGCGAAGGCCCGCTGCCGATACCGCAGGCGATCGCCTACGCGATCGAGATCGCGCGCGCCCTGGGCGCCGCGCACGAGCGCCAGATCGTGCACCGCGACGTAAAGCCCCACAACGTGCTCCTCAGCGAGGAAGGCGGCGCCAAGATCACCGACTTCGGGATCGCGCGCACGCTCACCGAGGAAGGCCTGACGATGGACGGTCGCGTGCTCGGCACCACCGACTACGTCTCACCCGAGCAAGCGCTCGGGCAGTCGGTGACCGGGCAGTCGGACCTGTACTCGCTGGGGGTGGTGCTGTTCGAGATGCTCACGGGCGACGTCCCCTTCCACGGCGACTCGCCTGTGGCGGTTGCGATGAAGCACGTACGCGAGGAAGTTCCCGACATCCAGCGGCTGCGCCCAGAAGTCTCCGCCGCAACCGCAGCCGTGGTCGAGCGCGCGGTCTCCAAGGACCTCAACCGGCGCTACAAGGACGCCGAGAGCATGCTCGCCGACCTCGAGGAGGTGCTCGCGATCGAGGCCTCCCGCTCAGGGCAGGCCACAGGCGAGGTGACAAGCGTGTTGCGCACGCTCCCCGGAAACGCACGCCGGCGACTGCCGTGGCGGATGCGCCACCCAGCACGCTGGGTGGTCTCACTAGCGCTGCTCGTGGCGATCGTGGCGCTGACGTTGATCATCATCGCTGGCAACGCCCACCGCGGCGCCGGTAACGCTCCCGGCATTACCGCACACGCAGGCCTGGAACCAGTGCAGCTGGGCCAGGCGGCAGCCCACGACTACAACCCGTTCGGTACCGGCCCCGAAAACCGCGACCTGATCGACAACCTCGTCGATGGCGATCCAAACACGACTTGGAGCACCGAGCAGTACTACTCCGGCACCCTCCACAAGAGCGGCGGCGTTGGCCTCGGCGTGTACCTCGATGCGGCACCAAAGGTGCTCGCCAAGGCAATCGAGATCCAAACGCCCACACCTGGGTTCGCCGCGCAGATCTATGTTGGCGACCACCTCGAACTGGGGCTGCCCTACGGCAGCTCCACGCCACTCACCTCGCGCGGCTGGCAGGGGCCGGTGGGCTCAAGCACGGACGTGCACAGCGGCGAACGCATCCCGCTTTCGCTAGCCGGAAAGCCACACCGCTATTACCTCGTGTGGCTGACCACGCTGCCACCGAAGACGGAGTCCGCCACGCTCGCCGAGCTGACGCTGTTCAAGTAGCTCAGCAGCGGTAGGCGCGCGCGCGCTCGTGGCGCTCCAGTGCGAGCCGACACAGGCGGTCGAGCAAGCGCGGATAGGGCACCTCAGAAGCCTCCAGCAGCTTCGCGTACACGCTCGTCGACGTGAACCCGGGCATCGTGTTGAGCTCGTTCAGCAACACCCGCTCGCCGTCCACAAAGAAATCCACACGCGCGAGGCCCTCGCAGGCGCTCGCCGCGAATGCCTCCAGCGCCAGGCGCTGCACCTGCTCGCGAGCGCTCGCGGAGATGCCTGCCGGAATCCGTAGCTCCATCCCGCCGGGCGAGTACTTCGCGCCGTAGTCATACCAATCGCCCGCGAACACGATCTCGCCCGGCTCTGAGACCTGGGCGCGCGCCGTGCCGTTGTCTTCGCCGGCGAGCCTGCCCAGCACCCCACACTCGACCTCAACCCCCGGCGCCATCGCCTCGACGATCACCAGCTCATCGTGTACAAACGCCTGCTCGAGCGCGTCGTCCAGCTGATCCTCGGAGCTCACCTTGACGATCCCCACCGACGAGCCGAGGTGAGCTGGCTTGACGAACACCGGCAGGCCCAGCCGCGTGATCCGCTCGCGCACGGCCAGCGCCTGCTCGCGCGAACGCTGCCAGCTCCCCGCGCGCACGCCCACATAGTCCACCTGGGGGAGCTGGCGTGCCGCCATTACCTCCTTGAACAGCACCTTGTCCAGGCACACGGCCGAGGCCGCGACGCCCGCTCCCACGTAGGCGACGTCGAGCGTCTCCAAGAAGCCCTGCACCGTGCCGTCCTCGCCAAACGGGCCATGCAGAACCGGAAACACGACGTCCGCGGCGAGCAGCCCTGCGGCGGGTGTGACGCTTAGCGGCTGCCCGTCGTGGTGCCACGCGCCATCGCGCGCGATCTCCACCCACAGCACATCGTGCCCGGCTGCGAGCAGCCCGTCGCGTACGGCCGCGCCGGAGGAAAGCGACACGTCGTGCTCCGAGGAGCGCCCGCCGGCGAGCACCGCCACCGTGAGCCGCTCGCCTGCCGCGAGATCCGCTGCCCGGACGCCATCGCTCATCCCGGCGGCAGCGTCGATGGCGGTTCGGTCGTAGTCGTGGTGGTTGTGGTGCTAGGCGTAGTCGTGGTGGTTGTCGTCTGCTGCGCGAGCGTGCCCACAGCGATCGTAACGGTGGTGCCCTTGCGGGCCTTTTCCTTGCCTGCTGGGCTTTGTCCCAGGACGAGGCCCACCTGGGATTGTTCGGTCGTTGCACGCGGTTCGGGATGGACCTTGAAACCGGCGTGTTCGAGCGTGGCGGTCGCGGCAGCCTGGGTTTCCCCTTCGACTTTGGGGATTTCAACTTCCTTGGGCGCCTTGGCAACCGTCAGGTTGACCTTCGCGCCGGCGTGCACGGAGCCGCCCGTGGCGGGTGACTGGGCGAGCACGGTACCCGCCGCCTGCGTGCTCGAGACCCGCTTGGTGACCGTGCCAACCGCCAGTTCCGCATTCGTGAGCGTCGCTTCCGCGGCTTCCAGCGTCTGGCCGGTCACGTCCGGAACACGAATCGGAGCAGGACCGCTGGAGATGAGCAGCGTCACCAGATGACCTTCCTGCACCTCCGTTTCCGCGGGAGGTTCGGTGTCGATCACCTTTCCCGCCGGAATCGTCTTGCTCGACTCTGACTTGGTCGTCGTCTTGAAGCCTTCTTCGCGCAGCTTGGCCGCGGCCTTCGCGGCGCTCAAGCCGGCCACATTCGTCAATGACTTGCTCGCGGGCCCTCCCGATACGACGATCCGCACCGAGGAGCCCTTCTTGGCGCTGGCGCCAGCGCGCGGCGACTGGCTGATCACGAGACCGCTTTCAACCGTCGTGCTCGACGCGAGCGCGGGCAGAGGATTCAGCCCCGCATTGCGCAGCGCTGCCCCTGCGGCTTGTTCGGTCTTCCCGGTCACGCGCGGCACGCTGACCGATTTGGTTGTCTGTGTGAGCAGCAAAGCCAGCACCACCCCTGCGGCCACGACCACCACTGCGAGCGCCCACCACCACGCTTGATTGCCGCCGCGCTGGTCATCGGACGGCCGTCGGTTCTCCAGCTCGTACGGTCCCGGCCCGGCGGGAGCGAGCAGCAGCGAGCCGGTGTTTGGGGGCAGCGAGTGGGTGGGCGGCGGCGCGTGGTAAGCGTGGTGTTCGTGGACCGTCGTGGGGGCGCCCGCCAGCGCCGGCAATGCGTCGCGCTCGTGCTGCAGCGCGGCCGTCAGCTCATCCGCGTCGGCGTAGCGGTGGGCGGGGTCCTTGGCCAGCGCCCGCAACACCACCGCGTCCAGCGACGGCGGTAGCGTTGGGTTCAGCTCACTCGGTGGCCGCGGCTCGGCGGAGACCTGCTTGAAGGCGATCGCCACGGCTGTCTCGCCCTCGAACGGCACCGTGCCGGTGAGCAACTCATAGAGGATCACGCCAATCGAGTAGAGGTCCGCGGCGGCGGTGACCGGCAAGCCCTGCGCCTGCTCTGGGGAGAGGTATTGCGCGGTGCCCATGATCGAGCCCGTGAGCGTCATGTCTGAGGAACCCGCGCGAGCGATGCCGAAGTCGGTCACGCGCGCGCGGCCCTCTTCATCGAGGATCACGTTGTGCGGCTTTAGGTCACGGTGGATCACACCGCGACGGTGAGCCGAGCGCGCCGCCCGCAGAATCTGGATCACGATGTCGATCGCCGTGACCGGGTCGAGCGGACCCTGTTCGCGCACGATCGTCTTTAGCGAGCGCCCGGCTACGTACTCCATGGCGATGTAGTAAGTGCCGTCCCACTCACCTCGATCGAAGATGCCCACGATGTTCGGGTGCGACAGCGCGGCCGCGCTCGATGCCTCGCGCTTGAAGCGCTCGACGAACTCTTGATCTTCGGCGAAATGGTGATGCAGGACCTTCACCGCCATCTCCCGGCCCAGCAGCTGATCCTGAGCGAGGTACACATCAGCCATGCCTCCCGAGCCGAGGCGCGAGATGACGCGGTAGCGGCCGTCGATGATCGTCCCCGGATCGATCATGATGCGGGCCTCAACAGACTTTCCATCACGGCCTTGGCCACCGGGGCGGCAAATGCGGCTCCGTAGCCGGGGACGCCCTTGAGCGTCGCCGCCACCACCACCCGCGGGTTGGTAGCTGGCGCAAACGCTACGAACCACACGTTGTTGATCTTGTTGGCGATCTGCGTTTCGGCAGTACCCGTCTTGCCGGCCACCTGGACCCCTGGGATCTGCGCAGGGGTCCCTGTGCCTTCGTTGACCACCGCCTCCATCATCGTCGTGACCGCCTTGGCTGTCGAGGGTTTCATCACAACCGACTGCACCCGCGGCGTGATCCGTTCGACGGTGCTCCCTTCGGAGTCGACGATCCGCGCCGTCAGGTGCGGCGCCATCAGCCGTCCGCCGTTTGCGATCGCGCTAGCCACCTCCGCCATCTGCAGCGCCGTCACCTCGAGTTTGTCCTGGCCGATGCCAAGGCGTCCTACATCGACGTTTGCGTTCGTTGGGGACAGCAGGCGCCCACCTTCATACTCGCCGCTGGCTGACATTTCTTCGCTGGGATAATCGAGCCGCGGTTTGCGATCGAAGCCAAAGCGGTTCATATAGCGGGCGAGCGTACGCTTGCCGAGTTTTTCCGCGACCTGCGCATACACGGTGTTCACCGATTTGGCGAGTGCCTGTGTGAGGCTGATTTCGCCGAAGCTTTCGTTCTCGTCGTTGTCCAGCGGCACGCCTGAAACGAGGATGCCATTGCGGCCGCTGAGCGTCGATTCGGGCGTGAAGGCGCCGCTGTCGATTGCCGCCGTGGCAGTCACGAGCTTGAACGTGGAGCCGGGCGCGTAGCCGTCCTGGACGGTGCGGTTGACAAGTGGATCGCCGCTGTTGGAGGCCACCTGTTCACGGCCTCTGGCAGAGCGCATCGCGTTGGGGTCATAGCTCGGCGCGGATGCCATCACAGTGACTGCGCCGGTGCGCGGTTCCAGGGCAACGACCGCTCCGTGCTTGCCCGCCAGCTGTTCGTTTGCGACCCGCTGGGCGGCTGGGTTCAGCGTCGTTATCACCCTGTCGCCCTGTGGTTCTTTGCCTTGCAGTTGGTTGAGGATCGCTTGCAGATTGGTCGCACCCTTGCCGCTTAGCACCTGATTGCGGTATCGCTCCAGGCCTGAGGTGCCAGGATCGATGTAGTCGTAGCCGATCGCGTTGGCGAACTGCGAGCCGCTGGGGTAGCTGCGCGTGTATGTGCCTTCCGCGCCGCGCACGCTGCGCGCGAGCACCTTGCCGTTGGCAGCGAGGATCGGTCCGCGGTCGACGCGCTCCTGCTGGAGCAGCGCCCGCGCGTTGAGCTTGTTTTCACGCAGCGATGTCGCTTCGAAGATCGTCCAGCGCGAGGTGAAGCCGACGAGCAGCGCAAACAGCACCACAACAAGCCCGTACAGGCGGATGATCGGTCGATTCACGGCAGATCCCTCATTCGAGCTGTTCGAGTTCGAGGCTGTGCACGCGGGCGGCGGCGTTGCCTTCCGAGCGCAGCGAATGGTCCAGCAGCGAGTGCCGCTGTTCGGCGCTGAGCGTCGAGGCGCTCACACCCGACACGTACTGGCTGCTGTACAACGCCAAGTTGCCCGGGAGGCGGTAGGGCAGACCCTCGAAAATCGTCACCAGCCCACGGTTGTTGGTACCGATGAAATACACCGACTGGAACGCCAGGTAGGCCCCTGCACCAAGCACCACAAGCACCGTCGCCAGGAACACGAGCGCGCCGCCGTGGCGTAGCCGCCGGCGCTTACGCCCCCCGGTGCCTGACGCGGAGACCTGCGCTGCACGTGGTGTACGCCTGCGGCTGGGTCTCGGCGTGGAGTCCGTGGGCGGCCCCATCGCCGCCGTGGAGAAGCCTGGCGTAGGGATCGATGAGGAGGAGCCTGCTGGCGGGGGAACGGCCGGCGGCGATACGGCCGGTGGGGGCACCACCGGCAGCCCGACCATCGTCGTGTGCTCGTCAAACGCCGCGCCCTGGCCAACCTGCACATCCTCCAGACGCAGCAGCACCACGGTGATGTTGTCGCGGCCGCCCGCTTCGTTGGCTGCCGTGATCAGCGCCTCGCCGGCGTCACGCAGCCGCGGGTTGGCGAGCAGTACCGCCTCGATCTGCTGCTCGCCGATCATCGTCGTCAGCCCGTCGCTACACAACAGGTAGACGTCGCCGGAACGCGCCTGCACGGAGCGCGTGTCCACTTCGACCATGCCCTCCGGTCCCAGCGCGCGGGTGATTACCGAGCGCTGGGGATGCTCAAGCGCTTCCTCGGGCGTCAGCCGGCCTTGTCGCATGAGCTCATCGACAAGCGAATGATCGTCTGTCAGCCGCTGTAGCTGGCCGTCGCGAAAGCAGTAAGCGCGGCTGTCGCCCACATGCGCGATCGCCACGTCGTCCGCGCCCACATACACAGCGGTGAGCGTCGTGCCCATGCCCGCCTGCTCGGCGTTCACGTGCGAGAGCTCGTGAATGCGGCTGTTGGCGGCGTGCGCCAAGGCAGCCAGTGCCAACTCCGGCTGCGCGGTGTCCTGCAGGCCTCCCTGGAACGTCTCCACGGCAATCCGTGAGGCAACCTCGCCGGCCTGCGCGCCGCCCATGCCGTCAGCGACCACAAACAGCGGCGAGCGTGCCAGCAGGGAGTCCTCGTTGGCGCGGCGCTGGCGGCCGGTGTCGGTGCCAGCGTACTGTTCGGCTACACGCAACATCAGGTGCGTGCCATCCGCGGCCGCGGGAGCAGGGAAGCGACCATCTAATCGACCTCGAACTCGAATTCGCTGTCGCCGATGCGCACGCGGTCACCCGGGTGCAGTGGCCTGGCGCTCTGCAGCAGCTCCTCGTTGAGGTAGGTGCCGTTGGTGGAGCCGAGGTCTTCGATCACGACGATGTTGCCCTGCTCATACACCCGCGCGTGACTGGATGAGGCGAAGGGGTCCTCCAGACGGATCTCCGCGCGATCGCCGCGGCCGAGCACGAGATCTCCATCGAGGTCATAGATCATCCCCGCATCGTGACCGGGCGCGCGCTCGACTATCAGTCGCGGCGCGCGCTGTGCAAGGTTGGCGCTGCCCAGGGTGGACGCCGAGTAGAGGCCGGTGGCGTCGGGAGGGATCGGCTGGCCGGCTCTGCCGTGGTCGAATTCTCCTGGCACGGCGGGGTTGCCGCGCAGGTCACGTCGAGCGCTGCGGGCAATCCACAGCAGGAACAGATAGAGCACGGCCAAAAATCCGAACTTCAACGCCACCGATACGGGCTCGAGCGTGCTCATGTGAGCTCGAACACGATCGCTGTCGAACCGAGCTCGATGCGATCGCCGGCCTGCAGCAGCTCGGCACCGCGAACCTGACGACCGTTGACGAGCACACCGTTAGTGGAACCCAGGTCGGCTACGGTCCAGCCGTCCGGTCCGGGACGGATCTCGGCGTGCCGGCGCGAGATGCCAGCATCGTCGAGCACCACGTCGCAGTCACGGCTGCGACCAATCACGCCACCGCTTGAGGGCACGATCAGCCGGCGATCGCCCAGCGCGAGCAGCACCCGTTGCGGGCGCACCTCAGCGCGTGCCTGTACCAATGGAGCCTGCAGGCGCGCTGAGGTGCTGTAGATCATCGTCTGGCCATGCTCTTCCTGTTGGGCGGGCGGTTGCGGACCGTGATCCTCGCCGTCGGGCCGGACCAACCGCGCTTGGATACCGAATTCACCGAGCGCCAAGCGCTCGTCGGTGTGGAAGCTGATCTGTAGCCGCGAGGCCAGGATCAGATCCTCGCGACGTGCGTGCTCGAGCAGGTATGCGCACAACTCGTCGATCACATCGTCTTCGACGCCTTCATAGCGGCTGCGGTCCTTTGGCGAGAGCCAAATGGAGTACTCGTTGGGCGCATACACCCGCGAGACGGACACGGTGCGATGGGCATCCATCTCGCGTGCGAGCTTGCGTGCGAGCTCCATCGGGCGGACCTCGGAGCGGAACATACGTCCGAAGACCCCCTCGACGAGGTTGGCAATTGTTGTCTCGACGCTCTTGAGCGGGTTCATCGATGGATAGCCAACGCCGATCACTCGCCGATCGGCCGTCAACCGTGAGCCATGCTACGCACCGCCGTTGCAATCGGCGCCTTAGATCGTCAAGAGCTTCTCAGATGGGCCCGCGTAGCGCACGGGTGACCATCGCGATCACCGCCCCAAGGATCGCACCGAGGACGGCACCACGCGGACTGGGGTGAGCAGCGTGCGCGCTCAATCCGGCGTCCAGCATCGGTGCAGCCACAGTCAACGCTGCCGACCAGACCGTCACCGCGACAAGGTCCGCGGCGGCGCTACGGCCGCGCACTATCCATGGCAGCAGCGCCGCACCAAGCCCCCACAACAGCGCCCCCAGCAGCGTGCCGAGGACGAGCAGCGGCTCGATCACGTGTGTGGCGGTGGCGCTGAGCGATCCCTCCCAAACAGCGCGAGCGGGTAGCTGCGCGGGCTCCACAAGCCACAGCCGCCGCTCGAACAAAGCCCCGGCGAGCGCCAGCCACCAGTAGCCAAGCGCTGCCAGCCACACGCGGTCGCGCCACCGCGACGCCTGCCCGGCCAGCGCGGGAAATGCGCCGGCGAGGCCGGCGAGACCAAGGACGGGCGCAAGCGCACAAATCAGCCAGCTCGCACTCACGTGGCCGCCCGCGCCATCGGCGGGCGCCACCGCGAGCGCCAACAGCGCCGCAAACGCGAATAGCGCGACGCCGGGATGTCCCGAGGACAGCTGCCAGACGATCAGCGCGAGAGCGCCGACGAGCCACACGGCCCGTGGCAGACGGATCCGCCGTGGCGTGTCGAGCAGCTGCTCCTCATCATCGGGCTCATCCGCGAAGGAGACGCGCGGCTGACGCGAGGCGCCGAGCGGCTGACGCGGCGCTA
>DATBYJ010000168.1:0-9049 GCA_036513795.1 Solirubrobacteraceae bacterium | reverse complement strand
CGCCGTGATGCTCTCCTCGGAGAAGCGCAGTCCCTCCAGATATCTCTCCACCACCCCGCGCAGATGCTCCGGATAGGTGGCGTTCGCGGCGGTGGCCGACACCTACAGCAGGCTGTCCTGGCCGGGCGGCGGAGTTGAGACCTCCGCTCGCGTCAGCTGCTCCAGCTCGGCCGCCGCCTGGGTCGCCAGCGAAGCGCAGTCCTCGACCATCGTTGCAGCGGCATCAGGCGAGAGCTCGCCCGAGCGCAGCTGCTCGGCGGCGCGCTCGAGACGGGTGATCAACTCGTCGAGTTGCTCGACGCTGGTCATCGGGGCTGTGCGCTCATCGGATCGCCCGTATTCTGGCGCACCTCGCGGAGGACTGCTGCGAGTACTCCGTTTACGAACCCTGGAGCGTCGGAGCCACAGAAGGTCTTGGCGCTCTCCACTGCCTCCTCGATCGCCCCCTCTGCCGGTATCGGCTCATCGCCCGGTGCCACATCGGGGTGGAGGATCTCGATCAGCGCCACGCGCATGATGCTGCGCTCGAGCGGCTGGATGCGCTCAACCGACCAACCGTGCGCATGGCGGTCGATCACCCCGTCGAGCTCCTCTAAGCGATCGGCGGCCGCATGCGCCAGCGCCCGCGCGAACAGCGACACGTTCGGACCAAGCGTCTGCGCCAATGGTTGACCGGTGAGATCGTGCTGGTAGAGCGCTATGACGGCGGCGCGGCGCTGGTCGGAGCGGCGCATTAGACGGCTGACTCCATCTAGGCGCGCGCCACGTAATCGCCCGAGCGCGTGTCCACCCTGATGCGCTGCCCTGGCTCCACGAACAGCGGCACCTGGATGACCGCGCCCGTCTCGAGCGTCGCGGGCTTGGTGCCGCCACCGGAAACCGAGTCGCCGCGGAGACCGGGGTCAGTCTCTGAGACGGTTAGGTCGACCGCACTTGGTAGCTGCAGGTCTCCCGGCTGGTTATCGATGAACAACACGTCAACCTCGCTGCTCGGGGTGATGAAGCGCAGCGCATGCTCGACGGCGGCCTCCGGGACTGCGATCTGCTCAAAGGACTCGGTGTCCATAAAGTGCGCGTCGCTGCCGTCCGCGTAGAGATACTGCATCGTCCGCGACTCCGTGTGCACGGGGCGGAACTTCTCGCCGGCCCTGAAGGTCCGGTCGATCACGTTGCCATCAGCGGCCCTGCGTAGCTTGGTGCGCACGAACGCGCCGCCCTTGCCTGGCTTGACATGCTGAAACTCGAGGATCTTGAAGATCGTGCCTTCCACCTCGATGTGGTTTCCGTTTTTGAATTGGTTGGTGCTTATCAGGGCGAATCAGTCTTTCTAGAGCCAAATATCGTTGTGGTTGCAACCGCCTGAATGTTTCATCGCGATCGGGTCACGATAGCGCCAGACGTCCCTCTTTAGCCGCAGCCCCTGCCAGATCTCCGTCGAGCGTGACCAACCCGATATCCAGCCGACGAGCGAGGGCCAGGTACGCGGCGTCATACGCAGTCAGCGTGTCGCGCAGCGCACCCACGCTCAGTTGAATGCGTGCGCGGGCAATATGTAGCGTCGTGCCGGGGATGCCTGACGTTCGGAGCCGACCGCCAGGCTTGGGCTGTGCAGACCTCTTTTCTGTGTGTGCGGGAGCGTCGAGTCGGGAGTCCCATCGTGGTCGGCGATCCAGGCGAGGATCGCCGACGAGTGTGTGCCCTCCGCGAGTATCACAGAGCGCTCGATCACCGTGCCCCCGGAGGGATGGGGCCGGGCCAGGCGCTTGACGAGCACAGCTGTCGCGTCCGTGTTGCTTGCTGGTGATGCGTCCATATCGTTTCCTTATCTTCCGCTCGGTTGCAGTGTGATGTGACCAAGGTCGTGAGGTAGCTCGCGATTGGTATGGGTGAAGCCAGGCTGCAGGTCAAGCAGCGTGGTGAGTAGTTGTAGAGGCGTGCCGGCCGCCCACGCTTGGGGGCGTGAGGCCGTTGGGTACGCCACGGGTACCGATGTGACCGCGGCGGGATAGCCCGCGAAGACCTCCGGCAGGCGATGCTCGAAGTGTGGCGCCGCGGAGAGCATCGCCGCGGCGATCGTGGCGGCCTGCTCGTGGTGACCGTAGCGTGCAAGACCGGCCGCGATGAGCGAGTTCTCGTGCGGCCACACCGTGCCAGTGTGATAGCCGAGGGGGTTGTAGCCCGCATCCTTGTCACCGAGGGTCCTCACACCCCAGCCCGAGTACAGCTCGCTCTGCAGCAGTCGGTGCGCAGTGGCGGCTGCCTCGATGTCGTCGAGCAAGCCGGACCACAGCAGGTGTCCTATGTTGGATGTCATGCTGTCGACTTGGCGCTTGTTGCCGTCCAGCGCCACTGCGTGACATCCTCGCTCCGGCATCCAGAAGTCACGGTGAAAACCTGCCCGCAGGTCACTCGCCTGCCGCGCTAGCTGAGCGCCCAAGAGCTGGTCGTTCCACACCTCGCGAGCCAGACGCGCGCTTCGCAACAACGCGTCGTAGACGTAGCCTTGAATCTCGCAGGTCGCAATCGGGCCTTCGGGGTGTGTGCCATCGGCGAACTGGATCGCGTCCCAGCTGTCCTTCCAGCACTGGTTGACGAGACCGCTCGCGAGGTTTCTCCTTGAGTACTCCACATATCCATCGCCGTCCAGGTCACCGCTGTCCTTAATCCAGGTAAGTGCCGCGCGAGCGCTTGGCTCGAGCGCTCGCACCAGCTCATCGTCGCCGCTCCAACGGTGATACTCATCCAGCAGCACAAGGAACAGTGGCGTTGCATCAGCCGATCCGAAGTATGGTGAGTGCGGTCGAGCACCGCTGTCGGTCAGCTCACCGAAACGCAGCTCATGCAGAATCTTCCCTGGCTCGCGTTCGTGGAAGTCATCCCGATCGTGGGCTTGGGCAGCGGCAAGCACTCGCAGGGTGGTGGCAGCAAGCTCGGGCAGATATGGCAACGACTGGAAGCTCGTGATGATGCTGTCGCGGCCGAACAACGCCATGAACCAGGGCAACCCAGCCGCTGGCAATGTCGCGCCCTTGCTGATGTCTGGCGGCAGTCGCAACGCCCCGAGGTCACTCAGGCTGGCGTGAAAGGTGCGCATCAGCGCGGGGTCGCTCGCCGCAAGGGCAGGAGCGCGAGCGAGCCACTGCTCGAGCTCTGCGGATTTGGAGGCGCTCATCGCGTTCAGGCTTCCTCGCGCAACTCGCTGCGCGAATTCCGCCGTGCGCTGCGAGGCCGAGGGGGTAACAGTGAGTGTCGTCGACCATGCCTCACCCGGAGAGAGCGTCACCGAGTAGACGAACCCCTCGCGAGTGACCGTCGCGCGCTCGCTCGACGCGACCCTCACCGAACGGCAGAAGTCTCCCTGCCGATAGGAGAGCGTGAGCGAGTAGGAGTCACCTAAAAATGTGATCTCCCGTGCCTGGACTACGTCATCCTTGACCTCAAACATGTCAGCGAAGTCCGTGTCCAACTCCATTGCGACGCGGATCGTGCTGCTTTCGTGGCGGTGGTTGATAACCGACAGTTCCTCCATCCACACGTGATCGATCAAGCGGCGGCGCATGATCGAACATGGTGCCTGCGCCTCGGGTCCAACGCGGGGTGTCAGGAAGTACCGCGCCGCGAAATGCTCAGCCTGGTCGAGACCGAGCAGCTCGAGCGGTGCCTGATCGACCCTCAATACCCAGTGCGACAAAAAGCGCGTGTCGTCGCAGAAGAACCCTTGCTCGCGGCCGTCATCACGGCGGATGTCACCAATGCGGCCGCTGACCACAAAGGTGCTGCCGTCGAGAACACTGACGGTGCCCTCAGACAACAGAGATCCTCTGCTCTCGACGATGCGAGGCCGCGAGATACGCCGACTCATAAGCCGCCGCAACAACATCTACGTCGCAATGCTCGGAGACCCATGCGCGACAGTCGCTTGCGGCGATACTTCCGAGACGGCCGATGGCAGCCGCCATTGCGCCCTCGTCGCGCACGAGGAAACCCGTGCGCCCGTCGACCACCAGCTCGCTCGCCGCGCCCGCAGGGAACGCGATCACGGGCGTGCCGCACGCCAGCGCCTCGACCATCACCATCCCAAACGGCTCCTCCCATCTGATAGGCATCAACAGCGCTCGGGCACCGGCGAACACGGAAAGCTTGAGCGCCCCACCGACCTCGCCGAGGAAGCGCACGCGATCACCGTCGATGTGGGGTGCGACCTCGCGGTCGAAGAACGACTGCTGGCCACGCTGGATCACACCGGCGAGCACCAGTGGCACGCCGGCCGCACGGGCGGCAGCAATAGCGCGATGTGGCCCCTTCTCAGCTGTCATTCGTCCGATCCACAGCACGTAGTCCTCCTTGCGCTCCCGCATCGGCCAGTCGTGCACATCGATCGGGTTGGGGATCACCGTCACTCCACGTATCGACTGCGGCGCCTTCGCACGCTGCGCGCGACTAATCGCCACGAGCGTCGCCTTGCGTGCATGCCGCTCATAGAAAGCCGCCGTGGCGTCGGTGAACTGGCCGTGCAACGTGTGCACCAATGGTGTCTCCAGACGGTCTGCCATACCGAGAGCTGTGAATCCGCAGTGATCGTGCACCACGTCGAACCGCAGCGGCCCACGGGCTCGGTCGATCGCAGCGAACGCGCGCGCCACGTGGTCGACCTCGAACAGTGAGCGCTCGATCTCATGCGGATGAGACTTATCCAGCAACGTGACCACCCGCGCCGTGGAGATCGATCCCGGGGCACAGAACAGGGTCACGTCGTTGCCGCGTCGCACGAGCGCCTCGCTCAGCACGCTCACCACTGCCTCCACTCCCCCATAGCCCGGGGGCGGGACCGAGATCCACGGCGGAGCGAGCATCGCCACCCGCAACCTCCCCCCATCCTTGCGGCGCAGCGAGAGTGGCCCGCCGACTCCGCGGCCGATCGCGCGATCAGCGGGAGCGTCGGCGATAAGCGAGGGCGGCAAGCTCATACCTCGCATATCTCTGGAGCCAACCAACCACGGCAATGCTGGACAAGGCCCGCCTCGTTTCGTTTGCGCGCGGGCCGCCCGAGAGGCGCACGTCGCTATGAGACCACCATAACATGAAACTAATTTCTAGAGTTAGTAGTCTTTCCTAATGGCGCCCGAACCGCCACCACCACGGTGGACCTTCCTCACCAACCACGCCCAGGTCCTCATCTGCCTCGCCGAAGAGCCCGGCGTTCGACTGCGCGACGTCGGCGAGCGCATCGGCATCACCGAACGAGCCATCCATCGCATCGTCAGCGAGCTGGCCGACGCCGGCTACATCACACGCAGACGCACCGGTCGACGCAACAGCTACCTCGTCCATACCGACCTCCCGCTTCCTGACGCGCTCGCGCGTAACCAGCGAGTCGGCGACCTGCTCGCCATCCTCAAGCAGACAGAGCGATAGGCCGATGTCGAACCATGCCGCGAATCCTTCGCGAGAACGTCCTGTGCGCATTGCTGGCCGCTGGCTGCTCTGTGGTGATGGGCTGGCTGGGTCTCTACAGCTTCGCCTGGAACGACTACGAAACCGAGGCGCGACCGTCTTTCGAAGCGCTCGCCCACGGCCATCTCGTGCGTTTTCTGCAGCTAGCACCGGCATATGGCGGCTCGCTCGTTGAGCGCGGGCCGTTTGCGCTGCTTGCGGGGCTTTCGGGCGGCGGCTCGCTGACGGTCTATCGCATGGTTGCGGTGCCCTGCTTGCTTGCCATCGCCGCGCTCGGCGTGTGGATCTGCGCGCGGATGCGCGCGGAAGGCCGCTCGGTCTTGGCACGCGCAGTGGCGATGTTCATATGCGTGGCCAATCCGGTGACATTGGGCGCCTTGGAACTCGGCCACCCGGAGGAACTGCTCGGCGCCTGCATGTGCGTTGCGGCGGTAGCGCTCGCGAGCCGTGACCACCCGATTTGGGCCGGTGTGCTTCTGGGGATGGCGATCGCGAACAAGGAGTGGGCGCTTTTGGCCGCCGGGCCGGTGCTGCTGGCGCTGCCGGGAGGCCTCGCCCGGCGCACCACTCGCGCCCGGCGCAACTACAGCAAGATCCTCGTCTGCTCGGTCAGCGCGTGCGCCACCGCCGCGTTGGTCTTAGCTCCACTGGTGCTCGTTGCAGGAGGCAGGTTTGCGGCCGGCGCAAGGGCCGTGGCGGTGATCGGTGGAACGCAGTTTCAGCCGCGGCAGATCTGGTGGTTCTTCGGCACGCATGGCCCGCTCGTGCACGGCACGTTCGGCAACAAGCTGCCGGGCTATCGCATCGGCCCTGCATGGATTGCCCAGACCAGCCATCCCTTGATCATCGTGCTCGGACTCGGTCTTGCAGTGGGGCTGTGGCTGGCGCGTACGCACCAGCGCCGGGCGGTGAGCGAACGCGACGCGATGCTACTGCTCGCGCTCGTGCTGCTGCTCCGCTGCATTCTCGACACCTGGGACATCGGCTACTACATGCTGCCATTCACAATCGCGCTGCTCGCCTGGGAGGTGCGCGGCGCAAGCCGTCCGCCGATGGTCACGCTGGTGGCAGCCGTGCTTCCGTGGTTCCTCTTGCAGGAACTGGCTGGCCACGGCATCGGCCCCGACGCGCAGGCGGCGCTATTCATCGCGTGGACGGTGCCGCTGGCCGTGTGGCTTGGCGTGCGTCTGTTCGCAGGCGAGCAAGCAGCACTCGCTCCACACCTCAGTCGCAACGACTACGTCCATACCCAGGAGTCGGCTGTCGGCGTCCTGGGCACGCTGGCACCGAGCGCCTAATCGCGCAGAGCAACCTCGCCGCAACCACGGCGGCAGTCAAGCGATGACCGTGAGCTCCTTGGGCAAGCTCGTCAGCACCTCGTAAGCGTCCTCGCGCACGACCACCAGGTCCTCGATCCGTACACCGAGCACGTCAGGCAGATATATGCCGGGCTCGACGGTGACGACGTTGCCGGCGCGCAACGGCTCCTCGCTGGCGGTACGTGACAGGCGTGGAGCCTCGTGGATCTCGAGACCAACACCGTGGCCGAGGCCGTGGCCGAAGTGCTCGCCGTGGCCTGCCTGCTCGATCACGTGACGTGCTATCGCATCGACCTCGCGACCGCTGGGACCCGCTTTGACCGCTGCGAGCCCTTTTTCCTCGGCGCTCAGCACGAGCTCGTAAACCTCGCGCGCCTGCGCGGGCAGATGCTCTCCGGTGGCATATGTGCGCGTGCAATCCGAGCAGTAGCCCTCGTGCAGCGCGCCCCAGTCGATCGTGACGAGCACATCGCGGGGGATCTGCTGATCGCGCGGTTGAGCGTGTGGCAGGGCTGCGTGGGGACCGGCCGCGACGATCGTTGAGAAGCTCGGCGACTCGGCACCCAGGCGGCGCATACCCAGCTCGAGATCGAGCGCAACCTCTCGCTCGGTTCGCCCCACCAGACCAGCTTCCAGAACCGTCCGCAGCGCCTCGTCAGCGAGCTCGCTCGCACCACGGATGCGGGCGATCTCACCTGCATCCTTGACCGTGCGCAGACCCTGCACGAGCCCGTTACAGGGGACGAGCTCCCATCGCTCGCCAACCAGCTCGCACAATCGGCGATGTTCCTTGACCGTGAGGCTGGCCTCCTCGAAGCCCAGCCTGCCCGAGTGGGCAGTCAACGTGGCGGCGAGCGCCTCGAGCAGATCGCCGCTGACGATCTCGCGCTCGAACTGGCCTGAGACTTCCTCGGCCGATTGTGTGGCATAGCGGAAGTCAGTGAGGAACCGGTGTGGGCCGAGCTCCTCGTGGGCCGGCTCGCCGATGATCAGCGCCAGCCCATGACTACCTGTGAATCCGGTGAGGTAGCGCACGTCGATGAGGGTCTCGACCAGCAGCGCGTCGATCTCGAGGTCAGCCAGCGCTCCCGCCAACCGCTGCGCACGGCTCCCACTGGTGTCCGTAACGCTCGCGCTACTCACGCTCGGGCCTGCCCGAGCTCGTCACGCAGACGCACGAGCGCTTGGTTGTAGCCGTCTGGGCCATGACCGGAGATGGTCGCACAGCACAGCTCGGCGATGACCGACACGTGCCGCCAGGGCTCCCGCTGCTTGATGTCGGAGAGATGCACCTCAACCGCCGGTAGGCCGGCGATCTCGAGCGCATCGCGAATCGACCACGCGTAGTGGGTCCAGGCGCCTGGGTTCAGGATGATCGCGTCTGCGCCCGTGCGCAAAGAGTGCAGGTGCTCGACGAACGCTCCCTCGTGGTTGCTGTGAAAGAAAGTCGTGGTCAGTCCGAGCGCACGCGCGTCCTCGGCGATCTGCTGCTCGAGCTCTGCCAGCGTGAGCGTTCCATAGATCTGTGGGTCGCGGCAACCCAGCTGATCGAGGTTGACGCCGTGCATGACCGCGATACGTCCTGCCTGGTCACTCATCGCACGAGCTCCGCCACCGCCGCGCGCACATCATCGCCGGCCAGGGTGCGCCCATATTCGACATCGCCTGGTGCGTTCACGAGCACGAACGGGACCTCCTCGCCGATGCGCTTCTTGTCGCGTGTGATCGCCTGCAGCACTCCCTCGAGCGGGATGTCCTCGTCGATGCTCACGGGCAAGCCACGCGCGAGCATCAGCTCGCGCACCTGCTCGCGCAGCTCGCTCTGCCCGGAGAGCTCCAATGCCACCAGCAAACCCAGACCAACGGCCTCACCGTGGCGGTAGCGCGTGTAGCCGGTTGCGGTCTCGAGCGCATGACCGACGGTGTGCCCGAGGTTCAGCACCTGGCGGCGTCCGCCGTCGCGCTCGTCCGCGGCCACGGCCGCCAGCTTCGTGCGTGCGCACGCAAGGATCATCTCCGCGTCGACCTCTCCCCCCCTCGCCACGCTCTCCCAGAGCGTGCCGCCTGCGATCAGTGCAGTCTTGAGCACCTCGACCCAGCCGGCTGAGAGCTCCGCGTCCGGCAGCGTGGCGAGCGTGTCGGGATCCACGAGCACGCCCGCCGGCTGGTGATAGGCGCCGACGTAGTTCTTGGCCTCGGGCAGATCCACCCCGGTCTTACCTCCGTAGGCCGAGTCGACCTGGGCGACGAGCGTGGTGGGCACATGCACGACCGGC
>DATBYJ010000167.1:0-33222 GCA_036513795.1 Solirubrobacteraceae bacterium | reverse complement strand
GGTCGGCGCCCCGCAGGCCGTCTAGCGCTGCTAGCATCCCCGCGAATGCCAACCACCTCGCAACTCGTGCGCAAGGGACGCGTCGTCCCCAAGAAGAAGGTCGCCACCCCCGGACTGAAGTCCGGCAAGGGGCGCAAGAAGAAGACTGCCGCGCCGCAGCGGCGTGGGGTATGCACCCGTGTGTACACCACCACCCCGAAGAAGCCTAACTCCGCCCTGCGCAAGGTCGCGCGTGTGCGCATCTCCGGATCGATCGAGGTAACGGCCTATATCCCCGGAGAGGGACACAACCTTCAAGAGCACTCAGTGGTGCTCGTGCGCGGCGGTCGCGTCAAGGATCTTCCCGGTGTGCGCTACAAGGTGGTGCGTGGCACACTCGACGCCGCCGGCGTGAGCGACCGCAAAAAGGCGCGCTCGCAGTACGGCGTCAAGAAAAAATAGCCGCAGCCCACCGCTTCCAGGAAGAGACCTCTAGATGCCTCGTCGTGCAGCCGCTCAGATCCGTCCCCTCGAGGCGGACCCCATTCACCGCTCCAAACTCGTTCAGCAGGTCATCAACAAGGTGATGCTGGATGGCAAGAAGTCCACAGCTGAGCGCATCGTCTACGACGCACTTGCACTGCTTGGCGAGCGCAGCGACAAAGACCCGATCGAGACACTGGAGTCGTCGATCAAGGCGCTCACGCCCACGCTCGAGGTGAAATCCCGCCGCGTCGGTGGCGCCACCTACCAGGTGCCAGTAGAGGTTGCCTCCAGGCGCGCACGCACGCTCGCCGTTCGCTGGCTGGTCGAGTTCGCCCGCCAGCGCCGCGAGAAGACCATGGCCCAGCGCCTGGCAAACGAGCTGATGGACGCCCAGTCCCAGCAGGGCGGCGCGTACAAGCGCAAGGATGACATTTACCGCATGGCGCAGGCCAACAAGGCCTTCGCCCACTATCGCTGGTAAGCGCGCCGAGTACCGGCGCGGACCTTTGTCCTCGGTCGCTCGCGTGCGAAGCACGCCACGCTCCCTGCGTCCGCGGTCCGCTTGATCCTCGACGCGCTTACGGGCGCGTTGAGATACGCATACGGGCGCGCTGATCGACGTGTTCCGCTTGGTCCGCGGGCCGCTACGGGCTCGTAGGTTTCGCCGGGCGGGCTGAGTTTGGTTTTATGGACACCCTTCCGGGTGTCGGGTGGGTTGCGGGTTGGCTGCTCAGGGGTCGACTGGGTTTTGCTTGCCCGCTTCTTCGCTGAGGCGGGCTAGTTCTTGTTCGTCAAAGCCGCCTTCGTCTTCTTTGAGCACAGCGTGGGCGTGGTCGAGATCGTTGGCGTTGACGTACACGCCAACGGTCTGAGGCATGCCTCGTCCGAAACCACCCAAGCTGGGGCTGTGCATGCAACGGATGCCGGCATCGGACAGGCGTCCCATGATGATGTCCGCCTCCATTTGGTTGGCACTAGCCACGATCTTCAGATCGTCCTCGTCTGACATGGTGTAAGCGTACGGTGGCGGGGATCTCTGCGAGGGCCCGATACGATGGGATCGCGGTGTCCAACGCGGCGTAGGTGCCGATGGGACTCTGTGCGATCGGCCACACTTATCCCGCCGGACCAAGTACGCCAGTCATAGACGCCACCTGACAGCAGCTCAGTATCGGCATAGGCTTGCCCCAACGCAACAGGAGGGAGGCCATCGATGGCCCGCGTAGAGCCGTATCACACCGCCCGTCCTGAGACTGGCGGCGAGCGGAACGTCTACCACAACGATGACGAATGTCCGCGTGGCAAGGAAATCACACCCGCTGACTGGCGCAAAGGCACGGACAACCGGCCGCTGTGCAAAGTCTGCAACTAGGCCGCAGGCGCACGGAAGGTCAGCTCCCAATGTGGGCCTTCGGGCTCTCCGGCACGGCTGACCTGCCAATAACGGCGGAGTTCGCGTACCGGTAGTTAACGCTGCACGGCGGCAGCGAGGGCACGGAAGCCCTCGCTGTTGTCTCCGTAGCGCCGCTGCACCTAAAGTTCCGGCGTGATTAGCACAGCCGACCCCCTCGCGATGATGTGCTCATGCGTAAGGTCGGCCGTGAGCTTTGGGAGATTTCCAAGATCTGGTGGCTTGTCGTCCCCGGCGGAGTGCTGGGTGTCGTTGCCATCGTCCAGGCGATCAAGGGAGCACACGGCAAGTCCATCTGGTTCTGGGCGTTCTGGGCGATGGCGGCTCTGATGCTGGCAATGGGCTGGCGACTGCGGAGCGTGCTCAAGGAGCGTGATCTGGCTCGCGATGAGCTTGCCAACGAGAACACAAGAGATGTTGTGGCACAGCGCATTGATCGCTTCGCCCACGAGTGGAAGATTTTGGGAGATGAAGCACCCGGCGAACAGGAAGGTGTGGGTCCGATAACCACGCCAGAGCAGGTCTTTTGGTCCCAATCTATGCAGCACCTGAACGAGCAGATCAGCAGCGAGCTGCGCCGAAATGCTCCCGGCTTCGTGAAGTACTGGCGATCCAACCTCGCACCAATGCCACCGCCCCAGCCATTTGCCGCCTATTCGCACGCCTTTACGGAGATGTCGCTCGTGCAGCTTCGCTTTATCGCGGAGCGGCTTAGGGCAGGGCACGATGAGCCTGAGAGGGGCATTCAACTATTTGGTCCAGCTGGCGAACCTCAATTCCCCGAAGCCCCAGACCCACAGTCGAGTGCCGACCGCGATGGAGATTGACAGTCCTGACGCCGTACTTGGTCTAGAGGTATAGGTGTGCGATCGGCCACAGAGGGGTTGAAGAACAAAGATTAGGTTCCTAATCTTTCGGTACCAAATGTCTTCCTCGGCTAGACAAGCATCGGTTGACGCGGCGCATGGGCACGATCCGGACGGTTCGCTGAAGATCGAGCGCCACGTGTGGGTGATCTCCGGGGTGGTGATCCTGGGGATGATCATGTCGATCCTCGACACGACGATCGTCAACGTTGCGCTGCGCACGCTCGGGCACGATCTGCACAGTCGGATCTCGCAGGTGCAGTGGGTGGTGACTGGCTATCTGCTGGCGCTCGGCGCGGTCATCCCAGTGACCGGCTGGGCATCACGGCGCTTTGGCGCCAAGCGTGTGTACCTGGTCTCGCTGGTGCTGTTCACGGCCGGCTCGGCTGCGTGTGGCGTATCGAACTCGCTCGTCGGGCTGGTCGTCTTTCGCGTGCTGCAGGGCGCGGGCGGCGGCATGATCATGCCGGTCGCACAGCTGATCATGGCGCAGGTCGCCGGTCCAAAGCGCATGGGCAGGGTCATGGGCGTCGTCTCGATGCCAGCGATGCTCGCGCCGATCTTTGGCCCGGTGCTTGGCGGCGTGATCCTCGAGAACCTGCACTGGTCATGGATCTTCTTCGTCAACGTGCCAGTCGGCGTGGTCGCATTTGCGCTCGCTTGGCGGATGCTGCCGCAGACCGACTCCGGCGAGGCTGGCAGCCTCGACGTGCTTGGCCTTGCGCTGCTGCCCGCGGGCGCGGCTGCGATCGTGTTTGGCCTGAGCGAACTCGGCTCCGGCGCGACGCTCGGCTCGGCGACGGTGCTCGCGCCGCTGCTCGGCGGGCTCGTCCTGTCGCTCGCCTTCTGCCTGCACGCGCTGCGCGTCGAGCGTCCGCTGCTCGACATCAGGCTGTACGCCAACAAAGTCTTCGCCGGCGCGTCGTTCACCACGTTTGGGCTCGGCGCGGCGCTGTTCGGGGCGATGATCCTGGTGCCGCTCTACTACCAGGAAGTGCGTGGCGAGAGCATCATCAATACCGGCCTTTTGAACGCGCCACAAGGCCTCGGCGCGCTCGTCGCAATGCCAATCGCGGGACGCCTCACCGACCGGTTCGGCGGCGGGCGCATCGCGCTTTGCGGCGTCTCGCTGCTGTGCCTGAGCACGCTGCCGCTGGCATTTGTTGGCGCGAACACTTCGATTGTGGGCCTGTCCGCGCTGCTCGTGGTCAGGGGTGTCAGCATCGGCCTGTCGTTCATGCCTGCGATGACCGCGGCGTTTGCGTCGATGCGCCCCGACCAGCTGTCCGACGCGACGCCGCAGATCAATGTGCTGATGCGCCTCGGCAGCGCGATCGGCGTGGCGGTCCTGGCGGTCGTGCTGCAGCGCGCGTCCGGCGGCGCCGTCACCCACCCGGCGCACGCGTTCCGCACCGCCTACTGGTGGGGGCTGGGCATCGCCGTGATGTCGCTGATCCCGTGCCTGATGCTGCTGCGCGCCGAGCATCCGCGTGCCGGTGATGCGGTTACCGCCGGCGAGGCCGCTGCGGTCGAGCCGCTGGGCGCCTGAACCCGAGGTCGAAGTGATGAGCACGTCCAGCGCCGCCGAGCTTCCATCCGACTCGCCGCTGGCGCCAAACGCTGCGACGGTTGGGGCCGGCGAAGGCGAGCCTGCCTTGCGCGAGCAGCAGGTGCGCGAGCTTGGCTTGGCCTTCCGTCGTACCTTTCGCAGCCTCAACCGCCTGCGCGGGCGCGACACGCATCTCGGCGGCGAGGAGCTCAGCCACGCGCAGTTCGAGCTGCTGATCGAGCTATGGGAGCGCGGTGAGCTGTCCGCGGGAGAGCTAGCTACAGCTGCTCGCTTGAGTCCCGCCACCGTTACGCAGATGCTCGATCACCTCGCCGACAGCGGGCACGTGGAGCGTGTCCGCTCGCCAACCGATCGGCGTGTGGTCGTCACCCGCCTCACGTCCAAGGGGGCAAAGAAGATCGAAGCCAAGCATGCTGCTTGGGAGAGCCGCTGGAAGCAGGCGATGGCAGGGCTCGAGCTCGACGAGCTGCGGGGTGCCACGCGCGTGTTGCAGCAGCTCGCCGCGATGTTCGAGGACGCGCCGGTTACGGGGGCCTGCGAGCAGCCCGCTACAGGTGCACAAGTCAGCTCGAATACGGGCAGGAAGCCCGTTTAGGGCGCAGAATTCCTCTGCTATAGTCGAGGCCGCGTCGCGGGTGATGCGCTGCTGTTTGCGCGTGGCATCCCGACTCGGCAATCAGATGGAGAACTCGAGCAGATAACGAACGCGGACTGGTCCAGATAAGACCTGCAGCGTGCGTGGGCCCGGGGGGCCTATTTTTTTGCCCGCAGCGGATCCCCAGTACCGACCAGAGACGATCACACATGCCACGTAAGTTTTCCCTCCAAAACACCCGCAACATCGGGATCATGGCTCACATCGACGCCGGTAAGACGACGACGACCGAGCGCATCCTCTACTACACCGGACGCACGTACAAGATCGGCGAGGTGCACGAGGGTGCTGCGGTGATGGACTGGATGGAGCAGGAGCAAGAGCGCGGCATCACGATCACCTCCGCTGCCACCACCGCGCAGTGGAAGGATCACCGCATCAACATCATCGACACGCCGGGGCACGTCGACTTCACAGTCGAGGTCGAGCGCTCGCTGCGCGTGCTCGACGGCGCGATCGCGCTATTTGACTCGGTAGCTGGCGTCGAGCCGCAGTCTGAGACGGTCTGGCGCCAGGCGGACAAGTACCACGTGCCGCGCATTGCCTACATCAACAAGATGGACCGCACGGGCGCTGAGTTCGACAAAGGCGTGCAGACGATGATCGACCGTCTCGGCGCCCACCCTGTGCCGATCCAGCTGCCGATCGGAGCGGAGGGAGATTTCCTCGGCGTGATCGACCTGGTGGCGATGAAAGCGATCGTCTACAAAGACGATCTCGGCAAGGAACAGGACGAAATCGACATTCCTGCAGAGCTCGCGGAAGCGGCTCAGGCTGCGCGCGAACACTTGCTCGAGGAGGTTTCGCACTACGACGACGCGCTGCTCGAGTTGCTGCTCGAGGAGGCCGACGTGCCCGAGGACGTTCTCAAGAACGCGATCCGCAAGGCCACGCTGTCGACCAAGCTGACTCCCGTGCTGTGCGGCTCGTCGTTCAAGAACAAGGGCGTGCAGCCGCTGCTGGACGCGGTGATCGACTATTTGCCCTCGCCGCTGGACGTGCCGCCCGTCGTGGGCACCGAACTGATCAAGGGCGAGGAGCAGGAGCGCGAGGTTGTGCGCCACGCCGACGACTCTGAGCCGTTTTCTGCGCTTGCGTTCAAGATCGCAGCTGACCCTTACGTCGGCAAGCTGACCTACTTCCGCGTCTACTCCGGACGCCTGGAGGCTGGTGCCAAGGTCTTGAACGTCGGCAGCGGGCGCACCGAGCGCATCGGGCGGATCCTGATGATGCACGCCAACGAGCGTGAGGAGGTCACCGAGGTCTACGCCGGTGACATCGCCGCGGCAGTGGGCATCAAGCAAGTGATCACCGGCGACACGCTGGCCGACCCTGCCCACCCGGTGCATCTCGAGAACATCATCTTCCCCGAGCCAGTCATCAAGGTTGCGGTGGAGCCCAAGACGAAGGTCGACCAGGAGAAGATGTCCGTGGCGCTCGGGCGCCTGGCCGAGGAGGACCCCACCTTCCAGGTGCGGACCAACGAGGAGACCGGCCAGACTGAGATCTCGGGCATGGGCGAGCTGCACCTCGAGGTGTTGGTCGACCGGATGAAGAGAGAGTTTGGTGTCGAGGCGAACGTTGGGCGTCCACAGGTCTCCTATCGCGAGACGGTGCGCGGCACCGTCGAGAAGATCGAAGGCAAGTTCGTCCGTCAGACCGGTGGCTCGGGCCAGTTCGGTGTGGTCTTCATCGACCTCGAGCCAGCTCCGGGCGTGGGATTTGAGTTCATCAACAAGATCAAGGGTGGAGCGATCCCCTCGGAATACATTCCCGCCGTCAAGAAGGGGATCGAAGACGCGCTTGAGAATGGCGTCAAGGCCGGCTACCCGATGGTTGACATGCGCGTGACGCTCGTGGATGGCAAGTACCACGACGTTGACTCATCGGAAATCGCGTTCAAAGTCGCCGGCTCGCTTGCTTTCAAAGAGGCCGCCAAGCGGGCCAAGCCTGTGCTGCTCGAGCCGATCTTCGCGGTCGAGGTGGTGACCCCGGATGAGTTCCTTGGCAGCGTCATCGGCGACCTTTCGAGCCGCCGTGGTCGCGTCGAAGGCCAAGAGCCGCGTGGAAACGCGTTGGCTGTGACAGCCAGGGTGCCCCTCAGCGAGATGTTCGGGTACGCGACCGATCTGCGCTCCAACACGCAGGGGCGGGCCACGTACACGATGCAGTTCGAGGCCTACGAGGAGGTTCCGCCGAACATCGCTGAGAAGATCGTCGAACAGCGAACGGGGGAGCCGATCCCGGCCTGAGATGACCGTGAGCGTTTCGGGATTCTGCGTCCTGGGGTGCCCGTGTGCAAAGCAAGCTGCGCTCTCTGCGTCCTTGTCCCACTCGACTTACGGGCATCTCGTCAGACGAGGCGCATAGGAGCAAATCGCAGTCAGCAGTCAAGAAAGTCCGCAGTTAGATAGATTTCTGAGGTTCGCCTCCACAGGGGCGGGCATACAAGTCGATACAGGAGCGAATTAAAAGTGGCGAAGGAGAAGTTCGAGCGCGATAAGCCGCACGTCAACGTCGGGACCATCGGTCACATCGACCACGGCAAGACGACGCTGACCGCTGCCATAACGACGGTGCTGGCCGAGCACGGAGGCGCGGAAGCCCGTACCTTCGCGGAGATCGACAACGCGCCGGAGGAGAAGGAACGCGGGATCACCATCGCCACATCTCATGTTGAGTACCAGACGGAGAACCGTCATTACGCTCACGTGGACTGCCCTGGTCACGCCGACTACGTGAAGAACATGATCACCGGCGCCGCCCAGATGGATGGTGCGATTCTGGTGGTCTCCGCGGCTGATGGTCCGATGCCGCAGACGCGTGAGCACATCCTGCTCGCCCGTCAGGTTGGCGTTCCCTACATCGTCGTGTTCCTCAACAAGGCTGACATGGTCGACGATGAGGAGCTTCTGGAACTGGTCGAGGTTGAGGTTCGCGAGCTGCTCTCCGAGTACGACTTCCCCGGTGACGACATTCCCTTCATCATCGGCTCCGCACTCAAGGCACTCGAGGGCGAGGAGGCCTACAAGGAGAAGATCCTCGAGCTGGCCGCCGCTCTGGACTCCTACATTCCGGAACCGGTACGCGAGCTCGACAAGCCGTTCCTGATGCCGATCGAGGACGTGTTTTCGATCACCGGTCGTGGCACGGTGGCCACTGGTCGTGTTGAGCAGGGCATCGTCAAAACTGGAGAGACGGTGGAAATCGTCGGGGTGCACGACTCGACCTCGACGGTGGTCACGGGCGTTGAGATGTTCCGCAAGATCCTCGACGAGGGTCGCGCAGGCGACAACGTCGGGTGCCTCCTGCGTGGAACCAAGCGTGAGGAGATCGAGCGCGGCCAGGTGCTGTGCAAGCCCGGATCGATCACTCCGCACACAAAGTACAAGGCAGAGGTCTACGTGCTCAAGAAGGAGGAGGGTGGTCGTCACACCCCGTTCTTCACGGGTTACCGGCCTCAGTTCTACTTCCGCACGACCGACGTCACCGGTGTGGCAAAGCTGCCCGACGGCGTCGAGATGGTCATGCCTGGAGACAACGTCCAGATGGAGATCGAGCTGATCCAGCCGATCGCCATGGACCAGGGCCTGCGCTTCGCCATCCGAGAGGGCGGTCGCACGGTTGGTTCGGGCGTGGTCAGCGAGATCATCGAGTAGCACACGCGCGCCATCCGACTCGCTCGGATGGCGACGCGCCATTGGCAGTCCGATACGACTAATTCAGCCCCACCGCTAGGTGTGGCGGCAACGGAGCGGGTGAACCGACTCGCCCTGCGTTGCCGCCCAGGAGAGGCTTTCGGTGGGATCCTTCCCGCCGGAGAAATACCGCAGCGAGCGCAGACAGAAACATCGAAGACCACAGACACACGATCAGAGCACTAAGAAAGACACCATGGCAGCGGCCAACCAGAACAAGATCCGAATCCGACTGAAGGCATACGACACCTCGGCCATCGAGTCGGCGGCGAAGGAGATCGTGGAGACGGCTACTCGCACCGGTGCGAGCGTCTCTGGTCCCGTGCCCCTGCCCACCGAGAAGAACGTGTATTGCGTGATCCGCTCACCGTTCAAGGACAAGGACTCCCGCGAGCACTTTGAGATCAGGACGCACAAGCGCCTGATCGACATCCACCAGCCGACGCCCAAGACAGTCGACTCGCTACAGCGTCTCGACCACCTGCCCGCGGGCGTTGACATCGAGATTCGTCTCGCCACCTGAAACCCGACGGCCTCGACTAACTCATAGGTAATTCGCATTTTCATGTCCGCCATTCTCGCCAAGAAGCTCGGTATGACCCAGGTCTTCCAAGAAGACGGGAGTGTTGCGCGCGTAACCGTGCTTGAGGCTGGGCCCTGCCCGGTGACAGCCATTCGCACGCCTGAGCGCGACGGCTATGCAGCGGTACAGCTCGCGTTCGGTCAGACCAAGGAGAAGCACCTCTCCAAGCCCGAGCTTGGACATCTGAAGAAGGCCGACGCTCCGCCAATGCGCACCCTCGTGGAGTTCAGGGATGAGGCTGCGGAGTTGGCGCTCGGCGAAACCGTCACGGTGGACTCGTTTGAGGTTGGTGGACGCGTGAAGATCTCCGGGATCTCCAAGGGCAAGGGCTTCCAGGGGACGGTCAAGCGCCACAACTTCGCCAGCGGGCCCAAGTCACATGGCTCCCACAACGTGCGTGCTCCGGGGTCGATCGGTGCATCGGCAACTCCTTCGCGCGTGTTCAAAGGAATCCGTGGCCCCGGGCAAATGGGTAACAAGCGCACCACCCAAAAGGGCCTTGAGATCATCCGCGTGGATGCGAAAGAGAACCTGCTGCTAGTGCGGGGGTCTGTACCGGGCCCGCCCGGCGGCATTGTGGAGGTACGCACCGATGCCTGATGCTCCTCTCCTCAGCTCGGGTGGCGCAGGTGCCGCCAAGAAGGTCAAGCTCGACGAGACGGCCTTCGGCGCTCGCTTCGCTGCTCCGCTTGTGCACCAGAGCGTGCGGGCCGAGCAGGCTGCCCGCCGGCGTGGCACCGCCTCAACTAAAACCCGTGGCAAGGTCTCCGGAGGTGGCGCCAAGCCGTGGCGTCAGAAGGGCACTGGGCGCGCTCGCGCCGGCTCCAGCCGCTCTCCGGTATGGACTGGCGGTGGCATCGTGTTTGGGCCCAAACCGCGTTCTTATACGTTCAAGGTCAACCGTAAGGAGCAGCGTGCGGCGCTGCGCAGCGCGCTGTCGCTGCACGCCGAGCGAGGCTCGATCGCGCTGCTCGACGCAACCAGCTTCAAGGCTCCCAAGACCAGCGACGCGCTAGACCTCCTGCGTGACTGGGGGCAGCCGCTCCCAACACTCGTGGTGCTCTCACCCGAGGAGTCATCAGCAGCCCTGTCATTCCGCAACCTCGCCCGCGTCGCCGTTCTGACTGGGGAGAACGTTGGCGTAGCCGACCTGCTTGGCGCCGCCTCGCTGGTTATCTCCCAGACGGCCCTCGAGGCACTCACGGCACGCACCGGCAAGCCACGCTCAGCTGAGGAGGGCAAGGCCTAATGGAGCACACACAGGTGATCATCCGACCGGTCGTCTCTGAGAAGAGCTATGTGCTCTCAGCAGCGGACCGCTACACCTTTCGTGTTCACCCGGACGCGCACAAGACACACATCCGCCAGGCTGTTGAGGCGCTGTTCGACGTCCACGTGGTTGAGGTTCGGACGCTCAGCGTCAAGACCAAGCCCAAGCGGCGTGGCAACAGCGCCCGTGGTCGCACCCGTGCATGGAAGAAGGCCATCGTGCAAGTGCGCGCCGGCGAGAGCATTCCCATATTCCAAGGCCTCGCGTCGTTGGATGCATAGGAATTAGATATGCCAATACGTAAGCCAAGACCAACCAGCCCCGGGATGCGATTCGTCTCATACCCGGACTTCGCTGAGATCACGAAGTCAAAGCCCGAGAAGACACTCGTTGAAGGGCTAAAGAAGAGCGGTGGTCGCAACTCGCTCGGACGCAAGACCGCGCGCCACCGCGGCGGTGGGGCCAAGCGCGCCTACAGGCGTATCGACTTCAAGCGCCGCAAGGACGGCGTCGACGCCAAAGTCGCTGCGATCGAGTATGACCCCAACCGTTCGGCCTACATCGCGCTACTGCACTACGTGGACGGCGAGAAGCGCTACATCCTTGCCCCGCAGCGTCTCACCGTTGGGATGATGGTGTCCTCTGGGGAGAACGCCGACATCGCGGTGGGTAACTGCATGGAGCTGGCCCGTATGCCCGTCGGTACTGTCGTGCACAACATCGAGTTGCAGCCCGGACGTGGCGGGCAGATGGCGCGCTCCGCTGGTGCCTCCGCGCAGCTAATGGCAAAGGACGGCGACATGGCCACACTGCGTCTGCCTTCTGGCGAGATGCGCATGGTCCGCGCTGAGTGTAGGGCCACCGTAGGCACCATCGGCAACGCTGAGCACCAGAACGTCAAGGTGGGCAAGGCCGGACGCAAGCGCCACATGGGCGTGCGTCCGCAGACCCGTGGTGTTGCGATGAACCCAGTCGACCACCCGCACGGCGGGGGCGAGGGTTCGACCACTGCCGGTCGTCATCCAGTTACGCCTTGGGGGGTGCCCACGCTTGGGTACCGCACCCGTAAGAAAAACAAGACTTCCAACCGCTACATCGTGCGCGGTCGCCGCCGCGGGAAGGGCAAGCAACGATGAGTCGCTCCAGCAAGAAGGGCCCGTGGGTGGAAGAGCGTCTGATGCAACGCGTAGAAGCGCTCAACGCTGCCAACAACAAAAAAATGCTGCGGACGTGGTCGCGGGCATCGACGATCTTCCCTGAGATGGTCGGCCACACGATCGCCGTGCATGACGGCAAGAAACACGTGCCCGTGTACATCAGCGAGTCGATGGTCGGGCACAAGCTCGGCGAGTTTGCCCCTACACGCGTTTTCCGCGGACACGCAGGCTCAGGCAAGGTCAGGTAGATGAGCGACGCCACCCCGACAGACCCGCCTGAGGGCACAGACGCCGAGGAGGCTGCAGCAAAAGCGCCGGCCGCTAAGAAAGCTGCTGAGAAAAAACCTGCTAGCGAGAAGAAAGCCGCTGCTGAGAAAAAGCCTGCCACTGAGAAAAAGGCCGCTGCTGAGAAAAAGCCAGCCACTGAGAAAAAGGCCGCCGCTGAGAAAGAGCCTGCCAAAAAAGCCGCCGAAGATGAGCCCGCCCAGGGCGAACCGCAAGCCGCGGGAAAGTCTGCCACCAAAAAACGGGGCGCCAAGAAAGCTGCCGTCGCTAAAGCGGCTGCCCCCGGGGACGCTGCCGAGGCACAGGAGGTCGCGAAGGCTCAGCACGCCGAAAAGCCCGCCACGAAAGTTGCCAGTCGGGTGGTCGCGAGTGCGAAAGGCGGGCCACGACGCAGGGTCGTTAGCGCGCACGCCCGCTACGTGCGGACGTCCGCGCGCAAGGCGCGGATGGTGTGTGGACACATCCGCGGCAAGTCCATTCAGGAGGCACGCGCTATCCTCGCCTTCACCCCTCGTGAGGTGGCACGCGATTGGAGCAAGCTGCTCGAGTCCGCTGTGGCCAACGCTGAGAGCAACCACGAATTGCTCGAGGACGATCTGATCGTGCGGGAGGCTTACGCCGACGAAGGGCCGACGATCAAGCGCTTTCGGCCGCGCGCCATGGGACGGGCTACACCGATCCGCAAGCGCACGAGCCATCTGACGATCACGCTGATCCCGCGCCCCGAGCCGGGAACAAACAAAAGACACGGCTGAGAGACTGATAAATGGGACAGAAGGTTCATCCAGAGGCTATGCGCGTGGGTTACATCCACGACTGGAAGTCAAACTGGTTCAACGAGAAAAACTTCGCCGAGTACCTCGCAGAGGACGTGCGTGTGCGCGAACACATCATCGGCAAGCTCGCCCATGCCGGCCTGTCTGACATCACCATCCGCAAGGATGCAAACGAGCTCGAGGTAAACATCCACACCGCCCGACCGGGCATCGTGATCGGCAAGTCCGGCACCGAAGTGGATGCATTGCGCCGCGATCTGCACCGCATGACCAAAAAGCAGATCAAGGTCAACATCCTGGAGATCAAGCGCCCCGAGCTCGACGCCAAGCTCGTCGCCCAGTCGATCGCTGAGCAACTGCAAAACCGCGTTGCCTTCCGGCGCGCGATGAAGCGCGCGCTCACAAGCGCCATGCGCTCTGGCGCCAAGGGCGTCAAGGTGCAGGTCGCGGGACGCCTCGGCGGTGCCGAGATGGCGCGCACCGAAAGCTACTCGGACGGTCGCGTGCCGCTGCACACCATGCGCGCGGATATCGACTACGGCTTCTACGAGGCGCGCACTACGTTCGGGCGTATTGGAGTCAAGTGTTGGGTCAACAAGGGCGAGATCATGCCCGAGGGCTATACCGGCGCTGATCTCACCGACATGACCGCGCCGGCTCCGCCGAGTAACGACCGCGAGGGCCGCGGTGGCCGCGACGGTCGCGAAGGTCGCGGCGGCGGACGCAACCGGCCGGGCGGTGGCGGTGGACGTGGGCCGGGAGGTCCCGGTGGTGGACGGGGACCGGGGGGGCCTGGCGGCGGCGGACGCGGCGGCGGTGGACGTGGTCCAGGCGGCGGTCGTGGACCGGGCGGTCCTGGTGGCGGTGGGCGTGGTCCAGGTGGCCCCGGCGGCGGTGGACGTGGTCCGCGTCCCGGTGGCGGCGGCCCATCCGGTGGAGGTGGACGCTGATGCTGTCCCCCAAGCGCGTAAAGCATCGCAAGCAGCACCGCGGTCGTCGCCGCGGCAACTCACGTGGGCAGCTACACGTGCAGTTCGGCGACTACGGCCTGAAGGCGCTCGAGTGTGGTTGGTTGACCAACCGCCAGATCGAGGCAGCGCGTATTGCTATGACCCGCAAGATCAAGCGTGGCGGCAAGGTTTGGATCAACGTATTCCCCGACAAGCCCATCACCAAGAAGCCCGCCGAGACCCGCATGGGCTCCGGCAAGGGCTCGCCCGAAGGCTGGGTGGCGGTGGTCAAGCCCGGGCGCGTGATGTTCGAGCTCGCGGGCGTGTCCGAGCCGCTCGCGCGTGAAGCGATCCGCCTGGCTGCGCACAAGCTTCCCGTCAAATCCAAGTTCGTCTTGCGTGAGGACTGACGATGAAGGCCAGCGACATGCGCGACCTGGACAGCCAGGAACTGAACAAGAGGTTGGTCGAGCTGCGCAAAGAGGTGTTCGGGCTGCGCTTTTCCAATGCCACCGGAGAACTCGACGACACCGCCGGCATCGCTCGCGCCAAGCGCGATCTTGCGCGGGCATTGACAGTGGCACGCGAGCGTGAGCTCGCGGCCGGACCCGACCAGGGCAACTGAGAATCACAGACGAGGATGAACGCACCAAATGGCTGACCAAACAGACGACGAGACCCCCGACACCGCTGAGCAGACGCCTGCCACCGAGGCCACAGCCAGTGAGCCCGTACAGGACGAGGCCACGGTTGACGCCGGCGCAGCTGACGCCGAGCAGCCCGAGGCCGAGCAGCCAGAGGTCGAGCCCGCTCAGGCTGAGGAGAGCGCTGCGCCTGAAGCCAAGGCACCGGCAGCTGAGCCCGTGGAACAGCTTCCCCCCAAGGAGCGCCGCCGCCAAGCTCGCTCCAAACACTCAGGTGAAGTACGCCCCAGCCGCACACCCGAGGAGCGTCACGCGGAACGGCTAGCCGAGCGCAAGACCAAGGCCGTTCGCCGCCGTGCACGACGCCTGCAGGAACGCGCCAAGGCTGCTGAGCGTCGCGCCGCTGCGCCCGCTCCGGAGGCGCTCGCGCCCGTGCACGCGCCAGTCGAGGGCACCCGCAGGGTGCGCCAAGGCATCGTCGTCTCCGACAAGGCTGCCAAGACGATCACCGTGCGTATCGATGTGGCGCGCAGGCATCGCCGCTACGAGAAGATCGTCCGCAGCTCGAGCACCGTGCACGCGCACGACGAGAACAACGACGCACACGAGGGTGACGTCGTGCGGGTAATCGAGTCAAGGCCGCTGTCGCGCACCAAGCGCTGGGCGCTCGTCGACGTACTGGAGCGTGCACGATGATTCAGAACGAGACCCGTTTGCGGGTGGCCGACAACTCTGGTGCTCGCGAAATCCTGTGCATTCGCGTCAAGGGCGGCTCCAAGCGGCGCTATGCGTTCGTCGGTGATGTCATCACCGCCACCGTCAAGCAGGCCAACCCCCAGGGCACCGTCAAGAAGGGCGAGGTTGTGACCGCTGTGGTCGTGCGTACCAAGAAGCCGATCGGACGGGACGACGGCACCTACATAGCTTTCGACGAGAACGCGGCTGTGATCATCGATGACCAGAACAACCCGCGCGGTACGCGCGTGTTTGGTCCGGTCGCGCGCGAACTGCGCGAGCGCAACTTCATGAAGATCGTTTCGCTCGCGCCCGAGGTTCTGTAATGGCCAATCGTCGATCTGGCACCACTCGGCCTAAGCGCAGCTCGCTGAAGATTCGCTCCGGTGACCGCGTCCAGGTGATCTCCGGCAAGGACCGGGGCAAGACCGGCCGTGTTCTGCGCGTGGAGCCGATCAAGCAACGCGTGTACGTCGAGCATCTCAACATGATTAAGCGCCACACTCGTCCGCAGCAGGTCGCCGGCGCGCAAAGCGAACAGCAGCTCGGCGGCGTGATCGAGCGCGAGGGCCCCATCCACGTCTCCAACGTGATGTTGCTCGACGCTAAAGGCACACCCACGCGCGTTGGCATCGACCGCAGCGGTGGCGCACGCGTGCGTGTCGCCAAGAGCTCAGGCGCAAAGCTGGACTGATCGCATGGCAACTGCAACAGACATCGCGCCCCCAGCTCGCCTAAAGGCTCGCTATCTCGAGGAGATACGCCCTGCGCTCATCGAGCGCTTCGGCTACAGCTCGGTGATGCAGGCGCCAAAGCTCGAGAAGATCACGATCAACATGGGGGTTGGACTCGCCAAGCAGGACTCCAAAGTCCTCAAAGCGGCAACCGAGCAACTTGCCACGATCGCCGGCCAGCAGCCGAGCGTACGTCGCGCCCGCAAGTCGATTGCCGCGTTCAAACTGCGTGAGGGCATGCCTGTCGGCCTGGCCGTCACGCTGCGCGGTGAGCGTAGCTACGAGTTCCTCGACCGGCTCATCTCTGTCGCTATTCCTCGAATCCGCGACTTCCGCGGCCTAAACGCGCGTTCTTTCGATGGCCGTGGCAACTACTCGATGGGTGTCAAGGAGCAGATCATCTTTCCCGAGATCGACTACGACGCGATCGACTCTGTGCGGGGGCTTGACATCACCATTACCACCTCCGCGGCAAGCGATATTGAGGCGTACGCATTGCTCGCGTCCTTCGGTATGCCGTTCTCCCCCGACAGGCGGCCCAAGGGCTATGACCCCGAGGCAGACGCCGCCGCCGAACGCGCCCATGAGGAGGCCGAGGTGGAACGCGCCGCGGCAGCAGCAGCCGCTGAGGTAGACGCCAGCAAGGCAGCCGAGGCAAAAGCCGCCGCCGCTGAGGCCAAGGCGGCCAAAGCAGCCGATAAGGCCGCCGCCAAGGCAGCTGAGGCCAAGCCTGAGCCGCAAGCAGCCGAGGCGTCCCAGCCCGACGCTGCGGTCGAGCCCGATGCCGTGGCCGAGCCCGAGGCAGCTGTCGAGCCCGAGGCCGAGGTCATCGAGGAGGCCGAGGAGGCGGTTGCTGAGGAGGCTGCAGCCGAAGCGGAGATAGTTGCTGACGCTGAGACGGCCTCTGAGCTCGAGCCGGCTGCCGAGTCTGAGGCAGCGGCGCAGCCCGAGCCAGCTGCCGAGCCAGAGGCGCCTGCTGAGCCCGAGGCAGTTGGAGCGCCTGAGGAGACTGCGAGCACCGAGGAGAGCGGCGCCCCCGAGGCCGCGGACACGGAGACCACCGAGAAAGAGAGCACCGACTGATGGCCAAGACTTCACAGCGCGTCAAGCAGGCGCGGACTCCCAAGTTCAAGACACGTGCATATACTCGCTGCACCCGTTGCGGTCGGCCACGTGCCGTGTACAAGAAGTTTGGGGTGTGTCGCATCTGCCTCCGCGACCTCGCCCACAACGGTCAGATCCCCGGGATGACTAAGTCCTCCTGGTAGATCCTCTCCAAAGAAGTTCGTGTGGCAGTGGCACACGAACTGCGCAAGCAACACAAGCTCCACTAGCCGCGCCGCACACACCAGTCGAAACAACCAAAGCCAAACTTCACCCACACAGGACCGAGCGAGAACCGAGCACAAGATGTCGATGACAGACCCCATAGCCGACTTCCTCACGCGCGTGCGCAACGCCATCCATGCCGCCCACGAGACGGTCGACGTCCCTGCCTCCAAGCTCAAGGGCGAGCTTGCACGGATCCTCGATGAGCAGGGCTACATTGACTCCTGGTCGGTCGTCCCCGCCCCCGACGGTGGTGCTGGCGAACTGATCCAGATCCGACTCAAGTACACCGAGGACAGGCGCTCTGCGATCTCCGGCCTCAAGCGCGTCTCCCGTCCTGGACGGCGCACGTATGTCGATGCCAAGCACATCCCTAAGGTGCTCGGTGGCATGGGAACGTCGATCGTGTCCACTTCCCGTGGCGTGATGACCGGCCACGACGCTCGCGCTGCCGGCATCGGCGGCGAGGTCCTGGCACAGGTCTGGTGAGCGATGTCCCGTATCGGTAGACAACCCATCCCTGTGCCATCCGGCGTGACCGTTTCGATCGAGCCTGAGTCAGTGCGCGTCAACGGTCCCAAAGGCGAGCTCTCAGAGCGCATCCACAGGGACATCGAAGTGACCCAGGACGGCGAGCAGCTGCTCGTCACCAGGCCCACCGACCGCGGTGAACACCGCGCACTGCATGGGCTCACTCGCACGCTTGTCGCAAACATGGTCCAGGGCGTCACTGCCGGCTATGAGAAGCGCCTGGAGATCCAGGGCGTCGGTTACCGCGCGCAGCTGAAGGGCAAGAACCTCGAGTTGGCGGTCGGCTACTCCCACCCCGTACCCATCCCCGCGCCCGACGGGATCGAATTCGAGGTGCCCCAGCCCACGCGCGTGGTCGTCAAGGGCATCTCCAAGCAGCTTGTCGGTGAGACCGCAGCCATCATCCGCAAGCAGCGCCCGCCCGAGCCATACAAGGGCAAGGGCATCCGCTACGAGGGTGAGTACGTCCAGAGGAAGGTTGGGAAGAGGGCATGACCGTCATCACCAAAGAGCGCCGTCGGCTCAAACGTCGCCGCCGGGTGCGCGCGAAGATCTCTGGCACTGCCAGTCGTCCCCGAATCTCCATCTTCCGCTCCAACCGTGGAATTTCAGCACAGCTCGTTGACGACACCTCCGCGCGTACGCTCGCGGCCGTCAACTGGTTTGAGCCCGAGCTTCGTTCGCTGGGCAAAGCTGAGCGCACCAAACGTGCAGGCGAGCTGCTTGCCGAGCGCAGTAAAGCCGCAGGCGTCTCCGAAGCGGTGTTCGACCGTGGTGGCTACCAGTACCACGGCCACGTACGCACGTTCGCTGAAGCCATCCGCGAGGCTGGAATTACCGTCTAAGCCGTCTAACCGACGCGCTCCCGCTACCCTCACTGCACTCATGTCCATATCGATAGATCGCTCAGTCAACCCAGCCGGCCTGGACCTCCAGGAGCGCGTGGTCGAGATCAACCGCGTTGCCAAGGTGGTCAAGGGTGGGCGACGCTTCTCGTTCACCGCGCTTGTTGTGGTTGGCGACGAACGCGATGTCGTCGGCGTGGGTTACGGCAAGGCCAACGAGGTGCCCCTCGCAATCCAGAAGGGTGTCGAGCGCGCCAAGAAGGATCTTTTCCGCGTGCCCAAGCACGGCAGCACCATCACCCACCAGACCACCGGCATCTTCGGCTCCGGTCGTGTCCTGCTCAAGCCGGCATCTCCAGGTACTGGCGTGATTGCCGGCGGGGGCGTGCGCGCAGTGCTCGAGCTCGCGGGCATCCACGACATCCTCTCCAAGAGCCTCGGCACCCAGAACCCCATCAACCTGGTCAAGGCCACCGTCGCCGGGCTGCGCGGGCTGCGCACCCCCGAGGAGGTCGGCAAGCTGCGCGGGCTCAGCATCAACCAGGTGCTAGGACTCGGCGGCGCCCCCACCAACGGCGCCCCAGATGCTGTACCGGCCGAGACGGAGACACCAGCGGACGCTGATGCCGCCCTCGCCTCGGCAGCCGAGGCCACGCCCGACGCTGCCCCTGTGGCCGACGGAGCCTCTGCCTGATGTCCGCACTCAGCGTCACCCAGCTGCGCTCCAAGAACGGCGCCAACAGCAAACAGCGCGACACGCTTCGCTCGCTCGGTCTAAGGCGCATCGGCCACACCGTCGAGGTCAAGGACTGCGAGCAGGCCCGCGGCATGCTGCACGCCGTTCGCCACCTCATTGAGGTCAAGGAGAGCAAGTGAGCCCCGCCAAAGCCAAAGTGCAGGACAGCGAGCAGCGCATCGGCTTGCACAACCTCGCCCCCGCGCCCGGCAGTCGCCGGCCGCGCAAGCGCATCGGGCGCGGCGAAGGCTCAGGCACCGGCAAGACCTCTGGCCGTGGGCAGAAGGGTGCGGGCTCGCGCTCTGGCTCAAAGCGCAGAGCTGCATTCGAGGGCGGCCAGATGCCGATCCACATGCGCATGCGAAAGCTGCGCGGGCCGCACATGAAGAAGTCGATGCCCTTCGAGCCGTTCCGCACGCACACTCAGCCCGTCAACATTTCCGACCTGGAGAGCCACTTCGACGCTGGCACCGAGGTCACCGTCGAGCTGATGAAGGCCAACGGGCTGGGGACTCGCAAGGACATCCCCATCAAGGTGCTCGCCAAGGGTGATATCACCAAGGCGCTCACCGTCCACGCCCATGCCTTCAGCGCCACCGCGCGCGAGCGCATCGAGGCCGCTGGCGGTACTTGCACCACCGTCCAGGGCTGACAGTCAGCGCCTGACGTGAGCTGCGGGTATGGCGTCCTACCCACCCGCATCCACTAGAATCGGCAATCCCGGGGAGGAGCTCGCAGTGGGCTCCCGCGCGGCCGACTAACGCCCATGCTCTCGACCATTCTCAACGCCTTCCAGGTTGCGGACATCCGCAAGAAGATCGCCTTCACCGGGCTGATGCTGATCATTTATCGGCTCGGCTCGCATGTTCCCGTGCCTGGCGTCAACCTCACCGCTGTCAACAACATCCAGAAGTCCTTCGGCGGCGGTGGCATCCTCGCCTACCTCAACCTCTTCTCCGGCGGTGGCCTTTCCAAACTCGCCATCTTCGCGCTGGGCATCATGCCCTACATCACCTCCTCCATCATCCTGCAGCTGCTGCAGGTTGCCGTGCCGTCGCTTGAGAAGCTCTCCAAGGAAGGCGAAGTAGGGCAGGCGCGCATCACCCAGTACACGCGCTATCTCACCGTTGGGCTCGCCTTCGCCCAGTCCATCGGTTACGTCTTTCTGTTCCACACGCTGCAGGCCAAAGCCGGTGAAAGCGTCATCAAGCACTTCGATCTGGCGCACATCTTCCTGATCGTCGTCTGCCTTACCGCCGGGTGTGTGCTGTTGATGTGGGTCGGCGAGCTCATCACTCAGCGCGGCATCGGCAACGGCATCTCGCTGCTGATCTTCGCCTCCATCGTCTCGCGGCTGCCGTCCGGCATCCAAGCCTGGTGGACCACTCAGGACCAGGTGTTCAAGGTGATGATGCCGTTCCTCGTGCTCGCTGTAGTCGCCGGCATCGTGTTCGTCCAAGAAGGCCAGCGGCGCATCCCTGTGCAGTACGCCAAGCGCGTCATCGGCCGGCGCATGTCAGAGGGCGGGCAGACCTATCTGCCGCTGCGCGTCAACATGGCCGGCGTCATCCCCGTGATCTTCGCCGCCAGCATCATGGCCTTCCCGCCCACCGTCGGGTCGCTTGTCAAAACCCACTGGGGCAAATCGCTGTCTGACTTCTTTACGCCCAACGGCTGGCACTACGTCGTCGGCGAGTCGCTGTTCATCATCGTCTTCACCTACTTCTACACCGCCGTCACGTTCAACCCCGTCGATCAGGCTGACAACCTCAAGAAGTACGGCGGCTTCATCCCCGGCGTGCGTCCCGGACGCCCCACCGCTGAATTCCTCGACCGCATCCTCGCTCGCCTGACTTTCCCCGGCGCGCTGTTCCTCGCCGCCGTAGCCGCCCTGCCCGCGATCCTCATCGCCCGCACCCACCAAAACTTCCAGTTCGGCGGCACCTCCATCCTGATCGTCATCGGTGTGGCACTGGAAACCATGAAGCAACTCGAGGCGCAGTTGATGATGCGCAGTTACGAGGGGTTCCTCAAGTAGCGCGGAGCGGGTTCGCATGGCGGCCGCGACTTCGCGGCGACCGCCATGCGAACCCACTCCGCTTGGCGTGTCACGCGCCCGGCTAAACGGGGTTTGTGTGGCTTCGCACTGGCGAGCACCACCCTTTTACGGATAGGCTGACTTGGTCTTGTCCGAGTTGAACCTCATCTTGCTTGGCCCGCCTGGCGCTGGTAAGGGGACGCAGGCTGAGCGCTTGCGCGATGACTTTTCGCTGCCGCACATCTCCACCGGCGATATCCTCCGCGCGCAGGTGGCCGACGGTACCGACCTGGGCAACGAGGCCAAGCGGTTCATGGATGCCGGCGATCTGGTGCCCGATGAGGTGATTGTCGGCATGATCACTCACCGCGTTGCCGACGGTGACGCGCGCGACGGCTTCCTGCTTGACGGCTTTCCCCGCAACACCGTCCAGGCTGATGCGCTCGCAGATGCGCTACGTGGGCTCGATCGCAAGCTCACAGGAGCGCTGCTGATCGAGGTCCCCGACGACGATCTCGTGCGCCGGCTCGCCGGGCGCAGGGTGTGCGTGAAGAACCCCAGCCACATCTATCACGTCGACTTCGACCCGCCCAAGCACGAAGACGTGTGCGATCAGGACGGTGCGCGCTTGATCCAACGCGACGACGACCGCGAGGAGGTGATCCGCAGGCGCCTGGAGGTCTACCACTCGCAGACTGAGCCGCTGATCGCCTACTACGACGAGATCGGGCTACTGCGCCGCTTCGACGGCCGGCGCAGCGCCGATGAGGTGCACGCCCACATCAGGGCCACCATTGCCACGCTGCGCCTGGAGGAAGGCCTGTAGCGCTCCCAAGCTAAGCTCCTTGGGTGATCATCAAGAAGTCCCCGCAGGAGATCGAGAAGATGGCGCAGTCCGGTCTGATCTTGGCTGCCACGCTCGATGAGATGGAGCGCAACATCCGCCCTGGGATTAGCACCGGCGAGCTCGACAAGCTCGCCGAGCGTCTCATTCGCTCCCGCGACGCCATACCTACCTTCAAGGGCTACCGGGGCTTTCCCGGCTCGATCTGCGCCTCCCCCAATGCCATGGTCGTCCACGGCATCCCCGGCGCCTACAAGCTGAAGCCCGGCGACAGCATCTCCATCGATGTTGGCGTCACACTCGACGGCTGGGTCGCCGACGCCGCGCGGACCTTCGTCGTGGGGGAAGTTGCAGCGGACGTCAGCCGTCTGCTTGCAACCACCGAGGAGTCGCTGCACGCCGGCGTGGCCCAGTGCAAGGACGGCAATCGCATCGGAGACGTTTCCAGCGCAATCCAGCGTGTCGTCGAGAAGGCCGGCTTTTCTGTCGTGCGCTCGCTTGTCGGGCACGGCGTTGGCCGCAGCATGCACGAGGACCCGCAGGTGCCCAATTACGGAAAGCCCGGCAAGGGGCCGCAGCTGCAGGAGGGCATGGTGCTCGCGATCGAGCCTATGACCACTGTCGGGCGAGCAGGCGTGCGCGTCGGTGGTGACGGATGGGCGATCTACTCTCAGGATGGCTCTGCCGCCGCGCACTTCGAGTTCACCGTCGCCATCACCTCCGCCGGCCCGCGGATCCTCACGCCATGGCATCTGCCCGCCGACGCGAGGGCGAGCCGGCCCGTCCCCGCGGAGCCCGTCGCAGAGGGGATAGCGAGCGCCAGCTGAGGTTGCTACTATCTGGAGTCCTGCCCAGGCGCCAGGCCGTTAGCCTGTGCCGGGGCATATCCTCGATTCGGTAGCGGCGGCCGCAACGGCAGCCAGAGCCGGGTCGCCGGAACCCAGCCGCCGAAAGGGATCATGAAGGTAAGACCGTCGGTCAAGCCGATGTGCGAGAAATGCAAGATCATCCGCCGCCACGGGGTGGTGCTGGTGATTTGCCAAAACAAGCGTCACAAGCAGCGTCAGGGCTAATGGCACGTATCGCGGGAGTCAACCTGCCCTTGAACAAGCGCTCGGAGATCGGGCTGACCTACATCTACGGGATCGGACGCTCCACGTCCAACAAGGTCCTCGCTCAGGTCGGCGTCAGCCCCGATACCTACATCCGCGACCTCACCGAGGACGAGGTCGCAAAGCTGCGCGACGCCATCGACGAGGACCTCACAGTCGAGGGCGATCTGCGTCGCGAGCGCGTCAACGACATCAAGCGTCTGCAGGAGATCGGCTCCTACCGTGGCCTGCGCCACCGTCGCGGGCTGCCCGTGCGCGGACAGAAGACCAAGACCAATGCCCGCACCCGCAAGGGACCCAAGCGCATGCAGGTTGCCGGCAAGAAGAAGGCAGGTAAGAAGTAATGCCTCCAGCACCGAAACGAGCCCGCGGGCGGCGCAAGCCCAAAAAGAACATCCCCGTCGGGCAAGCTCACATCAAGACTTCTTTCAACAACACCATCGTCTCGCTCACCGACACCGCCGGCAACGTCATTGCCTGGGAGTCAGCTGGTGGCGCCGGCTTCAAGGGCTCGCGCAAGTCGACGCCGTTCGCCGCTCAGGTGACCGCCGACGCCGCCGCGCGCAAGGGCCTTGAACAGGGACTTCAGAAGGTCGAGGTCTACGTCAAGGGTCCTGGCTCCGGGCGCGAGACCGCGATTCGCTCGCTGCAAGCCGCAGGCCTCGAGGTCAGTGGCGTCAAGGACGTCACCCCTCAGGCCCACAACGGTTGCCGGCCGAGAAAGCGCAGGCGAGTCTGATGGCGCGCGACACAAGCCCACAGTGCAAGCAGTGCCGTCGTGAGGGACAGAAGCTGTTCCTCAAGGGCGAGCGCTGCCTGACGGACAAGTGCGGCGTTGAGCGCCGCTCCTACCCGCCTGGAGAGCACGGTCGCGGACGCATGAAACAGAGCGAGTACCGCCTGCAGCTGCGCGAGAAGCAGAAGGCCAAGCGCTACTACGGGGTCTTGGAGAAGCAGTTTGCCGGTTACTACGAGAAGGCCTCGCGCCAGAGCGGCATCACCGGTGAGAACCTGCTCGCGCTGCTGGAGTGCCGTCTCGACAACGTGCTCGTGCGGCTTGGCTTTGGTGCTTCGCGTAGGCAGGCCCGTCAGCTCATTCGTCACGGCCATTGGACGGTCAACGGCCGGCGCGTGAACATCCCCAGCTATCAAGTGCGGCCCGGCGACGTCATCACCATCAAGGCGGACACGCCCGCCACGCAGGTGGTCAGAGACGCAACCGAGCTGACCGGACAGATTCCCGCGTGGCTACAGGCCGATCATGAGTCGCTCACGGCCAAGGTGCTGCGCAGGCCGGAGCGGCGCGAGGTCGCCGCGCCGGTGCAGGAGCAGCTCATCGTCGAGCTGTACTCGAAGTAGAAGCAACTTTGCCCGCGTCGCCACCCATCCGGGCGGCGGCGCTCCCCAGCCGGCGTCCTGGACGCCGGTGCGAGACCAAAACGACGTTAGGACTTTCATGCTCGACTTCCAAATCCCCCGGATCACTAGCGAGTCCGTGGAGCAGAATCGTGGGACTTTCACGATCGAGCCGCTCGACCGCGGCTTCGGCTACACGTTCGGTAACTCGCTGCGACGCGTACTGCTTTCTTCCCTCGCCGGCGCAGCCGTCACCAGCGTGCGCATCGAGGGCGTTGCGCACGAGTTCTCCACCATCCAGGGAGTCAAGGAGGATGTGACCGACATCGTGCTCAACCTCAAGGGCGTTGTCTGCCGCATGCACTCAGACGCCAGCGAGGTCGAGGCACCGCTCGTGGTCACCGGTCCCGGCGACATCACCGCCAAGGACATCGACCTCCCCGCGGGAGTCGAGATCCTCAACCCCGATCTACACATCGCCACGCTCGAGAAGAAAACCAAGCTCGAGCTATACATGACCATCGGGCGTGGCCGTGGCTACAGGCCCGCCGAGGAGAACAAGTCCGCCGACCAGCCCATTGGCGTGATTCCCATCGACTCGATCTTCTCGCCCGTGCGGCGCGTCGCCTACGCAGTCGAGCAGGCGCGTGTCGGACAGAAGACCGACTTCGACAAGCTCACCCTCGACATCGAGACCGACGGTTCGATCGACCCGCAGGCAGCGCTGCGCGAGGCAGCTGAGCTGCTCATCTCACAGCTGGCTATCTTCACCGACGCCGACCGCATCCAGGAGCTGCGCGCCGCACCCGGCGGACAGCTCGACGGCCATGGCCTCGCCGTCGGTGGCAGCACGCAGGCAGCGCTGCAAGGCGAGGAGTGGGGCATCCTCATCGAGGAGCTCGAGCTAGGCGTGCGTTCCTACAACTGCCTCAAGCGCGCCGGCATCCAAACGGTTGGCGATCTCATCTCCAAGTCCGAGGCCGAGCTCAACGCGATCCCCAACTTCGGCAAAAAGTCAATCGACGAGGTAATCGAAACCCTGCATGCGAGAGGTCTGAATCTCCGCGCAGATTGACGCATAGCGCCGCTGTTCTCGGCCGGAGGGAGTGTGGATGATCGATTCACGCCCACCGCCGAAGGCGGCCGCGTGAAGCCGACTCATCTACACTCCCGACCATGCGCCACCAGAAGACACGCAACAAGCTCTCACGCGACTCCGCGCACCGTAAGGCGCTGCTCATGAACTTGAGCAAGGAGATCATCGAGCACGAGCGGATCGAAACCACCCAGGCTAAGGCCAAGGCAGTCAAGCCGGAGATCGAGAAGTTGATCACGCTGGCCAAGCGCGGCGATCTGCACGCGCGCCGTCAGGCGCTGTCGACGCTCTCCCAGGACAAGTTCGCCGTGCACAAGCTGTTCACGGAAGTCGCTCCGCGCTATGCGGAGCGTCCCGGTGGATACACGCGCATCCTCAAGCTGGGGCCGCGGCGCAGCGACTCCACGGAGATGGTTTTCATCGAGCTCGTCTGAGGTCGCGTACCTCAGCGCAGTCCTAGCGGCCTAGTAGTGCGTGGGTGATGGTCACAAAGCTCACCATCGAGTACGACGGGACTGACTTTGCCGGCTGGGCACGTCAGCCGGACAAGCGCACCGTGCAAGAGGTGCTCGAGCGTGCGCTGCGCACCGTGCTAGGAGAGGAAGGCCAAGATGGGCGGCCGCTTACGCTGACTGTCGCTGGGCGCACTGACGCGGGCGTGCACGCATGGGGCCAAGTCGCTAGCTACGCGCACGAGGCCGTCGATCCGCTCAGGCTGAACGGGCTGCTGGACCCAGATGTGGCTGTGCTCAGCGCCGAACCAGCGCATGATGAATTCAATGCCCGCCGCCACGCCACCAGCAGGACGTACTGCTATCGCGTGCTCGCCCGGCGCACCCGATCGGTGTTCGAGCGTAAGCGCGCGTATTGGTGGACGACCGCCATCGATAGGCAACTGCTCGAGCGGTGCGCGCAGGCGCTACTCGGCAAGCACGACTTCACCGCCTTCACGCCCAGCGAGACCGAGCACAGCTACTTCACCTGCAACATCGCTTCAGCGCAGTGGCGCGGAGATGGCGAGCTGCTCGAGTTCTGGATCGAGGCGAACATGTTCCTGCGCCACATGAACCGGGTGCTCGTGGGCACCATGCTCGACGTCGCATCAGGCTTGCGCACGTTCGATGAATTTGCCGAGCTGCTCGAGGGGCGGTCGCGGGCGCAGGCTGGACGGACAGCGCCTGCGCACGGGCTGGCGCTGGCGCGGGTGTCCTACTAACTTTTAGCGGCGTCAGATCACCGCGTCGTGACCCGCACGGACCGAGCCGCCCCCTATGCTGGATCGGACGATGCTCAACGTGCTGCTGACCAACGACGACGGGATTGAGGCGGACGGCCTGCAGGCGATGCGCCGGGCGCTGTTGGCGCTCGCGGGCGTGCGCCTGGCGGTGATTGCCCCTGACGGCAACCGCTCGGCGATGGCTCGCTCGATCACCACCCGCCGGCCGCTGTGGGTGGAAGAGGTGCCGTTTGCGGACGGCACGATCGGCTATGCCACCGACGGTACCCCTGTGGACTGCGTGCGCCTGGCAAGCCTTGGCATCGTGGAGGACTTCTCAGCCGACCTGGTGGTGGCGGGCATCAACCATGGCGCCAACCTGGGCGATGACATCACCTACTCGGGCACCGTTGCGGCGGCGCTGGAGGGCGTGGTGCTGGGGCTGCCGGCAATCGCCGTCTCCCAGCAGTCGGGCGCGCGGTCGCTCGACTACCGCTTCGACGGCGGCTTCGGCTTCGAGGTGGCGGCTGCGTTTGTGGCGCGCATGGTGGAGCGGATCGACGAGGTGCCGTTGCCGGCGAGGACGCTGTTGAACGTGAACGTGCCGGCGGGCGAGCCGAGCGGCGTGGAGGTGACGAGTTTGGGCAAGCGCATCTACAAGGACGAACTGAAACTCGAGCGCGAGGAAGAGCACCGCCGCCGCTACTGGATCTACGGTTCTGATCCTGGCTTCCATGACGAGCCGGGGACAGACCTGGCGGCCGTTGCGGCTGGGCGAATCGCGGTCACGCCGATCCATTTTGACCTGACCGACCGACCGAGCCTGGAGGCGCTTCGGCGCTTTGATCTGCAGGAGCTGCTGGAGCCACCTATTGCGGATCGCCCGGCGCACCCTGCGCAGCCGTGAGCGGGACCGATCCGGCTGAGCGGGCCAAGGAGCTTCGCCACCAGCTCGAGCACCACGCGCACCGCTACTACGTCCTCGACGACCCAGAGATCGGCGATGACGCTTATGACCGTCTGCTGGACGAGCTGCGGGCGATCGAGCGCGAGCACCCCGAGCTGGCTACCGCCGATTCGCCCACACAACGCGTTGGTGGCGAACCGGTAGGCAGGCTGGAAAAGGTTCGCCACCTGGAGCCGATGCTGTCGCTGGACAACGTGCGCTCGGAGCAGGAGTTGCGCGCGTGGGTGGAGCGGATGCGTAACCATCTCGCGCGCGAGGGGATCTCTGACCCGGCGTTCACGTTTGCGGTGGAGCCGAAGATCGACGGTCTGGCGATCAGCCTTGTGTATCGGGATGGGGTGCTCGAGCGGGGTGCCACGCGTGGCAACGGCGAGGTGGGGGAGGACGTCACGCATAACCTGCGCACGATCGGTGCGATCCCGCTGCATGTGCACGATGCGCCTGCGCTGGTTGAGGTACGGGGCGAGGTGTATATGTCGCTGGCGGACTTCACAGCGCTGAACGAGCGTCGCGCGGAAGCTGGTGAGTCGACGTTCATGAACCCGCGCAACTCGGCCGCTGGCACGATCCGCCAGCTCGACCCTGCTGATGCCGCCAAGCGGCCGCTGTCGATCTGGTGCTACCAGGTTGGTGTCACCGAGGGGCTGTCGTTTGAGCGCCATTCACAGGCGCTTGAGTGGCTGCGCGAGCATGGCTTTCGCGTCAATTCTGGCATTCGCATGCTCGCCAGTGAGGATGAGGTGATCGCTCAATGTCTGGAGTGGGAGCGCCGTCGAGGCGAGCTGGATTTTGAGATCGACGGTGTGGTGATCAAGGTCGATGAGCTCGAGCTGCAGCGCCGGTTGGGCGCGGTGGGGCGTGACCCGCGCTGGGCGGTTGCGTGGAAGTTCCCGCCCACCACTGCGCTGACGAAGCTCGAGCGGGTGATGTGGAACGTGGGCAAGTTCGGCGATCTACGACCGTATGCGGTGCTTGCGCCGGTCGAGGTCGGCGGTGTGACGATCAAGCTCGCGACCTTGCACAACGAGGAGGACATCGTGCGCAAGGATCTGCGCCCGGGCGAGGAGGTGATCGTGGTGCGTGCGGGCGATGTGATCCCGCAGGTGATCTCGCCTGCGCCGCACGTGGCGGAGGGCAAGGATCGACCGCCAACGCCGCATCCGCCGAGCCATTGCCCGTACTGCAACACAGCCACGATTAAGCCGTCGGAGGGTGTGTTTACACAGTGCCCCAACCGCGACTGTCCCGCACGTGCATGGCAGCTGCTGAAGCACTTCGTTTCGCGCGGCGCGATGGACATCGATGGTTTGGGGGAGAAGCAGGTGGCGCTGTTGCAGCAGCATGGCCTGGTGAAGACCGCTGCGGATATCTACCGTTTGCGCGAGGAGCAACTGCTCGAGCTCGAACGCTTCGGCGAGCTGTCTGTGAAGAACTTGCTGGCGGCGATTGAGCGCTCTAAGGAGCGGCCGTTCGCGCGGGTGCTGTTCGCGTTGGGGATCGAGGAGGTGGGGGAGGTGACGGGGCGCAATCTCGCCCAGCGCTTTCGTGACATCGACAGCCTGCTGAAGGCAACTCCTGAGGAGATCGCTGAAACGCCTGGGGTTGGGGAGAAGATGGCGGACTTGATCACCGCGCAACTGCACGACGAACGTATGCAGACGTTGATCGAGCAGTTGCGCGAGCTGGGCTTGTGCTTCCATGAAGAGGGGCCTGCGCCGGCGCACGGTCCGCTTGCGGGCAAGACGCTCGTGCTCACTGGCACGCTGCCGGAGCTGTCCCGGGAGGCAGCCAAGGAGAGGATTGTTGCGGCGGGTGGGCGGGTAACTGGATCGGTATCGAAGAAGACCGATTTCGTGGTGGCTGGAGAGAGTGCTGGCTCCAAGTTGGAGAAGGCGGAGCGCATGGAAGTGCAGGTACTCGACGAAGCCGGCTTGTTGAATTTGCTGGCGCAGCCGCCGGCGGCAGGCTAATTAATCACTACTCTGGGTAAAGTTGGCCGATGAGCTCTCTGCTGGTCACGCCGGTAGCACTGCTGGCGCTGGTTACTGCGCCGGCGCAGATCTACCCGATCACGGGTCCTGAAGCGTCCGCGGCGATCACGGCGCGGATCCACCGACAGGTCCATTTCAGGCTGCACGCTGGCTTCAGCGGTGAAACCCACTGCACCGGGCTGAAGCTTGGCGAACAGGAAATCACGCCAACTACGCAGCTGGCGCAGTGGCGATGCAAGCTGGAGTTGCGCGGCGTGCGCTTTGCCCACCCGTGCAGGGCGGCGGCCAACGTGTTCGCCACCGCTCAGCCCAACCATCCTCGTGTGCAGTGGCTGTTTGAGAACCGCTTCTGCCATCCCCCCAATCCTGGGGGATCTCAGTAGTCGGCGATCGTGATCGCGATGTTGTCCTGGACGGTGTGGGCGGTTTCAGTGGCGATGCCGTCGTTGAAGATGGCAAACGCCAGCGTGTGGCCGTCGGCCGCCTGGCAGTAGCCGACGAGGTTTGACACACCCGTCAGCGTTCCGGTCTTTCCCTGACAGTTGCCGGACGCACGGGTGCCGCGCATGCGTAGTTCGAGTGTGCCGGTGTGGCCGGCGACGGCGAGGCTGCTGCGCAGCACCGCGCCGATTGCAGTGGGCTCGAGATCTACCAACAGGTCGGCGACCTGGTACGGGGAGGTTCTGTCTTCTTCTGAAAGCCCTGAACCGTCGACCACATGCGGGTGGATACCAAGCGTCGAGGCCATCGTTTTCATCACGACAGCAGCTCCGGCTGCAGTGCTGCCGGCGCCCCCGTACTGGGCGCCGAGATCCTTTACTAGCGTCTCGGCGAAGAAGTTGTCAGATGGCGGCAGCATCAGCCCCAGCAGCTGGGTGATGGTAGGTGACTGCACTTGCGCCAACTGGGTGGCGCCGGCGGGGGTCGTAGCTGCTCCGCTGCTGCCACCGATCGTCACACCTGTCGCCTTCAACAGGCCCCACAGCGCCCGTGCGGCAAACGCTGCGGGTGCGTGCGGCCCTCGCAAGCCCCCGGTTTCGCCGCGGTTGAACGCCAGCGCGCTGAGCGTGCCTTCAAGGAAGGGATCCCATGCGTAGTTGCTTGAGGGCTCGCCGCGCAGCGAGTCGAAGTAGGACTCATCGCCCTCGATCGAGCCGGTGATGCGGCGGATGTGATCGGTGTGCACAAGTTGCGAGACGAGCGTCTGAATGCTCGCGCCGACGCCGTTGTAGTGATGGCGGATGAAGGATGTAGTGCCGAACGTGGGGTCACCGCCGCCGTGTAGGTAGAGGCTTCCTTCCCACACCCCTCCGGGCGCCATGTGCCCGACCCCGAACACGGTCGTGGCAAGGCGCGCTGTGGGGCCCATCAGATCGAGGGCGGTGGTGGCGGTGTACAGCTTCTCGACAGAGGCTGGTGGGCGCATGGAGCTGGCATGCTCGGAGAACAGCGCCTGCTTGTTCGTGAGGTCGTACACGTAGGCGCCATCGGCCGAGCCGGCAAGGGACATCTGGTGGGTCATGTCGCTTTGCAGTTCGGTGAGGTTGCCTACGGCCCCAGATGTGGGTGGCATCAGCGCGGTGGCTACCAACAGTCCGCAGAGCAGAATCAGCAGCTGTGCAGTCCGGTACGGGGGCACGCACCGTAGAATGTCACTGCCATGGGCAAGGTTGTCAAGCTGGAACCGACCGCGAAGGCCGAGTCCAGCGCGAGCGCACGCAAACGACGGGCGGCTGCCCGCGGCGTTGGGCAAGCCGCCTCGGTGGAGCGCCGCAGGCGCCCGCGGCGGGACAAGACGGCGCTTGTGCTTGGCGGCGGCGGCTTTACGGGCGGCGTGTATGAGATCGGCGCGCTGCGGGCGCTGGATCTGCTGGCGGTGAACAGCACGGTCAACAACTTCGACGTGTACGTGGGCACCTCGGCGGGATCGTTCATCGCTGCGCTGTGCGCCAATGGCGTGACCCCGGAGGAGATGATGCGGGTGGTCACCGGCCAGGGCAAAGCGACGTTCAAAGACATCGACATCGGCGACCTCTTGCGCCCGAACCTGCTGGAGTTCGCGCGCAAGGGCGCGGTGATGCCGCTGCGGGCGCTGTCGCTCGCGCGGGACCTCATCTCCCAGCCGGGCGGCGTGTCGTTGATGGATGTGGTGATGGGGCTCGCGGATGCGCTGCCGTCGGGGCTGTATACGGGCGCTGGCATCGAGCGCTACCTGCGTGAGGTGCTGAGCGAGCCCGGTCGTACGGATAGCTTTGGCGAGTTGGGCTGTGAGCTGTACCTGACGGCCACCGATCTGGACAGCTGCGAGCGGGTGGTGTTGGGGATGGACGGCTCGGCGGAGGTGCCGATCTCCACGGCTGTGCGCGCGTCGGGGGCGCTGCCGATGGTGTACGCGCCGGTGAACGTGAACGGCCGCGACTTGATCGACGGCGGCATCGTTTCGACGACGAACCTCGATCTGGCGGTCCAGGCGGGGGCGAAGCTGGTGGTGGTGATCAACCCGATTGTGCCGTTTGTGAACGATTTCGCGCACAAGGTGACAACGTTGCGGGGCCGCCGTCCTCAGCGTGTGTCGGACATGGGCTTTGCGCAGATCGGCTACCAGGTGTTCAAGCTGGTGGCCCACCAGCGCCTGCATGAACTGGCGAAGGGCTGGGAGGAGCGCTATCCGGGCGTGGACATCGTGTTGATCGAGCCGGAGCCGAGCGATGAGCTGATGTTCCAAACTTCGATGATGAGCTTCACTTCACGGGTGGAGATTGCTCGTCATGGCTTTGAGTCGGTGACCAAGCAGCTGGCGGGCGAATATGACCGCTACCGGGAGGTTGCCGAGCGCCATGGCCTTGAGATCTCGGCCAAGCGCGTGCGCAAAGTGGTTGCCCACTTCGACGACGAGCGCGAGGAGGTGAGCTCGTGGCGGAAAATCCTCGAGGGTACGACGGGGGCGCTGCTGCGTCAGTCCGGTACTGCTGGGTAGTTTAGGAGGAGTACGTAGCGGCGTCCGGCGCCGGCGGTGGCGACGGCGCGGCGGGGTTGGCTAGAGCGCGTTGTCGAGGGCGTTCAGCAGCCGATCGGTGGCTGCGGGGGAGTGGATGGCGATGCGCGCGTGTTGGGGCTCGCCGAGTGCGTCGCCGGCGGCGACGAGGATGCCTGCGCGCTCGAGTCGTGTTGCGAGCTCCGCGCCGGGGACGGAGGGATGGGCTACCCACACGAAGTTCGCCTGGCTGTTGGACACATCGAAGCTGCGCTCGCGCAGGCCGGCGATTAGTCGCGGGCGCTCATCGCGGATGACCTGTACACGCTGATCGATTAGCTCCGAGCAACTCTTCAGTGCCTCGTATGCGCCTGCTTGGGAGATCTCA
>DATBYJ010000166.1:0-8728 GCA_036513795.1 Solirubrobacteraceae bacterium | reverse complement strand
AAGGCAAACCGCGCCCGCGCAGTGCGCAAAGCAGCCGCGGCGAGCCACGAGCCGGCGCCCAGACAGGGCTTCGAGTCCGACGGCGAGCGCGCCACTGGGCCTGTGCAGCCACCCGGCGGCGCTGAGCTGGTAGCGGGCGCGGCGGAGCTCATCGGCGAGCTGGCGAAGGCAGGCATCGCCACGGGCGAGCGCCTGTTCAAAGACGTGCTCTCGCGCCTCCCGCTCTCCTGAGCGGCTCTGTATACTGCCCCGCAACGCCGAGCTGCTCCGATTCCGGTCGAAGCAGACGGGGGACCCAATGCGGATCGCGTCGATCCGCCGGGGCGAATCGGCCCAGCAAGGGCCGTAGCGCCGCACAAGTGCTGCGCGAGCCCGTCAGCTCACCCCGCAGGCGTAGATGAAGATGTTGACGAACGTAAAGACACCTACGCTCTTGCTCGCCCTGATCGCGGCTACGGCACTGTTCGCGAGCGCGACCACTGGCGCGCTCGCCGACACCGGCGGCGCGGCCGCTGCGCCTGCGGAATCGACCAGCTCAACGCCCGCGAAGATCGGCCCGAGCGGCATCGCCACGTGGTTCGGCCCAGGCTTCTACGGGAAGCAGACCGCATGTGGGCAGACGCTGACCCCCGCGGTCGTGGGCGTTGCGAACCGCACGCTTCCGTGCGGCACGCTCGTATCTGTCAGCTACCGCGGGCACAGCCTGACCGTGCCGGTGCTCGATCGTGGCCCCTACGGCCACCATGCGAATTGGGATCTAACGGCTGGAGCCGCGGAAAGCCTCGGCATCACCGAGACCGTGCGGATTGCCACTCACATCGTTGGCAAGACGACGAACAGCCCCTCGCTGGGCCTGCCACCCGGCTCAGCGGGCGGAGCGCTCGCGGGCGGCGCCCTTGCTGGCTAAGCCCAGCGGCGCTCAGGCTGGCTCGTCGATGGGGACGCGTCGGCCGGCTGAGGCGCGGATGACCGAGCGGTCGGCGTGTAGGCCGACATCCGCGTGTGCGGCCAGCGCGGATGCCTCCAGTCCGTCCTCCGGGCAGAGAGCTGTGCCAATCGCGACTTCGAGCGGCGCACCGTCCTCACCGCGGCAGGCGGCTACCGCTTGCGTGAGCCGCCCTGCCAGCGCGATCGCACCGGCGCGATCGGTTTCGGGCATCAACAGCCAATAGCGGCCTGGCCGCTCGCGCGTGAGCGATCCCGCCCGCGTGCCAAGCACAGCCGCGAGCGCCCCCTCGACACGCGCCAATACCCCGGCCAGTCCTTTGGATAGCTGCTCGCGACGCAAGCGCTCGATCTCACACAACTCGACCAGGAGCACGGCAAACGGCACTCGGTCGCGCTCGAAGCGCTCCAGTTGACCACCGATCGACTTGATCCACGCCGCCGGGCCCTCCTCGCGGCGCTCGTCACGAATCTCGATCTCAGCGGACCGTGCGCCAGGCGGGATTGGCGGTGACTCGTCCCATGACAGCGATCGCTCGGGCGAGCGGCGCTCATCGACGATGATCGCGTGGCGCCCGGGAGCGCCAGCATGTGCGGGCACCCGTGGTGCAAGCTCGGACTCCGAGCCCTCATCCGCGTCGTCATCACGAGAGCTCGTGGCGAGGGCGAAGACTCCCGCCTGCAGAGCCCCAGCGAGCAACTCGGCACAGACGTACGCGAGGCGGTCTGAGACGTCTGCGAGCTGACGTGCGGACGGCTCGCTCATGCGATCGAGCAGAACCTCCCACAACACACCGCGCAGCGCCTCGATCGCCTCCACCGTCGCTACGCTGTCGCGGGCCGCGACGAGCACGGCCAGACGGCGTGCGGGAGCACCCGTAGCACGTGCGCCAGTCCCACGGCCAGTCAAGCTCGCGAGCTCACCGTCGGACTGCAGTGCACGGATCACGTGCGCACACAACGACGGCCCATGGTCCGCCAGTTGCTCGAGCGGAACCTCTCCGATCTCCGCGAGCGGACGGGAGCCGATCAGCGCCAGGATCCAGCGTCGTGCCAACTCATCGGCACTGGCGAACAGTGCGTCGCCTGGGATGTCGCCTACCGGCCGTGCACGTGGGCTTCGGTGGATGTCGCGATCTTCGTGCACGTACGTTGAATATCAGCAGCCGGAGACAGCTACTTGGTTTCGCTGTGTTCGAGTTTCTTGAAAGCCTTGGCTTCTTCGGCTTCTTCTTTGGCGAACTGCTTGCGGGCCGCTTCTTCGGCGGCGCGTTTGGCTTCCGCGGTGGCGCCGGTTTTCTTCGTTCTCTTCTTCTTGGTCTTGGTGGCGCCAGATCTCTTCTTGGTCTTCCCACCGCCTTTGCCTTTGCCCTGCTTGTGCTTCTTGGGTTCGCGTTCGGCCGCTTCGGCAGCCTTCTGAGCCGCTTCTTTGAGCTTCTTGGCTTCTGCCTTGGATGCTGCTTCGGCCGCGGCTTCGCGCTTCCTGGCCTGCGCTTCGCTGGCTTCTTCTTCGCCACCCGCAGCGGCTTCTGCCGTTTCAGCGCCCGCTTCTTCGCCCTTCGATCCACTGCCGCCTGAGCCCCCACCGCCGCAGCCGGCAAGCGATGCGACGAGCGCAGCCAGCAGCAGGCATAGGATCAGCGCTCGACGGGTGGCTCGAGCATCCCCGCGGCCACGTGACTGCCGACTTGGCTCGTTCATATCTGGGGGAGCATCGTGCTCAGTCTCATCCTGGCGCATCGGCGGGAGCCTATTGCCCTTCACTCGACGGCTGTCCGCTGCCGGTCGCGGAGTTGCTTTGCGCTTCTTCGGCGTTTGTGTCTTTCTGGGCCGTTTCCAGCAACTTCTTGGCTTCGGCCTTCGCCGCGTCTTCAATTTTCTTGGCGTTTGCTTCTGCGGTCTTTTCCTTCTGCTTGGCCTTCTTGGTGGCCGCCGCTTCCTTCTTCTTTGCCTTCTTGGTCGCTTCCGCTTCTATCTTCTTGGCTTTCGCTTCGGCGACTTCTTCTTGTTTCTTGGCTTCGATCGTCGACAGCAGTTCGCGCTCTTTGTTGAGTTCAGCCGCTTCCTGCTGCTTTTGCGCCGCTTCTTCGCTTCGTTCGATCTGGGCCGCGCTCGGCTCGAGGGCTTTGGAGCCGGTGGGCGATGAGCCACCGCAGCCGCTGAGCGTGGCGCAGCTGCCGATGAGGATAAGCCAGGGGAGCACTCTCGGCAGCGCGCTACGACCTTTCAACGGACCACCTGTGCACTGCGCCGCCAACGTGAAGAAGCGACGGGCATCGCGATCAAGCTACCAGCCTGGACGCGCTCGCTCAACTCACATCCGTGCGGACGTCAGCGGGGATAGCCTGAATGGTTCATGAACAACCGGACCGCGAGATGACCGGAGTTGGGATCGCCGCTGTGGCGGCGATCGTGCTCGCCGCGGGCTTCGTCAGGCGCAAGGTCCGCGGTCGCCCAAGCGCCCAGCGCGCGGGCCAGGCGCTGATCGTGGATCTGGGCGACACGACGTCGCTCGACTCCGAGACCGGCGCGGTGCGCTCGGTACAGCGCGCGGACCTGGTGATCGCCGAGGCCGCCTTGAAGGAAATCTGGACGCCGGCACACCTCGAGCGTCTGGCACGGACGTACTGGCGCTTTCTCACGCGTGTGACGCTGGGACTGGTGCGCGTCAGCTACAGCGATTGCGAACGTTCTGTCGTGCTAATTGCCAGGCCGCTGAAGCTGTTGAGCTTCCAGGCCCCCGAATACGAGATGAACCGGACGCGCGGGCTCGTGCGCTGGCGTATCGCGCGAGGGTTGTTGGTCTCGCGACGTGGGCGTGGCGGTGGTGGTTATCTGCAGATCGAAGTTCGTCGCAGCCCTGGAGATGATCCAGCCCATGCCCGACTACACGTCGAGGTCGAGGTAGCCAACTTCTATCCGTCGATCGCCTCCCGGCTCAGCCGCCGGCTTTACAACATCACCCAGTCGCGCATCCACGTGATCGTCACCTATGGGTTCCTGCGCTCGCTGGCCCGGCTGGATCTAGCCGAGTCGCGCGTGGGCCGCTTCAACAGCGGCTCCGATCAATAACGCTCGCCGCCGACCGCGCGCAGCTTGGCGCGGTCGTGCGTTGCGCGAATGCGCCGGATCGTCCCGGTACGGGCGCGGGTAACCAGCGATTCGGTGGTGGCGCCACCGGCGCTCGGATAGCGCACGCCCTGCAGCACGTCACCATCGGTGATGCCAGTGGCAGAGAAGAAGATGTCCTCGCCGGCGACGAGGTCGTCGCGGTCGAGCACGCGCTCGAGGTCATAGCCCGCCGCAAGCGCTGCTGCGCGCTCCCCCTCATCGCGCGGCCATAGCCTTCCCAGCAGCTGTCCGCCGAGGCACTTTACGGCGGCGGCGGAGATGACGCCCTCGGGCGTACCGCCGATTCCCCACAGGAGGTCGACAGGCGAGCGCTCGGTCACAGCCAGCAGCGCCGCCGACACGTCGCCGTGGGCGATCAGCCGTACGCGGGCACCGGCGGCGCGGATCGCGGCGATGCCCTCTTCGTGGCGGGGGCGGTCGAGCACCACCACCATGACGTCGCCCACCGGACAGCCTCGGCGCTCGGCGATGAGCTTGACGGTCTCGCCGAGCGGGCGGTCGAGATCGAGCAGATCTGCGATCTCGGGCGCACCTGCCATCTTCTCCATGTAGACGCACGGTCCTGGGTCGAACATCGTGCCGCGGGCAGACAGTGCGATCACGGCGAGTGCACTGGGCATCCCGTGCGCGGCGAGCGTGGTGCCCTCGAGCGGGTCGACCGCGATGTCGACCTGCGGCGGCGAGCCATCGCCGATCTGCTCGCCGTTGGCGAGCATCGGTGCCTCATCCTTCTCACCCTCGCCGATTACCACCACACCATCCATCTGAACCGACTGGAGCATGTAGTGCATACCGTCGACGGCAGCTTGATCGGCAGCCTCCTTGTCGCCCATTCCCACCAGTGGCGCAGCCGCCAGCGCGGCGGCCTCGGTGACGCGCACGAGCTCCAACGCGAGGTTGCGATCGGGCAGTTGCTGTGCGGGCTGAGAGCTCATCTGCGCGTGGGAAACCTACACCAGGGTCGCGGTCACTACGATCGTGGCGTGAGCGAGGCCGCGAAGATCAAGGAGATGGCCGATCGGCCCAGACCAAGAGAGCCGGGAGGGCGAACATGCCAATCAAGCGAGCCGGCCGGACGCCGGATCGAGCGGATCGAGGTGACCTAGAGATGACTCAGATCGGTTTTGTGGGGCTGGGCAAGATGGGCGGCAACATGGTGCATCGCATTCGCCGCGACTCAGAGCACGAGGTCGTTGCGTTCGACTTTGATGAGAAGGCGGTCAAGCAGGCGGTCAAGAACGGCGCCTCTGGCGCCGACTCGCTGAAGACGCTCGTCAAGCAGCTACAGGCGCCGCGGATGGTGTGGATCATGGTGCCCGCCGGCGCGCCTACCCAAGAAACGGTTGAGAAGCTCGCCAAGCTGCTCGACAAGGGCGACACAATCATCGACGGCGGCAACTCGAAGTGGACCGACGACAAGCGCCGCGCCGGTGAATTGAAAAAAGCAGGCATCGAATATGTCGACGTCGGTACTTCCGGCGGCGTATGGGGTCTGGAGGTGGGCTACTGCATGATGGTGGGCGGCCCAACCAAAGCGGTCAAACGCCTGGCCCCAATCCTCGACGTGCTAGCACCTGCCACTAACGAGCAGAGCGTTGCGGCGATCGGTCCGCGCGGTTGGCTTCACTTCGGGCCGTCGGGCGCTGGCCACTACGTGAAGATGGTGCATAACGGCGTGGAGTACGGCTTGATGCAGGCATACGCGGAGGGCTTTGACGTATTCGACAAGTGCGAGTACGAGCTCGACAACGCGAAGATCGCGCATCTTTGGGGCCAGGGTTCAGTGGTGCGCTCGTGGCTGTGCGAACTGGCAGCGCGCGCGTTCGAGGCCGACGGCAACAAGCTCGAAGCGATTGAGGGCTACACCGAGGACTCGGGCGAGGGCCGCTGGACGATCGAGGACGCCACCGCACATGACGTGCCCACGCCGGTGATAACTGCGTCGCTTTATGAGCGTTTCCGCTCGCGTGGCAACGGCGACTTCGCCGACCGTGTGCTGGCGGCGCTGCGTAACCAGTTCGGCGGCCACGCGGTCAAGAGCGCGCCCGCCGCCACCAGCGCGCTCAGCCCACGCAAAGCGGTTGGCAAACCGCGGGCGAGCGCGGGCAAAGCCAGCTCCCGGCGCGGGGGCTGAGCGTGGCGGCCGTGGCTGGTCGTCCGACCGACGAGCCCGAGCCGGAGAACCCGCTGACGGCGGGTCTCGAGCGCCTGCCGGTGGCGCCCACGACGCTTGTGATCTTCGGAGCGACCGGAGATCTAGCCAGGCGCAAACTGCTGCCTGCGCTTTACAACCTCGCACACGAGGGCGCGCTACCGGGGCGCTTTCACCTGGTGGGCGTGTCACGCAAAGAAAAAGAGGACGACGACTACCGCGGTGAGTGCGAGCAGGCGATTCGGCGCTTCTCGCGGCGCACCCCTGATGAGGCTGTCCTCACCAGCCTGCTCGACAACGTTCGCTACGTACCTGGCACGTTCGATGACGAGTCCGTGTACAGCGAGCTGAGCGAGGTGCTGGACGAGTTCGAGCGAGAGGCCGGCGAGCCACTTAACCGGGCGTTCTATCTTTCGACCGCCCCCAGCTTCTTTCCCGTGATCGTCGAGCAGCTGGGCAAATCCAAGCTGGCTCACCATGAGCACGGCGAGGTTCGCTTGATCATCGAGAAGCCGTTCGGTACGACGCTGCAAGAGGCGCGGGATCTCAACCGCCGCGTGCTCAGCATCTTTGACGAGACCCAGGTGTATCGCATCGATCACTACCTGGGCAAGGAGACCGTGCAGAACATGCTGGCGTTCCGCTTCGCCAACGGCATGTTCGAGCCGCTGTGGAACCGCAACTACATCGACAATGTGCAGATCACCGCCGCCGAGGATCTGGGCATCGGCTCACGCGCTGACTACTACGACAGCGCAGGAGCCTTGCGCGATTTGATCCAGAACCACATGCTGCAGTTGCTCTGCCACGTGGCGATGGAGCCGCCGGTGAGCTTCACTGCCGAAGAGGTCCGCAACGAGAAGGTCAAGGTGCTGCAGGCGATCCCGCAGCCGACGGTCGCGGCAATCCCGGAGATGTCGCTGCGCGCCCAGTACACGGCGGGACACGCGGGCGGCGACGACGTGCCCGGCTATCTGGAGGAGGAGGGCGTGCCGAGCGGCTCGGTTACGGAGACCTACGCGGCGCTGCGTCTGGAAGTGGACAACTGGCGCTGGGCGGGCGTGCCGTTCTACCTTCGTACGGGCAAGCGTCTGGCACGCAAGATCACGGAGATCGCGGTCACGCTCAAGCCTGTCCCTCATCTGGCGTTCAGTCAGGATGGCTCCCTCGGCGTTCAGCCCAACCAGCTGGTGCTGACCCTGCAGCCCAACGAGGGCGTGTCGTTGCGACTCGGCGCAAAGATTCCGGGCACACGGATGAGCATCCGTCCGGTGAACATGGAGTTCCTGTACGGCACGGCCTTTCTGTCGCAGTCACCGGAGGCCTACGAGCGCTTGATCACCGACGCGATGCGCGGTGACGCGACGCTGTTCACACGTAACGACGAGGTCGAGGCGCAGTGGCGCATCTGTGATCCGATCGTCAAAGCTTGGGATCCCAGCCAGCCGCCTGATGCGAGCCTGCCCAGCCCGCCGGTCGCGACCTATGAAGCGGGCTCGCAGGGACCCGAGGAGGCCGACGAGTTGCTGCTCGAGGGCGATCGCTGGCGCGCGATCTGATGGCCGGCGCAGAGCTGATTGGCCGCAGCGACGCGGTGTGGAGCGAGCAGGGCACCACGCCCGACGCGATCGAAGCGGCGCTGCGCAAGCTGTTGGTGCAGGTGCATGGCGAAAACGACGACTTCCTGCCGGCGCGCGTGCTGAACATGATCGCGTTCGTCGATCTCGAATGGACGGGCGAAATCGCTAACCGCCTGCGTGGAGTGGGCCGCTATCACGCCTCGCGACTGGTGGTACTCGCCTACGAGCCGCGCCGTAAAAGCTTGGACGCGCGCGTGATGATCGCTTCGGAAGCCGCGTCCGCGCCGGGCGAACTGGCGTTGCTGCATGAGACCGTGGTTGTGGAACTCGGCGACCGCCACCTCGACGATTTGCTGACGATCGCCGACCCGCTCGTCGTCACCGATCTCCCCACGCTGCTGTGGTCGCCTCATGGCCACCACGAGATCGTGACTGAGCTGCTTGAGCTATCGCAGGCGGTGCTACTGGACTCAGTCGATGAGCCGGACGCGCGCGAGGCGCTCGACCGCGCATGCGGGCTGAGCGAGCAGGCGTACGTAGTGGATCTCGCGTGGCTACGATCGACGCCCTGGCGCGAGCGCGTCGCGGCGAGTTTCGACCCGGTCTGGCTGCGCCGTGAACTGGGGACGATCTCTGCGGTGACCGTGCGCCACCATCCTGCCTCGACCGCTGCTGCCACGCTGCTGGTTGGCTGGTTGGCCTCACGCCTGGCCTGGCACACCGAACCGCTCGTCGCCGACGGCGATGCGCTCGTGACATCGACACGTACGGGAGATCATGATGTCGCAGTGCGCCTGGAAGCCGCACCGGAACTCCAGGTACCGGGCTTGGAGAGCGTCACGCTAGAGACCGACTGTGGCTTGCAGCTGCGGCTCAGCCGTGGCGCGGGCGGTCTGCGCGCGCACCGGCGCGACCGCGG
>DATBYJ010000165.1:0-4155 GCA_036513795.1 Solirubrobacteraceae bacterium | reverse complement strand
TAGCTTCGCTGCACCGACTGCCGCACGCGGGCTCGCAACGCTGCTCGCGCCTGTGCCCTTCTCCGCAAACCTCGCACGGGCCATGGCCGCCCATTTCGCGACCGCCCCGCGGCCCCGGGACTTGGCTGCGGTCGGCTACGGCAGGCTCCGCGACGACTACATCCCGCTGCTCGACTGCCCGCCCGGCAGCGTCACCGTAGTAGTGCAGGATACGCTTGAGCGAGGTGTGACTCGCGCCTATCCACTGCCGTATCCAGTCGGCGGCGTTGACGGCAGGGTCAAGGCACTCTGGACTGTGTCGTTTATCTCTCCGACGGACCCGCAAGATGCCGTCGAGTACACGCAAGCGGGTTTGGAGGTCGTGATGCGCCCTAACGCGGCGGCGTACACGATGAGTCTGAAGAACAGTGGCCAAAAGGCCGTCGACGTAGACCTACGGAGCGACGGGGCAACGATTCAGAAGCTGGCAGCACAGGGGTGGTCACTGAGCGTAAATCCGAAGACACGCTCTGGAAAGGCGATCCGTAGCGAGCACACGCTGCGGGACGAGGGCAAGTGGGAGACAGTGATGCGTCACGAGGATGGCGCAAACGCCGGTACCTTTCACCTTCCCTCGATCTGGGTCACCTGCTATGAGCGCGCGGACGGCGAGCTTACTCCCACGGACGATGCTTCGACTCTCGATTTCACGCTGGTGATGACGATCGAAGCGAAGAAGAGCGCTGACCTATATGAGCAGGTTCGAGCCGACGCCCGCTTTGCAGTCCTCACACCCCTCGTAGCGCCCATTCGCGCAGTCGTCTGAACTCCGCTCCGAGTCGCGATGCGCGCCTCGCGCCCTACTGGATCGGCGTTGAAGAAGGATCGACCATTGTCGAGATGACATACGACCGGACTTACGTCCCGATGGCGCCGCGACATGCGGAGCAGCCGTCCAGCATCACTGTGCTTGGTCGCTCCTTGGCCCCTCATCCACGAAGCCGTCCGGAATGCGGCTGGACAAGAACGTGATGACGCCGAGTAGTCCGTACCTGAGTTGGCGTAGGCGGACGATCGCCTCATTGACGGAAACGTCGTAGTTTTCTCGGAGCTGCGCATCGAGCTGATTCCCCTCGCGCTTGATCTCTGCCACGGTCTCACCGATCTCGCTCTCGTCGCGAGCAGCGCGGAAAGCCAGTGCAGACGAAACGAGCAACGAGCCCAAGAGCAGCACTCCGGCCCCGAATGTCAGGATTCCGAGTCCGTTAGCAAATTCGCTCTTGGCGTGTATAGCCGCAATCTCCCCACCTTGTAGCCCCGAGATGACGTATCGGATAAATACGAAGAATGAATGGCTACCGTGGAACTCAAACGCGTGAACGTCCGCGTGGTAGAGCGCGACATTCAGCAATGCAAGCCCCACGACCAAGCGGACAACGAGCCAGAGAAACGCAAGCACGTTGAAGATCAGCGATGCTGGGCTACGCCGGTATCGTTCCAGCTGATAGGCCCAATAGTTGAGTGTTCTGTGCGCGATGACTCCATTTGCGAGGTTCTGAATAAAAGCCTGCTGCTGCTGCTCGTTGAAGCGCTCGATGTCTTCGCGCTGAAGGTCGGCCGTCGGTGTGGTCATGCCCTTCACTACATTTGAAGTTACAACTGACCTGATTGCCTTCTGCTGCATCCGTAGAAATGTGGACGGCTGAAGCGAGAGACGGATCGTGCGATATGTGGTCCGGAGCATCAATAGAAGCAATAAACCGCCGGCGAGAATCAGAAGTGGTCGCCAATGTGATGCAAAGATCGCGAGCGCGGAAAACGCTGTCAGTGCGAACGCCACAATCGTTCTCTTGATACTCCCGACCACTAGTGTCAACGCGTTTGCTGCCGCCATGAACGCTACTGGGCTGCGAGCCTTGCCCAGCAGTTTTGGTAGCTTCCAACAGAGCAATACAACTGGAAATGCAAGGACATACATAAATCCCGCCACGATTGCCCAGCGCTTCTGCAAGATAATTGCGAGGATTGCTGCGAGTGCAAGAAAGAAAAAGAAGCGATAACTCGCGAGCGAGCCGAGAACCTCAGAGTCGAGGTCCGTCACAAAGACCTTCAGGATTGCGTAAAGCCAAAAAACTGCACCGACGACATCGAGGAGCGGACGTCGAGGACGCCAGAGGTGCCGGGCACGCTCGTATGAGCCGTCCGGAGCTACGACCGGGGCGGCAGGAGCCGTCGCCTCTTGATTCACGAGGTCAAAGTTGACCTTCGTCCAGATACTTGGTCGGTTCGGATCAGGCATGAGGGCGGGGATGATCTCACGCTAGGCGGAAGTTATGAACACGAAGCTGTCCGCTCAATGCCTAGGCAAACCGCCACGACTCGCTTGGCCCGACCGTGCGCTCAGCTTTGTTCCTTCGATATCTGGCCGTCCGCTTCCCACACCGCGCGTCTTCGTGGCCTGGTACCTCCCTGTGCGCACCGGAGCGACCGGACAGGCACGGTTGGGGCACAGCAGCCGGCGTCGAGCGTTGTTTTACGGCTTGAACTGCGTAGGGGGCGCGACCAATGCTGCCCCTCGGAGATCATTACGGCTCTTGATCCAGACGGCGAGCGTCCCTTTCTGGGTGATCGTCCCCTCGGTCTGCTCGCCGTCGACCGCGTTCACGATGACTCGTCCCCGTTGGGAAATCCCCATCGCTGTCCCGGACGGACACCAGGCAGCTCCCGGCATAGCTCTACGCTAGCGCCAGCGCCCTGCGTCTTACGCGCGGTGCGCCACAATCCTGCACGTGCCGCTGATTGTCGATCGCTCTCAGAGTCCGCCGCCCCTTGATTGGGAGGCGCTGAGGGCGTGGGCTCAAGGGCACACGGTGTTCGTCTCAAGCGAGATGAAATACCTCGCCGGCGAGCGCCGCGCCTTGGCGGACGCGCTAAGGGAGATCGGATTGAACGTCGTTATGTTCGAGGATCTTGGCGGCCGCGAGGACGATGCCGAAATCGCTTATCTGGACGGCGTGGCCCGGAGCGACATCTATCTCGCTGTGATCGCGGATCGCTACGGACGGATGCTCGCGAACGGACGCTCCCCAACGCACGAGGAGTACCGGGAGGCAAGGCGGCTGGGACAGCGAATCACCGTGTGGGTCGCAACCGACGGCTCGGGCCGCCAGGGCGACGCCCGCGATTTTGTGGCCGAGCTGCAGCAGTTCCACACGACTGGCGGTTATGCCGACACGTCGAGTCTCATCGAGTCGGTCCTAGGGCGGTTGCGGGAGATCGCAGCTGAGGAGGACGTGCCATGGGCCAAGCTCGGGAACGTCGTCTTTCGTGCCAGCTCGATCGAGGACGATGGCCAACGGCTCCTCATTGCGATGAAGAGTCGCGACCGGGACGTCTTGCAGGCGTTGCAGGCGATGCGTCCGCACGCGATGCGATCGGCAGAGCGGGTCCCGGTGACGTTCGGCGATCGCTCGGGAATTGCGCAGGTCACCGAGGTCGGCGCGCAGAGCTCTTCCGCGTCCCTCACGGAGCTGCGGATCTGGGCCGACGTTCAATGGCCCGATGGCAGGCGCCCCGGATTGGCAGCGACGGTCAATGGCGTGAGCTTTGAGGAGCAGATACAGGCTGGCCTAGCGGCCGGCCTCTTTGGCGAGCCTCTGCCGCAGCAACTGGGCATGCTCGCGAGCACCGTCGAGTCCTCCGATCCGCTGGCTGCGCTCGACGCGCTGAACGTGCCCTACGCAATCTACGAGCCCGTTGCGCGTCTGCTTATCACCGAGCGGCTGATCACGGTGGGCGCTGTCACGCGGGTTGAAGTGGCGGTGGGTCCGCCGCGGGCAGGACGTCGCGCGATCAGCGTTGCTTGGCAAGACGCGAAGGTCTACGTCAACAGAGAGCCAGAGCATCACGACATAGCGGGGGAGCGTAGCGCCGTCGCATAGTCATCGGAGCGCAGGCTGAACTGCCCGATGAGCCCATCATTTGATTGGCGCCGTGGCGGTCGCTCAACGTCCGGTCTGTCGTCGCCGACGGCAGGGCAGCCACGCGAGAGGGCGCGTCGGCTCGTGTGACTAATGGAGGCAGAGCTGCCCGGGGATCGCCGACGCCTTGGACAGCCTCGCGCTGGTGCGGCTCCTGGGAACGACTCGCCGCAGCTGAGTGACCTGAATACACGCA
>DATBYJ010000164.1:0-7758 GCA_036513795.1 Solirubrobacteraceae bacterium | reverse complement strand
CGCCCGCGGTCACTCCGCGGCGAGTAGCCACCAGTAGGCAGGTTGGCCGCCGTGACGCAGCTCCAACTCGATGCCACCGTTGATCATGCCGTCGATCTCACCCAGCGCGAAGGGAACTTCCTCTCCATCGAGGACGCTGATCAGCTCCGGCGGGCCATCGCCGTTGCCGCTCTGCGCCAGCGCCTGCAGCACCTGCTGGAGTGTCTCGCGTGGATCTCCCCAAGCGAGCACCTCGTCCTGCACGAAGCCAACCGCGTCACCGCGTTTGAAGCGTCCCTGAGCGTCGTCGCGGGCGGCCGGCGCGACAGCGCCGGTGCGCACACGCGAGAGGGCCTCAGTCATCGCCTGAGCGTTCTCCTCGACGGAGCGATCGCGCTGGAAGGCAACCGCCGCGAGCAGACCCGCCTGCTGGCTGGTGGTAGGCGCCACGTGTACCTGCTTGTCAGAGAGCCGGGCGGCGTGCTCGGCCGCCATGATCACGTTGGCGTTGTTGGTCAACAGCACCACCTCCTCCGTCGGCAGCTCGTGGATGCCCGCCAGCAGGTCGTATGTGGAGGGGTTCAGCGTAGGACCGCCGTCGATCGTGTGTACACCGAGCTCGGCGAACAGCTGGCGCAGGCCCTCGCCACTGACGACCGCGACAGCGGCGCAGCGCACCTCAGCGCCGCCAGCGGCTGCGCTTGGCGCGAGCACACCGGCCCGCGCCTCGGCGGCATCTTCAGCGCCCTGCAGGCGCCCTTCACGTTCGGCCATCTGCGCATGCATGTCGGCGACATCCAGATGCGAGACTTCGCCTGCATCGGCGAACACCGCCGTCGCCGCCTCAGGCTCATCGGTGTGCAGGTGCACCTTCAATGTCGTCGCATCGCCGACTACAAGGACCGAGTCACCGAGGTCTTCGAGCGCGGCGATGAAGCTTGACGGGCTGAGTTCTTTGCCGGTAACAGCGAAGTTCGTACAGAAGCGGTAGGTGGAGGAGCTGTGCTCAGGGTGCGTGATGCGCGCGGGGGCGTAGTGATCAAGCGGTGGCGGCTCCTCGCCGCGTAGGGCAGCAACGACGCCCGCGAAGATAATCGTCAGGCCGTAGCCGCCGGCGTCAACGACCCCCGCCTCGCGCAGCGCGGCCAGCAACTCGGGGCCACGCTTGACCGAGTCCTGGCCGGCCTCGACGGCACGTTCCAGCGCGATGGCAATTGCCTTGTCCTGCTCGCGTGGCTCGGTCGCCGGTCCAAAGCGTGGACTCTCCGGCCCATGCGCGAGGTCGTTGGCGATCTTGTGAGCCATCTCACGAGCGACCGTCAGGATCGTGCCCTCGGCCGGGTTGCGCACGGAGGCATAGGCACGGTCCGCCGCGTTCGCGAGCGCAGCACCGATCAGCGGTGCATCGATCAGCTGCCCCGGCCGGCTGACCAGCTCCTCGGCGGCGCCACGGATCAGCTGCGAGAGGATCACCCCGGAGTTGCCGCGTGCCCCCAGCAGCGCCGCACGCGCGACCGATTGAACGATCTCATCGCGCCCGATCTCGTCGATCGTGCGCTGCTCGTCTGAGCCCTGCAGGCGGTCCAGCTCATCCAGCACCGCACGCAGCGTCAACGCCATGTTGTCGCCCGTGTCCCCGTCGGCGACGGGAAACACGTTGAGGTCATTGACCTCCTGACGGCGGGATTCCAGATGAGCGAGTGCGCCGGCAACAGCAGCGCGAAAGCGGACCAGATTGGTATCCGTCACGGCGACAGGTCTATCAGCTTCGCCGGCCCGCTCGCCGGGCGACGGACGGCAATCGGACGCTTACAGCGCCCTACAGGGCCTTCGTGACCTTGCCGGCTTTTAGACACCTGGTGCAGACGTAGACGCGCCGGGGGGCCTTGCCTACGAGGATCCTCACCTTCTGCAGGTTCGGATCGAAGCGCCGCTTGGTGGCGACCATCGAGTGGCTGCGGCTTTGCCCGAACGCCGGACCCTTACCGCAGCTGTGACATACCTTTGCCATCGAGCAGCGCAGTGTAGATGGTTTTCGCGCAGAACCCCAGTCGAGGCTGACGATCGGCCGCTGTGGCCTCAGCTGTCGAGCAGCTCTGCTCGCAACGCTGCCATCCGGATCACGGCCTCAGCGGCATGGCGACCCTGGTCGCGCTTATCGCCGCCGGCACGTGCCAGCGCCTGCTCCATGCTCGCGCACGTGAGCACGCCAAACGCGCACGGTACGCCGGTATCCAGCTGCACGCGCATCACGCCGTGGGCCGCCTCACTGCAGACGAAATCGTAGTGGTCGGTCTCGCCGCGAATGACCGCCCCCAGGCACGCGACTCCGGCGAAGCGCCCGCTCGCGGCGGCGTAGCTAGCTGCGAGCGGAAGCTCGAACGCACCGGGCACATCGAAGACCTCCACCAGCGGGTCGCCCGCGTCGCTGAATGCACTGCGAGCTCCGCTTACTAGGCGCTCGGCAAGGTCCTCATAAAAGCGCGCGACCACGATCGCAAACGGGCCTATGCCGGCGCTCATGATTTACGGCGCTCTGCTTTGCGCCGCTCGCCATGCAGCAGTTCCTCGTCCAGGTTCAGCCCCTGGTGGTGCAGGGTGTGACCCATGCGCTGGGCCTTCGTGCGTAGATAAGCCTCGTTGTGCTCGTTAGGTGCATGCTCGATCGGGATCTGGGCGCTGACCGATAGCCCGTAGCCCTCCAACCCCCTGATCTTCTTGGGGTTATTAGTCAGGATGCGTATCGACCCCAGACCAAGATCGACGAGGATCTGAGCGCCGATGCCGTAGTCGCGAAGATCGGCAGGGAGACCCAGCCGCTCGTTGGCCTCGACAGTGTCCAGGCCATCCTCCTGCAGACGATAAGCACGCAGCTTGTTCAGCAGGCCGATGCCGCGCCCCTCCTGGGAGAGATACAGCAGTACCCCCTGCCCCTCGCGCTCGATCATCGACAGCGCCGATTCGAGCTGCTCGCCGCAGTCGCAGCGCAGCGAGTGGAACACATCGCCGGTGAGGCACTCGGAGTGCACGCGCACCAGCACGTCCTGCTGCCCGGTCACATCGCCCTTGACGAGAGCCACGTGGTGCTTCTCGTCGATCAGCGAACGGTAGCCAACGGCCTCGAAGTCGCCGAAGGCGGTGGGCAGGCGCGTCGCGACCACCCGTTCGACCAGCTTGTCGTGACGTCGGCGATAGGCAATCAGGTCGGCCACGGTGATCATGCTGAGACCGTGGCGCTCGCAGTAATCGGTCAGTTCGGGGACCCGCGCCATTGTGCCGTCGTCGTTCATCACCTCGCAGATCACGCCTGCGGGGTTCAGCCCGGCGAGTCGCGCGAGGTCGACCGCGGCCTCGGTCTGCCCGGCCCGCTCGAGCACGCCGCCGGCACGGCTCTTCAGCGGGAACACATGTCCGGGCTGCACGAGATCCGAAGGCCTACTCTCGGGGTCGATTGCGACCTGGATGGTGTGGGCGCGGTCGTGCGCGGAGATACCGGTGGTGACACCTTCTCGTGCCTCCACTGAGACGGTGAAGGGGGTTTCGAACGGCGACTCGTTCTTGGCGGACATCAGGTCGAGCTGCAGCTCATCGCAGCGTTCAGCGGTCAACGAGAGGCAGATCAGCCCTCGCCCCTCCTTAGCCATGAAGTTGATCGCCTCGGGGGTGGCGAACTGTGCGGCCATCGTCAGATCGCCCTCGTTCTCGCGGTCCTCGTCGTCGCACACGACGACCATCTTGCCCTCACGGATATCTTCGATCGCCTGCTCGATCGTCGCAAATGGGGTCATGGTCTGAGAGTCGCTCATATGTTGACCTTGTGATAGCTCATCAGCCGCTCCACGTGCTTGGCAAGGATGTCCACCTCAATGTTCACGACCCCGCCTGCTGCGATCGCGCCGAGGCTAGTGCGCTCCTGCGTCTCGGGTATCAACGATACGGAGAATTCCTCATCGCTCAAGGCACTGATCGTCAGGCTGACGCCATCGACGGTCACGGAGCCCTTCTCTACGAGGTAGCGTGCGAGCCGTGGCTCGAGCTCGATCTCGAGCACTCGCGCGAAGCCCTGATCGCGCACAGCGCTGACGCTGCCGGTTCCATCGACGTGCCCCTGCACGACGTGTCCGCCGAGGCGGTCCTGGGCGCGTAGCGGCAGCTCGAGGTTCACGCGCGAGCCGACACCGAGGTTGCCGAGGGATGAGCGCTCGAGCGTCTCGATCATTGCCTGCGCCTGGAAGTTACCGTCGCCGACCTGGGTGGCCGTGAGGCAGATGCCGTTGACGGCGATCGAGTCGCCCTCGCTCAGCTGCGAGGCGAGCGCTGTGGCGATCTGGACGCACGCACCCGCGCCGTCGCGCTGCAAGGCGGTAACTGTGCCGAGGTCGGCGATCAGGCCGGTAAACATTCGGTCACCACTCGCGCAGGCGGGCCGATATCAGTATGTCCTCGCCGACGCTCTTGCAACCGAATGAAAGCGCGCGCAGTGCCTCGGAGATGCGCTCCACCCCTTCCCCCTCCAACGGGTCACGGGCGGCGCTGCCGCCGAGCAGCAACGGCGCAAGAAACAGGCGGATTTCATCGATCTCCTGGGCGTCGAGGAACGCCCCGGCGAGATGCGGACCCCCCTCGAGCAGCACCGATGCCACCCCCATCGTCCCGAGCTGATCGAGCGCCGAGCGGACCCGCGCGGGCTCGTTTTCGCCGGTCGCCACGATCACCTGGACCCCTGCCGCCTCCAGCGCGTCGGTGTCTGCCCGGGCGGCCGCCCGCGAGACGACGATCGTGAGCGGGATCTCAGCGGCGGCGGCGACAAGCTGCGAAGTGGGCGGCAGACGGGCAAGCGAGTCGAACACGACCCGCCGCGGCTGGGAGAGCGGCTCGGCGGGTAGGCCGTCGGGACGCGCGGTGAGCTGCGGGTCATCGGCGAGCGCTGTGCCAATGCCCACAACCACGGCATCGACGGATGCACGCCAGCGGTGGGCAAGCCCACGGCTCTGCTCGCCGCTGATCCACTTGGAGTCCCCGGTGCGGGTCGCGACCTTGCCGTCGAGCGTCATTGCGGACTTGAACAGCACCCACGGACGCCCGACGCGCGCGTGCTTGCGAAATGCCTGGTTGAGCAGCCGCGCCGTGGCGGCCAGCTCACCATTGGCCATCACCACCTCGACGCCCTCGTCGCGGAGGATCCCGAGCCCGCGACCGGACGCCTTCTCGGTGGGATCGTCCGAGCCGACTACCACCCGCCTGATACCCGCCTGCAGGATCGCCTCCGTGCATGGCGGTGTCTTGCCCTCGTGGCAGCAGGGCTCGAGTGAGACGTACAGGGTCGCGCCGGTCAGGTCCGCGAGCCCACAGGCCTCGATCGCGTTGACCTCGGCGTGCGCAGCTCCGTACTGCTCGTGCCAGCCCTCACCGAGAACCTCGCCATCGCGGGCGATCACAGCGCCAACGACGGGGTTCGGCTTGACCGACCCGGCGCCCTTGCGCGCGAGCTCGATGGCCCGTGCGAGCCATACCTCGTCGGTCTCTATAGATGTGGCCATGTCCCCTGCCAGGATAACCCTGCCCAGCCGTGATGCGGGCTCAGGCCTTGCAGCGACCGGCACGTAGTCGGTAGATCGTCATCTGTGGCCCCGGGCGCTTATAGGCCAGCGGGTAGTAGTCAAAGCTCCAGTCGAAGTTGAAAGCGACGCGGCCGTCGCCGTGTTCATAAGGCGAGGATCGATAGACGACAACGCCCGCGTGAGCGAGCTTGCGGTAGTAGGCGATCGCGCCGGGCACCGCCTTGCGGTCGGCGAACGCTCGCCCGGACTCGGTCGAGCCAGTAATCACCCAGCAGTAGCCTTCGCGCTCGTAGAAGTCAATCAGCGCGGGATGCAGGGTCGTCTCGTAGTTCTCGAGGCCGACTTCCGGATAGATGTAGGCGGGCGCGATCGAGCCACGCGGGGTGATCCGCCGGAACAACGCTGGATACAGTTGCCAGCGCAGCGGGTTGTGTTCGGTCGAGCTTCCAGGCCTGGCTTCGCGCGCCCATTCCTCTGGCTCGACCGGCTCGGCGACAATCTTTGCGCCTACAGGTATGTGGGCGAGCATCCACTGGCGTGTGAGGTTGCGGGTGTCAGCACGCGAAAGCACGATGCCTGAGTGCACGCTGTAGACGAAGCCCTGGATGAGCACGGCTACGACAAACAGCGCCGCCAACACGCCGCGTAGCGCCTTTCCGCCCTGCGCACGGGCGCACCAGTCGATCGCGTAGACGACGAAGAACGCCGCCAGCAGGCAGACCACGGGGAAGATTGGCATCAGCCAGCGCCCGAAGTAGCGGCCCTGCAGACCCATGAAGAGAATGAAGATGAGTGCGGCGGGGACCAGCAGCCAGCCGAGGCGACGCTCGCTGCGCCAGATGGCCACGGCGCCACCGAGCGCCGCCAGCGAGGGACCCCAACCGAGCCCCCAGGTAAACGACCACAGGTAGTAAATGAGACCGCCTTCTTTGGGCGCGCCTAGCTTGCCCTGGGATTCGGCAGACAGCGCCGATTGGTGAATCAATTCGCCGTGGAAGGCGCTGTAATCGAGCAGCGCATATGGGTTAGCGATGACAAACGCAACCAGCGCGCAGAGACCCGCGAACGCGAGTCCGGCGAGCGAGCGCCACAACACCCGTGGCCCACCGTCGAGGTAGCGAGCGAGCGCTGCCACGAGCAGCGGCAGCAGCACGATGCCGGCGGTGTACTTGGTGGCGCACGCAAGACCCAAGCCGATGCCGGCCAGCAGGTAGTCGCGAGCGCGTCCTTTCCTGAGCACACCGGCGGTGCCGAGTAGCGACAGGGTCGCAGGTGCAAGCGTGGGCGCATCGTTGAGCGCGAGGTGCGCATAGAACACGGGCAGGAAAGCGACCGCCTCGACCGCAGCTGCGAGCAGCCCGACCATCCTTCCCCACAACCGCGCCCCGGTGAGGTACAACAGCCACAGCGCGATCGTTCCAAGTACAGCGGAGGCGACGCGCGCAAGCGTGTAAACCGCTTCAGGGTGCAGCGCGAAGGCACGCACGGCGCCGTTCGCCCCGCCGTAGGAAAGCGCGAACAGCCAGTGCAGCACGTACGTGAAGCCGGGCGGATTGGCGAAATAGTGCGGGTTAAGCGTGCCCTGCACGAACATTTTGATCGCATGCGGCACGAAGTGATCGGCCTCGTCGGCGTTGTAGGCGTAGGGCAGCCCCTGTCTGACCCCCCACAGGCGCAGACCGAGGCCGCCGAGGAGCACCACAGTGAGCGCCAGCCATACCCAGCGACGGGACCCGTGCACGGGCACAACGTGTGCGGCCTCGGGGGTCGGCTCAGCAGTTGCCATATACGGCGTACAGGCTGCTGGAGTAGATGCGCTTGAAGCCGGTGAGCGGAATCTGGTCGCTCGGCTGATCGCCCACATCGACGATCGCATCGACGAACACAGCACTGCCCAAGGGGTAAACGGCGACGCTCCCCGCGTGGATGCGCCGCTCGAGCTCGGGGTCGCCCTGTTCGGCATCGGCGCGCGCCTGACTGCGGGCGACGATGTTGCGTTGGCTGACTGTGTCAAGGATCCAGCGGGCGTCGGGAATCAGCTTGTTGTCGGGCAGGCTTACGAGTGGACAACGTCGCAGTTCTGCCTTGACCTTGGGGTTGCGCAGCGCGGTTGCCAAGCCCTCGTGGAAGTCCTGATGCTCGGCGAGCGTGGTGCGCAGGCTCGACAGACTCAGCGTGCCCGCGGCTGAGGCACCGCCGTAGATGACGAGCAGAACCG
>DATBYJ010000163.1:0-7692 GCA_036513795.1 Solirubrobacteraceae bacterium | reverse complement strand
GGCGGTCACGTCGAAGCGGTCGTCTTGAAGAATGACGACGGGACGGGGCTTGCCGGTGTAGGGTCCCGGCGCCGCGGCCGTGTAGATCTCGCCGCGCGTCACCGAGAGGCAGCCTGTTCGTCCTCGGCGTCCCACGAGGAGGAGATCGCGTCGACGAAGGCTTGATCGTCTGCCTCGTGTTCGCTAGTCGAGATCGCAACCGACTGGCGGTGCGCCTCAGCGACGAACTCGGGGGCTCGAACGTCTGGAACCCAGATCTGGAGTGGACGCAGCCCCTGACTGCGCAAGCGCTCACGGTGTCGGCGCACCCGGTCACGAGTCGATGACATATCCACGATGTTACATGTAACGCCTGGAGCGTCAAGCGTCAGCTGCGCACTTTTGCTCGATGCCCGTGTGAGTCGGGCAGGACGGTGGTGGCGATACCGGCGCTGGCAGCCACCGACAGTAGGGGTCCGTCCGAGCTGGCGATGCGCCCGCCCGTCGGAGCGCTCGCCACCAGCACAGCATCGGCGAGTGAGATTGGACAGCGAGAGCGATGATAATAAGCAGCACGAATCTCGCCCGCACGCCAAGCTTGAGCGGGTCCAAGCGGCAGCAGCGTCAGGCTCTTTGCCAGAAGACCCTCGATCACCGGTCGCGTTTGCTCGATCTCGAGCTCATAACGGCGCTTGAGTCGATCTACTGCCTCGGCGAGGTTGAGTGTGGTCATCGCTGCGCCGTGACTCAGCATCTCCTGTACCTCACCAGCAGCCGGCTCAGCTCCGAGCAACGCTATCAGCGCCGAGGCGTCGATTAGGGTGGCGGCAGGGTTAGCCTGCTCGTCAGCGGCGGCCACGCTCTTGGCCATCCAGTTCCTCTTCGCGATCCAAGCCCTTGGCCTCATCCGAGCCGAGCGCACCGATTTGCGTGGCGAATGCCCCTACGGCGGCGGCTACCGGGTCATCTGGCACCGGACGCAGCACGACGTGGTCGCCGCGATCTTCGGCGAGGACAGTTCGCGTCCGCCATCGCTTGCGCACCTCCGCCGGTACGGACACCTGACCACCACTGGAGATCGCAAGTCGCTTTGCCATGGCCATTACAAAATACCATGGTGCCAGCGTGCGTCGCGTACTACTTCGCCTTCACGCGCTCCAAGCTCACCGTCCGGCCGTCCGCGCCGCCTGCGATCGCACGACCGTTGAGCGCCTCGATCACCCGGTCGGCCTCGCTGGCGGGCACTGATAGGAACGAGAAGCGGTCGAGCACGAGCACGTCGCGTACCGCCTCGCCGTCGAGACCCGCCGACGAGGTCACCGAGCCAACGATGTCAGCCACGCTCAGCCCCGCGGCGCGGCCGCCGCCGAGCACCAGCTTGGTATAGGTCTCGTTATCATCGCGCCGAGAGATCTTTGGCTTGGAGTGCCGCCTCGGGCGCTCGCGCACGGGCGTCGGCTCGGCCACGGCGCCCTGCTCCCATTGGGCCACGTGTGTGCCGATGTGCTTTTCGATCGCCTCAAGCTCACGCTTCTGGCGGTCCTCCACGAACGTGATCGCGCGGCCTGAGCGACCCACACGCCCGGTGCGCCCGATGCGGTGCACGTAGGTGTCGGGGCTGGTAGGCACGTCGTAGTTGACCACCAGCGTCACCGTCGAGATGTCCAGCCCACGCGCAGCTACGTCGGTGGCGACGAGGATCGGCACGCGTCCGCCCTTGAACGCGAGCATCACGCCATCCCGAGAGCCCTGGGACATGTCGCCGTGCAGAGCGCGCACGTTCATGCCGCGGTCGCGCAGCGTGCGGAACAGCTGGTCGCAGCGGATCTTCGTGCGTACGAACACGATCGCCTGCTGCCCCTCCGCTTCGCTCTTGGAGCTCATCTCGGCCCGCAGCACCTCGACGAGCTTGTCCGGCTTGGCCTTCGTCTCGACCGGCAGCTGGAACTGCGCGACGGTGTCGATCGTCAGCGTCTGCGCCTCGACCTGGATGATCTCGGGGTCGTACATGTAGCGGTCGGCCAGCGCGCGAATCGGCGGCGGCATGGTGGCCGAAAACAGCGCCGTCTGGCGACTCGAGGGCGTCAGCGAGAGGATCTTCTCCACATCCTCCAAGAAGCCAAGGTCGAGCATCTCGTCGGCCTCGTCCAAGACCATAAATCGACAGTCGTGCAGCACCAGCGAGTGACGGGAGATGAGGTCGAGCACCCTGCCAACCGTGCCCACCACAACGTGCCCGCCGGCTCGCAGTTGCGCCTGCTGGGTGCGGATCGGCGCGCCGCCGAACACCGCCACCACGTCGACGCCGCTGTGCGCGCCGTACGTACGCAACGCCTGCGTGACCTGGATGCACAGCTCGCGCGTTGGCGTCAGCACGAGCGCCTGCACCGTCTGCTCGGATGCGTCGATGTACTGCATGATCGGTAGCCCGAACGCAGCCGTCTTGCCGGTGCCCGTCTGCGCCTGGCCGATCACGTCTCCGCCCTGTAGCAGCGCGGGAATCGCCTGTTCTTGAATTGGGCTCGGCGACTCGTAGCCGACGTCGCGCAACGCCTGCAGAATTGGCTCGGATAGCCCGAGCTCGGAAAATGACTTGGCCATGGTGCTCGCCATGGAGCTTAGGCGGATGGGTCGAGCAACAGCTTGCCGGTGCTGCGACGACCCTGCAAATCGCTCTGCGCCTGGGCCGCCTGCTCGAGCTTGTACGTATGTCCGACAATCGCCCGCAACTCGCCGGCGGCGGCGCGAGCGAACAGGTCTGCGAGTGCATTGGCGAACATGCCCGGACGCTCCAGGCAGTGGAACAGATAAAAGCCCACTACCGAGCGCGAATGGCGCAGTAGCGAACCCGTGCGCACCTCGTTGGCTTCGCCGGTGGCGATCCCGCACACCACAATCCGCCCAAACTGTGCAAGCGCCTTGTAGGAGGCGTCGAACACCGCGCCGCCGGACATGTCGAACACGACGTCCAGCTCGCGACCGTCGTTCGCCTCGATCAGCCGCTCGGTCAAGCCCTCCGGCGCGGGGTCGACGGCGACGTCCGCCCCCAGCTCGAGTGCAAGGGCACGCTTGTCCTCGCTCGTCGCCGTGGCGATCACGCGTCCGGCTCCCATCGCGCGGCCGAGCTGTACCGCCAGCGAGCCCACCCCGCCGGCAGCGCCATGAACGACCACGCTCTCCCCCGCCGCCACGCATGCGGCGGTGCGATACAGGTGCCACGCGGTGGTCCCCTGGATGATCAGTGCCAGCGCCGTGCCGTCGTCCACCCCATCGGGGATCGGAAACACGCGGTCCTCGGGCGCGATCGCGTATTCGGCATAGCCGCCGCTACCAACCAGCGCCACCACGCGCTCGCCCGTGTCCTCGCGTACCCCCGCTATCTCGCCGCCTGGCACTAGCGGCAGCGTGGCCTTCTGCACGTAGGAGTTGGTGCGGGTATGCGTGTCAGCGAAGTTCAGCCCCGCGCGGGTGACCTTGATCAGCGTCTGCCCAGGACCAGGCTCGGGGGTTGGTAGCTCGGCAAGCTTCAACACCTCGGGCCCACCAAACTCCGTCATCTGTATCGCACGCATGGCGGCCCCAGGCTAGCGCGTGCACTATGGTGGCCCGCCCATGTCCATCACCGTAGTCGGATCGATTGCCTATGACACCGTTAAGACGCCGTTTGGCGAGCGCGAGCGGATGCTCGGCGGCGCAGCCGTGCACTTCGCCCTGGCCGCATCATTCTTCGACGACGTACGCGTCGTTGGCCCAGTGGGCGATGACTTCGGCGCGCGCCAACTGGCGATCCTGCGCACACGCGGCGTGGACGTGTCAGACGTCGAGCTGGTGGCCGGCGGCAAGACCTTCTTTTGGCAGGGCGAGTATGGCTGGGATCTGAACTCCCGCGAGACGCTCGATACCCAGCTGGGCGTGTTCGAGGGCTTCTCGCCGAAGCTGTCCGAGAGCTCACGCTCGAGCGACGTGCTGTTCCTCGCCAACATCCAGCCCGACCTGCAACTGGACGTCCGCAGCCAGTTGCCGCACGCACGCTTCGTAGCGCTCGACTCGATGAACCTGTGGATCGACATTGCCCGCGACTCGCTCGTGCGAGCGATCGAGGGCGTTGACTGCGTGATCCTCAACGATGCCGAGCTGCGCCAGCTGACGGGTAAGCCCAACCTCGTCTCCGCAGCCCGGGAGGTCCTCTCGTGGGCCCCTCAGACGTCGGCGACGAGCGCATCCGCGGAGGGCCCGCGCGGCCCAAGTGTGATCGTCGCCAAGCAAGGCGAGTACGGCGCCGCGCTGATTACCCGCGAGGGCTTCTTTGCTCTCCCCGCCTATCCGCTGGAGACCGTCATCGACCCCACCGGCGCCGGCGACACATTCGCGGGCGGGCTCGTGGGCTACATCGCAGCCCACCCCGATGAGGCGCTCACCGATGAGCTGCTGCGCCGCGCGATGGCCCACGCCACCGTGCTCGCATCTTTCAACGTGGAGGAGTTCGGGACCGAGCGCATCCAGCGTCTAACCGGCGAGGAGATCGCTGCTCGCATCCAGGCGCTACACGCGATGACGCAGTTCAGCGGCACGCCCCTCGAGCTCCGCAGCTGAGCGCCGCAAACGAGTTCCGGCCCGGACGGCGTCGGCGCCGGGAGCACGTCAGCGCCCAGAGCGGCTCAGCGTCGGCACCCAGACCGGCGTCAGCGCCGGGGCTTGTGCGGACCTTTGGACGGGTATAAAATTTTGGTGAGTGTCGACTTGGACCTTCATCTGGCTGTTGGTGATTCTGAAGATCCCGATCGTGGCGCTGTTCATGATCGTGCGCTGGGCCATCGGCCAGACACCCGAGACCGAAGCCGGACATGACGGTGGCATCGGTCCACGTCCGCTGCCAGCGCATCCTCACCACCCGCGCCCGACGCTGCCGCGCCTGCCGCGGCGGGGTCCCCACGCAGGCCAGCTGCCGTCCTCGCCCCCACGTGTGCGTGCAATCACCGCGCGCCAGCACCTGGCGCACAGCTGATCCGCGCACTGCGACAGAGTGATTTCCAGCGCGAGCGGCGGATACTTGCGCCGGGTTGCTCATAATCGTTGCTAGCGGACCCCCACACGCGGACAGGAGACACGCATGAGCTCTCAGCAATCGACGATCGGCGACAGCGCCGCAGCAGGAAATGGGCAGGCGGCAGGCGATGGCACGGACGCGAGCCGCGAGACGCTCACCGTGACTGACAACCGCACCGGCAAGAGCTACGACCTGCCGATCCAGGACGGCACGGTGCGGGGCACCGACCTGCGCCAGGTCAAGACCAGCGAGGATGACTTCGGGCTGATGGTCTACGACCCCGCGTACATGAACACCGCCTCCTGTCGCAGCTCGATCACCTACATCGACGGCGATGCGGGCATCCTGCAGCACCGCGGTTACCCGATCGAGCAGCTGTGCGAGCACTCCACCTACCTCGAGGTGGCCTACCTGCTGATCAACGGCCGCCTCCCCAACCAGGTCGAGCTGACCGGCTGGATCGACGAGATCACCGTCCACACGTTCGTGCACGAGAACGTCAAGAACTTCATGCAGGGCTTCCGCTATGACGCCAACCCGATGGGCATGCTCGTCGCCTCCGTGGGCGCGCTGTCGACCTTCTACCCCGACGCCAACAAGATCCACGAGGAGCGCGTGCGCGCGATCCAGATCATCCGCCTGCTCGCGAAGATGCCGACGCTGGCCGCATTTGCGTTCCGCCACAACATGGGCCAGCCCTATGTCTACCCCGACAACGAGCTCAGATACGCAGGCAACTTCCTCGGGATGATGTACAAAATGACCGAGCTCAAGTACGAGCCCGATCCCCGCCTGGAACGCGCGCTGGATGTGCTTTTCATCCTTCACGCCGACCACGAACAGAACGCCTCCACCAGCGCCGTTCGCTCGGTCGGCTCTACCCAGGTGGACCCCTATTCGGCGGTTGCCGCCGGCGTAGCCGCGCTGTACGGGCCGCTGCACGGTGGCGCCAACGAGCAGGCATTGCGGATGCTCGCCCGCATCGAAAAGGTGGAGAACATCCCCGATTTCCTCGAGGGTGTCAAGGCCGGCAACGAGCGCCTGATGGGCTTCGGTCACCGCGTTTACAAGAACTACGACCCGCGCGCACGGATCATCAAGAAATACCTCGACGACGTGTTCGAGGTTCGCGGCAAGAGCCCGCTGCTACACGTGGCCACCGAGCTCGAGAAGCGAGCACTGGACGACGAGTACTTCACCTCGCGCAAGCTCTACCCCAACGTCGACTTCTACTCAGGCCTCATCTATGAGGCCCTCGGCCTGCCCGTTGCCATGTTCCCCGTGATGTTCGCCATCGGGCGCACCAGCGGCTGGATCGCCCAGTGGAAGGAGATGGTCGAGGACCCAGAGCAGAAGATCGCCCGGCCGCGGCAGATCTATACCGGGGAACGGGATTTGGACTATGTGGCTATTGGGGAGCGGGGATAGCCTCGCTCATGGGAGAACCGTCTCGACGACCTCTCCGCAGGGACTCTTGGACGGCGCGTTGAGTTTGTCGCCGCTGTAGGACGACTGCCAGTAGTATTTACCTGCGGGAAGCGTCAGCGGACTGGATCGGGGAATCCCGCCATGGGATACGACGAATACCCCGCCGGTGGTGAGCAGTTTGGTGCAGGCATCGTCGGAGTACACGTCGTATTCGATCGTGCCTTCCGCCACTCCCGGGAGCCCGCCGCGCAGTCTCACGCTTGCGTTGACGCTGGCCCCTTCGGTCACCACGATCTTGGCCCCTCGCTGGTAGTGCCTGCCGGTCCCCACTAGCGTCGTTACCAGCCGGTCACGTCGCGGCACTTCAAGCGCAGCCAGCGCTTCTTCTGTTCTTCCGATCCTCGCCTGACGCCTCGCGAGCTTAACTTCGAGCTGGGCTATTTTGGCCTGCAGACGAGCGCACCGCGTCTCCAAGCGTCGGAGCTGGAGGCGTAGCGTCCCAGTACCAGACAGGTGCTCTTCCGCAAGTTCGATCTGTTCTTCGACAACGGTGATCCCCGCTTCCAGCGTTTCGATGTCGTGACGCATGGCAGCAATCGCGGCCGCTTCCCTGGTGGCTTTGCCATGCAGACGTGCAAGCTCCCTGCGAAGCGAGAAGATTGCTTTCACTTCCGCATCGGACTTCCTACTGAGCGGCTGCGCGACAGCCGCACCTCCAGCCGTGTGCTCGTGTGTCGTCATGGCTGACGCCGACGGCACTATTACAGCTCCCATCGCCAACGTCACAGCAAGGCGTCGCATAACCGTCCCCCCTCGTTTAGAGCCGTTGTCGAGACACTCCGCATGTAGTGCCGAACCATGGTCTTAACCCAAGATACGGAACTCAGTGCTGAGGAGACTGTCTACCACCACCGCTCCACGTGGGTCGTAACTATCTTGTGAGCACCAACGTAGCCCCATGCTGCCTTAGCCAGTCCCGCTCCTCGCGATAGCTAGGACAGTAACGCTCCACCAACGCCCAGAAGCGTGGAGAATGGTCGAGGATCTCCAGGTGGCAGACCTCGTGCCACACGACGTATTCGAGCACTCGTTCGGGAGCCAGTAGCAGACGCCAATTGAAACTCATACGGCCGTTCGCCGAGCACGATGCCCAGCGGGTGCGCTGCGCGCGGATGTCAAGCGCTGTGTAGGAGCTACCCGCAAGCGCCGTCGCGCGGTCCAGACGCGGGGCGATCTCC
>DATBYJ010000162.1:0-8886 GCA_036513795.1 Solirubrobacteraceae bacterium | reverse complement strand
GGCGACCTGGCCCCAGTCGGTCTTCACCGCGGGGAGCGAGGAGGCTATTGCACAACGGCCCTTGGCGGGCGGCGCGTGTGTGCCCTGCCAGTAGCTGTTGGCGAGGGTGAAGGTGCCCGCTTCGCCGCTAACGGGGATTGGCCGACCGGAGGCGCCGAGCAGCGTCTCGGTCAGCGCGGGACCACGGCGCGCCCGAGCGAAGCCGTCGAGGACGCTCGGCTTTATTCCCGGCGCGAGCACCGTTCCGCGTGAGCCAGGCGGGCGGTAGAAGATGACTTGCTTGGCTCCGGGCGGCAGTCCGGGGAAATGCCGAGCCTTGAACGTGCCCAAGTGTGCGACACGCACGCCAGCGACACGCTGGCCGACGAACAGCATGTCGATCTCCCCTTCCGGACCGACCTTTTCCTTCGGGTCGAACCCCACTTCGCCGCCGTAGACGGGATCGGCGATGGTGGGAGGCGGCCCGTTGCAGCTGCCTTCGCCCTCCATATGGATGCATACGCCGACATTGCCTGCCTGAAGCGATGGCGATACGCCGAACTGCTCGGGCTGACCATTTATATAGGGGTAGCCGTGGTGGAATGTCAGCTTCTGTGGCCTCGCGGCGGACGGAGATGTATGGCTGGTGGGGGAGTTGCCGTTGCCGCCAGTGCCGAGTAGCAGTGACAGGCCTGCCACGACGGCGGCTGTGAGCAGTGAGTACACGCCCGCCCGCCGGCGTTGCTGGCGGCGTCGCGCTTCTTCGATCACCCCCGCGTCTGGGGTGGCTGTGGGCGAGGGGCTGTCTGGCGTGTGAGTTGCCTGCGGCTGGGCTGGCGGCTCGACGGTCAGGCGCATCGGAAGGACATCTCAATAGAGATCATTGGTGCTACTATAACTAGCACGATGCTGGATGGCAAGGTTGACCGTCGAGACCCGACGCTGCTACACGACCAGGTGGCTGCGCAGATCCGTAGAGCGATTGCGGACGGAGAGGCAAAGCCGGGGGAGCGCCTGCCGCCGGCACGCGACTTGGCGGCGGTGATGGGGGTGAACACGAACACGGTGCTGCGCGCGATGCGGATGCTGCGCGATGAAGGTCTGCTTGAGTTTCGCCGGGGTCTGGGCGTGCGGGTGAGCGGCACGCCGCAGCGTGGTGCGGTGATCGCGCGTGCGCGGGAGCTGGTTGGCTTCGCGCGCCAGCAGGGTTACCAGCAGGATGAGTTGATTGCGATCATTCAGAGCATCCGCTGAGTGATGCCGGTGCTGCTCGACCAGGCCGACGGAGCAATCGTCACCATGCCGGCGGGGTCATCGGCGGAACTACCGGCGGGGCCGGCGGCGGTCCAACTGGCGGGGTTGTCGGCGGGACCACCGGTGGGGCCGGATCAGGGCGTGATCGAAGAGGCCAGACGTCGGCAGCGCTTGCGGCGTGTGCGTACGGGGCTGGGTGGCCTGCTCGTGGTGTTGGGTCTCGGGGGACTCGTGTGGGGGCTCGGCGCGTCGGGTCCGTCTGCGCACATGGCCCACGCACACGGAGCGGCAGGAGTGGGTGGCGCCGCCAAAGGAATCTTGGGAAGAGCTGGCTTTGACTTGCGCTTGTCACCTGCGCTGGACGGCGGACAATACGGGTGGTGCGTGGCCGTTGAAGAACACCCTGCGTTGATTTCATACGGGGCCTGTGCGACAACGCCTGTTGCTTCCACGCCGCTTGCGATGCAACTGAGCGGCGCTAGCGCTAGCGCAAGGCAGGAGGCGATAGTGGTGCTGGTCACCCCGCAGGTGCGAGCCATCCTCGTGAACGGCCGCAGGCGTGTGCCGACGCTCACATTGCCAGGGCTGCCGTACGGCCTGCGTGCGGCACGAGTGCTGATCCCGCTGCCAATCAAGACTCGTCCGGACGGCAGGCGAAGCATCGCGTCAATACCCCAGCCGAAGCTCGCGGCGCTTGACGCGCGTGGGCGCGTGATTCCTGGCCGGGTGCGTGAAGCACCAGCGCTCAGCCGCTCAACGCCACGCGGTGCTACGGCAACCGGGCCCTGCAGGCTGCGGGTCAGGGGGATCCCCGGCGTGAGGGCTAAGTGGAGTCACGTGGCGACTGCCATCAGGCCCTTCCCCGGCACGCTTATCGGCCGTAGCTTCTTCTCATGCATCGACACGGAGTACTACGTGCACAACTGGCCATTGGATGCGGCCGTGCTGCTCGATGCAGCGCACCCCGGCACGTCGCCGGCTGCGATTCCGGGACTCGAGCCGGTGCGTGGCACGCGTGGCTACTTCAACGGCCCGGGTGATTTCAAAGGTGAACTCACAGCGACCCGCTTGGGCGACGCTTGGCTGGTGCTTGCCGGCGGCAGCGGGCTCGCCCAACGCCTGGAGGTCCTGCGGCACTTGACCGCCACGGTGAGGCTGTAGGCGACTGAGGCCGGTATTGCGGGATGTAGGCACAGTGGGAGGCCCGGCGCCGCGGACTGTCGGCACCGCGGGAAACCGCATGGTAGGTGGCCTGGCACCGCGGGGGACCCGTCCCGGCGCTCGGTCCACCTACGCTGGCGGCTGGCGTGCGCGCAAAACGAGCTGCCGGGGACGGGCCCGCTGGATCTCGCCAGGGGTGATAGCTGAGATCCGCGTTTCACTGTAGTTGCGGATTCGCATAATGGAAGACGGACGAACACCCTCGTAACAATGTCAACGGCTCGCCCGAATAATTTCTGTGGCGCGGTGGTGCTCCTCTTCAACCACAGCCGCCCAACGGCAGGATGCCGTGCCTATGACAGAGGTTTGGAGCCCGGCATAGCCCGGGCTCCGGGCGTTTTTAGGCGAGCGCTGCGTACGCTGCGGCCTGGATGTCCTGATGCGCCTGCGGCGCCCCTGCCGACTCGAACATGCGCTGGCTGAGCACGATCACGATCAGCTGCCGTGCGGGGTCGACCAACCACGTGGAGCCAAAACCACCGGCCCAACCAAACGCGCCGTCGTCCTGTACCGCCTGGCAGTACCCCCACGAGCGGCCGTTGAAGAAGTCGCTACCGAGCCCGCCGTGGGCCTTCTGTGCGGCGGTCAGCTGATCGCTGGTCATCGCCTGCACAGACTGTGCGGACAGCACGGGCGCGCCGCCGCACATGAGCATCCGTGCGAACGCGAGCATGTCATCGGCGCTGGAGAGCAGGCCGGCGCCGCCATCGGCAAATGCCTGCGGCCGGCTCCACGCGCCATGTGGCTGATCCCACACCACAAGGCCCTCAGGGGTGGGTTGGTAGGCGGCTGCCAGGCGCTCGGGCTGAGCGGTCCAGAAGCTTGTGTTGTGCATGCCAAGCGGTTCGAACACACGCGTGCGAAGCACCTCTGCGAACGATGTGTTGGCGGCGCGCGCGAGCAGCACGCCGAGCACTGACGCGCCGGTGTTGTACAGCCAGCGCTCTCCCGGCTGCGCGATCAACGGCAGCGTGCCGAGGTTGGCGATCCACGTGTCCGGGTCGGGCTGGATCTCGGGGTTGGGCGGCCCCAGCGTGGCCAGCCTCAGCTCCTGATCGGCGGCCACGATTGGCCAGGGGGTAGCTGCCATGAACATCTCCAACGCCATGCCAAAGCCGAACGTGAACGTGAGCAAATCGCGCGTGGTGATCGCGCGTTCGGCGGGCACTGTGTCCTGCAGTGGGCTGTCCATGTTTCGCAACACCCGTCGGTTGGCGAGCTCCGGGAGCAGCCGATCGACCGGCTCATGCAGGCCGATCAGTCCCTCCTCTATAAGCGCTAGCGTGGCAGCCGCGGTGATCGGCTTGGTTGTGGAGGACAACCGAAAAAGCGAGTCGCGTGCCACGGGCGTGTCGCCGATGGCCAGGTTGCCAAGCGCCTCCACATGTACGTGCTCGCCGCGCGCTACCAGTGCCACGAGGCCAGGTATTTGCTGATCGCCCACGTGCCGTTCCACCGTCGCGTGGAGGCGCTCGAGGCCCGCATTGGTGAAGCCCTCAGTTGCTGGTGTCATGGCTTGGTCGTGCTACAGCACGGGACGGACCAGGCGTGTGCCAACGCGGTCGCCAACGCGGGTCAACACCCCCAGCGGCTGCGTTAGTGCCGCAATGGCATGGCCGCGCGCGGCGCTCTGGCGCCGGCCCAGTCCACTGCCAATCACACGCATGGCCACAGCGGTTGCCGGTAGTGGCCTGAAGAACACGGTCACTTCAGCGATCTTGCCGTTCTCGTCCAGGCGAATGTGGTCCACCATGTCGACCTCGCTACCGCCAATTCGCGCGGTGGCTACGAGCACCGCGCTGTCCTTACCCTGAATTTCGTCCGTGTAGTGCAGCTCTTCAAACACCTCGAGGATCAGCTGCATGATCGTGTGGACCTGCTCGTGTCCTTCAAACGCCAGCGAGCTGGTAAACGGCGAGCGCACCACTGCGCCTGGCGCAAACGTGTCCATCACGGCGGACAGATCTCGCGCTTCCATGGCTGTGCGGAGTGGGAGCGCGGTGGGGCTGTCTGCGAGCGAGGACACTTGGTCTCCTATCTGCTAGCCGATATGTCAGGACGACAGGTTAACTCGTCGATGAGCAAGGCAACCCGAGCCGCTGCTGAAACCGCGGGAGTAGGGCTCACTGGGCACTGTCGGGCGGACCTGCTGCCCAGGACGGCTCGCGCGGACGAAAGTGCAGCAGCGCCTTCCACGTGGCAGCGCCAAGAACGCCGTTCACCGCCAGATGATGGCGGGCCTGGAACGCAGCCACTGCTTTGGCGGTCTGGGTGCCGAAGAAGCCGCCCACCGGGAGGTGCGCGCCGGCGGCGTTGAGCAGCTCCTGCGACTGCACGATCTCGTCGCCATCCGCGCCGGAGTGCACAGTGGGCAAGCGAATGGTTGTGCGGGGGAGTGCGGGGAAGGGTGAGGCTAGCGAGGGAAGCTGACCTGGCTGCGCTGCTGCCAGGTCAAAGAAGCTCACGCCGGGTGAGCCGTACGAATGGGCGAGCGCACGGAAGCGCAGTAGTTCCGCGCTGGTGGGTGTGCCGTACAGCTGGCCCACGGGAAGGATTGGCCGTCCGTAGATTGCATTGGCAGCCATCGCATCGCTGTATACCGCGTCCACGCTGATGCCAAAGTCCAGCCAATACATCAGCGGTAGCACCACGTTGAACGCGCCCGGCCCGAGGAACACCGAGTAGGGGAACTTGGGATGCTCGTATACCTCTGCCTGGCTTGCCAGTCCGATCGGAAAGCTCGCGCCAAGCTGCGTCCGCAGCGCATGCACGAACAGCTGCGCCGGGTAGTACAGCGAGTCGTATTCGCCCTCCGCGTCAACTACCAGGCACTGCGCGCCCGCGTGCGCCGCTGCCACTGCCGCAGCAGCTTCAGCTTGTGGGTTTGCGCCAACGGCAAACATCCACCCGCATACGGTCGCTCCCGCGGCACGCATTTCGCTCACCAGCGCCGCTGCGAATTGCGGTTCGGACGTACTGCCTTCGGCGGCCTTCAAGTACACCGTGTGCAAGCCTGCTGAAGCCGCCTGCGCCACCACTTCCGCGCCGCTCTGCCCGGGCGCAAGCTGGGTCACCCACAACGCGCCACCCTTGAACGGCTGGGGAACCGGCGCCTGTGCTGCAAGCCCGGAGGTAGGGAGCAGGGCACACGCTGTGATCGCTACTGCGACCGCCGGCCAGAGCGTCCACGCGGACGTCTTTTGCCGCAGCCAGCCCACGGCGCGATTGTAGTTGTTAGTAGATCCCCTTGAGTAGCTCGCCCGGCGAGGACAGCTCCAGGCCGCGGGAGAGGATCACGATCGTCTCCAGCCGGGGCGAGCGCTTACAGCGCTCCAGTAGGCTGATCTCCGTGCGGTGCAGATCGCAAAGATCTGCCAGTGCCTCCTGCGACAGACCCGCCCGATCACGGTGCTGACGGAGATTGGCAGCGAATTGCTTACGGACAGCCTCCATAGTTCCAACTCTCGCTGTGCGCAGACGAAAGTTCCACAGACAACTGTCGTAGGTAGTAGGCTGCTGTTGAGGATTGTGAACAGAGACAGAAATGCGATCCCATCATGCTGAGAATTATTTCCGTCAGTGTCCAAAGCGGTCGCGAGCGGGTAGCTTGCTAGTCAGCAACACTCAAACGAACAATGCAGATCAACATCAGTGATGACCAAATCGAAGTGCGGCTAGCGCCATGGCAAAAGCTGCTCGGCTTGATGCGCAACGTCCGCGTTGCGCGCACGGCCATCAGTGACGTGCGGGTTGTCTCGGACCCAGTTCGTGAGGCCATGCGAGGCGGCATCAAAGTCGGGCTGCGCTTGCCATGGCTCTGTTACATCGCCCGCACCATCCGCCTCGACGAAGTGTTTATCGTGCGCCGTGGTGTTGCCGGGCTGTCCTTCGCCGTCGCGAACAACACCTCTCTGCGCAGGGTGCTCGTCAGCACCCATCAAGCAGGCGAGCTCGCCCGCCAGTTGCAGCAAGGCGCAGCCGAGCGTCAGGCGTAAAGCTCGGCTACGCCTTTGGCCGGCGCCTCGTCGGGACGTTGCCCATGTGTCCGCCTAGGGTGCGTTCTCGGCGCTACGAAGCCCTGTCAACATCCATATAGAAAATAGGAAGATCAACACCAGCGCGCACGCAAACGCCAGCGCTGTGTGGTTGTGCACACCCGAGATCAGTCCTCTGCCGGCATCCAGGAATGCTGTCGCCGGGTTGATGCTCGCAATCGTGTGAATCCAGCCTTTCAGCAGGCTCAGCGGCACATACACCGGTGCCAGGAACAGCAGCAGGAAGACAGGTGTTTGCATCAGCGGACCGGACTGAATCGAGCGGAAGCGAAACGCTACGCCCGCCGCCCAGCCGTAGCCCACCAGCGTCAAAAGCAGCGCCAGCCCATACAGGCCGACCACGTCCACGCCGTTGCCCGTAATCCGCATCCCTGTCGCCAGCGCCACCACGCTCACCACCGTCAACGTGATTACTGCTCGCGTGAGCGCCACAAACGCATAGCCCAGCGCGATCCCACGGCGGTCCTCCGCCGCCAGCATCAGCCGCCTGGCAAATCCGCTTTCGAAGTCAAACGCCAGTGTGAAACCCGTGAACAGCCCGCCGAACATCGCCGACTGGCACAGCACGAACACAAACTGAAACGCCGTATACCCGGCGGGGAAGTGAAAGCCCGGCACGTCCCCCAGCGCTGACAGCCCGCCGGCAAAGCTCGCCAGGAACACCAGTGGAAACACTAGCGACGGCACGAACAGGTCAGGGCGGCGAATATACGTATGCATGCTTCGCCACGCGATCGTGCGCGCCACTCGCCAGATGCCGCCGCCGGTCGTGGCCGCTGGGGGGATGCTTGTTACTGGGATCGAGCTCATGTCCGTTGCATCCTCGTTCGCATAGCCCCCGCAACCGCGAACAGGGCAACGAGTGTGAGACCTGCAGCGACCGCAAATCCCCGCCACAAGGCGCTGCCGTCCCACCCGTAGATGTATAGGCTGCGAAAGCCCTCAATCAGATACGAGATCGGGTTAACGTTCGCCACCGTGTGAAACCAGCCCGTCTTCAACAGGTTGCGCGGCAGGTTGCTCGACGATAGGAAGATGAACACAAAGAACAGCGGGAACAGTCCCTGTACCGCCTCACCGGATCCCGTTCGTAGCGCCGCCGCACAGCCCAGCGCGCCAAAGCCCACCGCCGTAAGCGAGCCCAATGCCAGGATCACCAGTACGCCGCCCGCGCCCGCATTCAGGTGTGCGCCCGCAACCACCCCCATCAGCACATACACCGCCGACTGCAGCACTCCCAGCGCCGCCACGCCCACCAGCAGGCCCGCGATCAGCGACACTCGCCGCAGTGGTGTCAGCGCCAGGCGGTTAAAGAAGCCGCTCTCGATGTCCTCTGCCAGGTTCGTGCCTGTGTTAATCAGCGAGAACATCCCACCTTGGATGAACGCCACTGCGATTGCAAACGAGATATAGGAGTGCGTGGGGAAGCCAGGCAGTCTGGTTGCTGCCTTCAGCCCGCTCGCGTTCACCGCCAACAGGATCAGCGGGAAGAACACAATCGGGAATAGTTGAAACGGCTGGCGTAGCGTCTTACGCATCGAGCGCCGCGCCAGCACGCCTATCTGTGTCACGTGCTCGCTCACTCGGAAACCTCTCGCACAGGGAGTCTCATGCGCTCGCTGCCACTGGATCCTGTTGCTCGTCTGGCTCGCCCTCACCCTCGCCGTCACCTGCGCCCTCGAGCGAGCGGCCGGTCTTCGCCAGGAACACGTCATCAAGCGTCGGCGAATGCAGTCTCAAGTCTGCAATTACTAGTCCCTCAGCGTCTAGTGTGCGCACGATCTCAGCCACGTCTGACACACCTTCTGGCAGTCGCACAGCTACGCCGTTGCTGGACGCTGCCGCCTGCTCGCCGAAGCGGTGAAGCACCGTTTCCAAACGCGCTCGCTCGCTGGGATTCTGCGGAATTATCTCCACGCTCGGGCGGCCAATCGAGGCCTTTAGCTCAGCCGGGGTGCCCTCCGCCACGATCTTGCCGCGGTCGATGATGCCCACCCGGTCGGCCAACACGTCCGCCTCCTCCAGGTACTGCGTCGTCAGGAAAACTGTCACGCCGTCGTTTGCCAGGCGGCGTACCTCATCCCACAGTGCCGCCCTGCTCTGTGGGTCAAGGCCTGTAGTTGGCTCGTCCAAAAACAACAGCCGCGGGCCGTGCACCAGCGCCAGGCCAAGATCCAGGCGACGCTTCATTCCCCCCGAGTAGCCGCCCACCTTGCGATCTGCTGCGTCCAGCAAACCCACCCGCTCAAGCAGCTCGCGGCCCCGTCGTTCGCTGTCTGCCTTGCCTAGCCCGTGTAGCGCGCTCTGCAGGCGCATGTGCTCGCGGCCCGTCAAGAACGGGTCTAGCGCTGACTCCTGTAGCGATGCGCCAATCGCC
>DATBYJ010000161.1:0-7960 GCA_036513795.1 Solirubrobacteraceae bacterium | reverse complement strand
CTGCCCGGGCGGTATCGGGTGCTTAGTGTTGGCCGGCGGTGCGAGTACCCACAGCCGCCGATTGCCCCAGTCGAGGAAGCTGCCCCGGTAGATGCCGAGCGCGTGCACGCCGGGCAGCCGGCGGATCGCTTCGACATCGACCGCAATGAACGGGCTGGTAGCCAGCACGCTCGTCTGACCATTGGGGCTCACCCACACGTTGGCGCTCGAGTCGATGCCATGGGCTGATGCGTCTAGGCCACGGCGGAGGTTCACCTGGGCGCCATCGATGGCCACGCTGCCGAACACGGCGATCGCTCCGGTGGCAGCGATTGCCAACGCGCGTATGCGCGTACGTGACGATTTGAGCTCGCTTGCCACCAGTAGCGTGGCGGCACCTTCGAGCGGTCGTTGCGCGGCGTCGAAGGCTTTGATGACCGCGTCGAACAGGAATGGCAGCAACAGCACGAGCGCGAACAGCAGCGTCACGCATCCGAAAAACGCGCTCTGTGGCTGGGCGAGCAGAATCGCAGTGCTGATTCCCAGGCAAGCGATGCCCCCGGCGAGTCTCGTTAGCGCCCACCCGCGCGAGGCTGTGCGCGTGTACAGGTTCGTCTGCAGGGGGCGCGCGAGGATGTCACGAACGGGCCAAAGCACGCCGATGGTCGCAGCAGCGAGTCCAGCGCCGACCGCCAGCACGATGCTTCGCGCGGTCACCACTCGCTGGCTGCCAACTGGAAACGCTGCGCTCAGATAGCCGGGGGCTGAGTGAAACACAGCGATTGAGAGCAGCTCGCCGAGCGCGAGCCCGAGGATGCACGCGACCGTACCGATTACGGCGGCGTCGAACAGCAGGATCTGCACCGTCATTTCCCACGTCGCGCCATGAGGTGTGAGGAACTCGATCAAGCGGCGTCTGGCCGGGACGGTGACAAGCATCGCGGTGAGCGCGAAGAGGAAACCGACCAGCGCGCTGATTGCCGAGAACAGACTCTCGCTCTGGCTCTCTGGCGTCGAGGCGACGGCGAATAGCCTGGCGTCGTAGTTAGCCGGCTCGACATTCACGTTGGCGTTTGCTGCCAGCCGCTTGAGCTCGGCGCGGACCGGCGCTACTCGGCCGGCGGCCGGCCGGACGAAGACTCTCGTGATTCGGGGCCCGATTGCTGACAGGTGCTGGGCGTAGGTGAGTGGTGCGAAGGCGACAGGGCTACTCACAAGCCCGCCGATTTCGCGTTCCAGGAGCGTTGCTCCCAAGTAGGTCGTGGTGAGCTTCGCGCCTATCTCCAGTGTCAGTTTTTCGCCCACGTTCAAGCCGATGGCCTGCGCGAGCGGTGCTGGTAGCGCGATCGCATGCAGGTGTTCGAGTTGATTGTCGGAGAAGCGCAGCAGGCGCGGGTTCTCCGTTGCAACGAGCTTGGGGTCGGTGCCAATCAGATCGATCGACTGGCCGCCCGCGGGGCCAATGATCGTCGCCTGCTGCTCGAGGATCGGAATAGCGACGCTTACACCGGGGAGACCATTGACACGTTGCAGCAGTTGTTCGCTGACGCCTGCTGGTCCACGCGCGTCGAGCTGGATCTGCTGGGTGTTGCCGACGATCTGGGTGGTGAGGTCCTGGACTGATCTGCCCAGGCTCGTACCGGCGACCTGGGAGGCGAACAGCAGGGCAACGCCACCGGCTATCCCGAGGATCGCAAGCAACTCTTGGATCACCAACGTGCGCGCGCGCAGACGCGCTCGATACAGATAGAGCAGATCGGAGAGGCTCATGCGACTAGCGAATGCCGCTCGCAGCGATGCCCAGCGCCCGACCGACCGCGGCTCTAGGGCTAGTGGCGCTTGGTCAGGAGGCCCATCTGCTACCGGGTGGGCCATATTCAGCAGCGCTCGTCACCCAAGCTGACGGATGTGTACTCGGCGATCTGCCCGTCACGCAGTTCAAGCCTCTGGTCGGCGAAACTCGCAGCCTCGGGATCGTGGCTGGCGAGCAGCACGGTGGCGCCCCACTCCTTGCACACCTCCCGCAGGAGCGCAAATACCTCGCGGGTACGGACCGAGTCGAGATTTCCTGTGGGCTCATCAGCTAGGACGAGCTTTGGCTGGGCCGCGAGCACCATTGCGATCGTCACGCGCTGACGCTCTCCCATCGACAGCGACTCGGTGTTGTCGGCCAGGCGGGATCCAAGCCCGAGTCGGTCGAGCATTGGGATCAGGGTGGTGTTGGTCTTGCGCTTGCGCCCCAGGACAAGCTTCAATGAGGCGCTGGTGAGCACACGGGCACCTGGCGTGAGATCGTGAGGTGCGCTGATGATCCCGAGCTGGTGAAGGCGGTAGGCGTCCGCCTGCTTGCGCGTCATGGCGAGGACATCGCGGCCGTCGACCAGGATGTGGCCGCGATCCGGCGCGCTCAGACCGGCGATCAGATTCAGCAGCGTAGTCTTGCCCGAGCCGCTGGGGCCGTAGAGGACCGCGAGCTCGCCGCCGGCGACTGTCAGGCTGACGCCGTCCACAGCCTTGATCAGGCCGCTGTCTCCCGCCTGGTAGTGCTTGACGAGATCGTGGAGCTCTAGCACGCGTTCATGCTTCGGGAGCCATCACGTCTGCGCTCGAAAGGCAGAACTTCGGCATCCGTGGCAGAAGTGCCTTGGCTGGTCTGATCGGACATGAGCATCAGGTGGCCACCCTCGAAATTGAGGATCCGATCGGCCACCAGCGCGGCATCCCAATCGGAGACGCTCATCAACACGCCAAAGCCCAGCTCCGCCACCAGCGAACGCAATGCCCTGCCTGCCTCCTCGGTTCTGCTTGCGCCGAGCCCGTCGAGTAGATCGTCGATCACCAACAGCTTGGGCGAACCAACGATCGCACCGGCAAGCGCGGCCAACACGCGCTCCCAGTTGGAGATGTCGCCCCAGCGCTGCTCCGCCACGGCACCGATCCCCAGCCGATCGAGCGCGCCGAGCGCGAGTGAGCGAGCTTCGCGCAGGCCACGCCGGCGTCCGATCGCAAGTGGTGCAGCCACCAAGTCGCGGATGGGTACGCGCAGGCTCGGCTCACGGCGGTCCAGCCAGCGGATCTCGTGCCCCAGCAGTCGCCTGCGAGCGCGCTCGGTCAACCCCGAGAGCTCGCGATCGCCGAGCCACACCTCACCGCGATCGACCAAGTCGAGGCCAGCTGCCAGCTTCAGCAATGTCGTCTTACCCTCGCCGCGAGAGCCGATCACGGCAACTACCTGCCCTGGATCGACCTGCACAGACACATCGACCAGCACGCTCACCTCGCGCACCCCGCGCCAATAGGACTTGCCAACGTTGCGTATCGCCAGTAGCTCGCTCATCGCTGGCTGCGCTCGCCGGTCAATAGACGTTCCAAGCGGAGCCGCAGCTTCTGCAAGCGCTCGACGGCGTTACCCCAGAGCTCGGCTTCGTCTTCCATCCTGATGAGGTAAAGCGCATCGTTGAGGCTGCCCGGCTGCTCGCGGCGTTGGGCCTGCTCGAGATGCACATTGCCGTGAGCGACGGCGAACTGACGAGCACAGTGCTGCTGCTGTGCCCGGAGTTTCTCCACCAGGCCTGCGATATCACCGCGCTCGACCGCTCTCGTGTAGAAGCTAAGTCGCGCCTGCAGTGCGTCGCGCAGTGCGGGCGGGTCTGGTTCGGATGCGACCAGCCACTCCATGAACTCCTCGATGCCCTTGTCTTCAGCCTCGTACAGGCTGTATGACGGCTCGGCTCCCTCGCGGACCAGGCGCAGATAGCCGCCGCGTGTCAGGTTGCGTAGGTTCTGGTGAACGGTGTTCTTGGGGAAGCGAGCTGCGCCGAAATCCTCGGCCAGGCGGAGCGCCACGTTGCCAAGCGTCTGCGGGCCGTCTCCTTGAACGACGATGCCCAGCACCGCAATCCGGGCGGAAAGGGCGGCCGATCTAGAAGGGGGCATGACCGGCTAATCCTAACCAACGGGCGTGCGGTCATGTTGTCGAATATCGAATGATTTCGCCGTCTCGACGTTAGTAAATAGAGGGGTTTCTAAGGGTTGGCGACCACTTTCGGAGGCCGGCCTTTCGGTTCGCCGCAAGGGCCTAAGATTGAGCGCATGACAAATACCTGGGAGCGACTGCCGGGCTACGAGCTGGTGAGTGGAGGTTTGGCTGACCTAGCGGCAGGGCGCGAGAGCGAGGCATCGCTGATGGTGACGATGGCCGCCCCTAGACTTCGCGCACTGGGGATCGATGTGCCGCCTGCAGCTGAAGGGGCTTCGCATCGCCTGTACGAAATGCTCTCAGAGCGTGACGGGGGAGCACACAGCCGCTATAACGCGCTGGTCGCTCGGATGGTCAGCTTTGCGCGGGCGGCTGAGCGTGCGTCCGCCGGTTGACGAGCAGTTGATACGGGCGTTCGCCAGGGAGCTCGGCCGTAGGGTTCGGGGGCCGGTAAGGATCTATCTGACTGGTGGCTCGACGGCAGTGCTGGAGGGATGGCGCGAGTCGACCGTTGACGTCGATCTGCGCTTCGAACCCGAAGCCGATGAGTTGCTGCGCGAGCTGCCGGCGCTGAAGGAGCGCCTGGGTATCAACATCGAGTTGGCCTCGCCGCCGGACTTCATCCCTGAGCTTCCTGGCTGGCATGAGCGCAGTCCCTACCTCTTTCGCGAGGGCAACGTCGAGGTCCACCACTTCGATCTCTATTCGCAGGCGTTGTCGAAGATCGAGCGCGGGTTCGACCAGGATCTCGCCGATGTCCACAGCATGTTGGTGGATCGGCTTGTGGAGCCTGCGCGCCTACGGTCGCTCTATGACCAGATCGAGCCCTACCTCTACCGCTATCCAGCGATTGAGCCGGCGATGTTCAGGCGCAAACTCGATGCCTTGCTGGGAGACGGATCGCAGGGGCGGCCCGCTAGTCTCGGCTCGTGACCGGTGGCGGGACAGGCGTGCGGTTGCGCCAGGCGGTGCTCGTTGCGCGGGAGCTCGAGCCCGTAGCTGGACAGCTGCGCACAGCACTCGACCTGGGTGAGCCGTTCAGGGATCCCGGTGTGGGGGAGTTCGGCCTGGAGAACGTGGTGTTCGCCGTGGGGGACTGTTTCCTCGAGGTGATCTCACCCACACGAGCAGACACGGCGGCGGGCCGCTATCTGGAGCGTCACGGCGGCGATGGTGGCTACATGGTGATCTTCGACCTGGAGGATCTCGATGGAGCGCGCTCGCGCGCGCTTGGGTTGGGCGTGCGCGTGGTGTGGCAGATCGATCTGCCTGATATCTCCGGCACGCACCTGCACCCAGTCGACATGCGCGGTGCGATCGTCTCGCTGGATCAGTCGCGGCCCTACGGCAGCTGGCGCTGGGGCGGGCCGCCCTGGACCGCTCAGATCGCATCCGCGGAGCCCGGCCGGCTGGCGGATATCACGGTGGCGGTTGCCGATCCGCAAGCGGTGGCCGCACGCTGGGGCCAGGTGTTGGGAGTAGCGGCGAACCAGGAGGAGGCGGGTATGGCAGGCGCCGATGCGCTGCTGCGCCTGGACGGCGCCGACGTGCGTTTCCGCGAGCGCGCCGAGGACGGTGCCGAAGGCATCGTAGAGATCGCCCTGGAGATCGAGCACGAGCTGCCAGGTGGAGCGGACGCAACCGAGCTGGGTGGCGTGAAGCTGCGGCGGGTGTAGGATCGCGAGATGGCAGACGCCAGCCCGATCGTCACCGGAGTGGACTTCGTCGCGATCCCCACCAACGACCTCGACGCCGCGGTCGAGTTCTACGGCACCACCCTGGGGCTGACTCGATCGGTATACATGCCGGCGCACCACTTTGCGGAGTTCGAGACCGGCACGGTGACCCTCAGCGTGGTCGTCTCGGAGAAGTTCGGCTTGGGCTACAACCCCAATCGCAACGCGCTGGCCCTGCACGTCGAGGATGTCGCGGCGGCCCGCGCCACGCTCACCGAGCGGGGCGTCGAGTTCGTCGGCGACACGCTCGACACGGGTGTGTGCCATATGGCGTTCTTCGCCGACCCGGATGGCAACGCGCTGATGCTCCATCACCGCTACGCGCCACGGGTCACCGACAGCTAGTCGCGACTATCGCAAGGAAAGGGGCGCCCCGAAGGGCGCCCCAGTCCGACTTCGAGCTATGTGAGCGACTGTCCAGCTAGAACAGGTGCACCACCTTCGACATGCTCGACTTGCCCGGTACCTCAACGAACAGCGTGTAGCGGCCGTACAAGCGCGTCTTGTGGGCCAGAGCGATCTGCGCACCTAGTCGGCCCGCGCCGTAGGCCACGATCTTGTGGTTACGCGCGAGCGACACGATTGCTCTCGTGTTGGCAGCTACGCCTTCCTCGCTACAAGTGACTTTGACGTGCTTGCCTTTGCCGGTCACTTTGCAGAGGATCAGCTCCGCCGGCGGCCCCTGCGGCCCTTCTTTGCCTTCCTTGCCTTCTGGCCCGGCAGGACCCACTTTGCCTTCCGGTCCAGCTGGTCCTGGCGCTCCCGCTTTGCCTTCTGGCCCAGACGGACCAGCTGGCCCTTCCTTACCTTCTTTGCCTTCCTTTTCGGGGGGCGAGATTTCTTTTTCGATCTCACCGGTTTCGTCGTTCAACAGAATCTCCGACGCGCGTGTGTCGGCGGTGTTGAAGTCGAACATATTGTCGAGCGTCCCCGAGGTAGCGTCCTCCGAGCCTCCGCCGATTTTGCCGAGACCCCAGTTTTCTTCAATGAACTTGGGTATTGAGGACTGCTCTGTGAACGTGCCATCGACGTAGTTACGACGCGCCCACGGCGAGATCACGAGCAGCGGCAAGCGTGGGCCGGCACCGCAGCGATCCTTGTGTTCGGTGTTTTCAGCTGTGACAGTGCCACATTTACCGGCACCGTTGAGCGCGTCGCTAGTGTCATTCGACGGGTCGACGATCGGGCCGAGCTGGTGGTCATACCAGCCGTCGGAGTCGTCGTAGTCGATGACTATTGCTGTGTTTGGCCAGTACTTCGACTGCTCGATCTCATTGATCTCTTCCACGAGGAATCGCTGTTCGTCGAGCGGATCGGAGTTGCCAGCGTGGCCGTTCTCGTAGGCAGGCGGCTTCAGGAAGGAGACCTGCGGCATGTTGCCTTCCGTGACTGCCTTGTTGAACCACGACAGGTCGTACTGGTGGTTGACGGCTTCGTTTAGTTTTGTGCCAGCCGGGTCGCTGTAGCCGACCTGTTCGAGCGAGCTCGGCGACACGTGGTCGGGGTTGGCGGTGCTTTCGTAGAACTCAAATGGCTCGTGGTGCTGGACGTAGTCCGCTACTGTCGCGCCGCCGATGTTCTTGTGGCTGGTACCGCACACAGCGCGTTTTTCGTGCGCCGCGTTTTCCGTGGCGGATGGGGTGAAGCCGCCCTGGAACCAGCCCCAAGTGACGCCCTTTTCGTTCATCAGGTTGCCGATGTTCTTGCCGGTCAGCGAGACCGTAACGCCCGTGGGCAGCCCTTCAGAGTTGAGCGGGCTGCTGGCGTTGCTGCACTGGTCATAGTACGGTTCGCCGTCGCCCTGGAGCACGCCGTTGACGACCGCTGAGCTCGTGCCGCCGTGTGTTTCAGCGCCTTCTGTATCGCCGCTTACGAGGTTGATCGCTCCTGGTGAGGAGGGTCCGAACTGGTTGTCGTAGGAGTTGTCGTTGAGCGCGTAGTGCTGGGCGTAGTCCCACAGCGCGGTCACGGTGTTGCCGTCGTAGTAGTCCATCACGATGCCCTTGGGGCCATATTTGGACGAGTTGATCGCACCCGTTTCCGAGCAGCTGCTGCCGGTTGTCTTCTGTACGAAATCGTTCATCAGGCCGTTGTCGAAGGCTTCCTGCTCAGGCGTGTAGCTATGGTTCTGGTCGCAGGTGAGTGCTTCTTCGGGGCCGAGTCGCTTTGGGTTGTACTCGTTGGGGTTGTTTGTGAGCAGGCCATTGGTCAGGCCGTTCACGCCCGGAGTGCCGGGGAGCGCATGGAACTGGGGCTCGCCGACGGG
>DATBYJ010000160.1:0-4065 GCA_036513795.1 Solirubrobacteraceae bacterium | reverse complement strand
CTCGCGGACGTGCTCGGACCCGCCGTCGAGATCGACGACGTCGAGGGGGTCACCGTCCTTGGCGTGAACCCGCCGTGGCTTCCGCGTTCCTCGCGGGCGATCAAACGCGGGATGGATCTCCTGATCGCCGCGCCTCTGCTGATCTTCCTCGCTCCGCTCCTGGGACTCCTAGCCGTGGCGATAAAGCTCGATTCGCACGGGCCGGTGTTCTTCGCGCAGGAGCGGGTGGGCCGTGGCGGGCGTCACTTTCGCCTCTTCAAGCTGCGCACCATGGTCGCCGATGCCGAGCAGCGCCGAGCCGAGTTACTCGCCGCCAGCACAGATCCCGGTTGGCTGAAGGTGGAGCACGATCCGCGGGTTACGCGGATGGGCCGGTGGCTCAGGCGACTGAGCCTCGACGAGCTTCCGCAACTCTGGAATGTGGTTCGCGGTGAGATGAGCGTGGTCGGCCCGCGCCCCCTGATTCCGTCCGAGGACGATCACGTGCACGGCTGGGCCCGCGGGCGCCTCGACCTCACGCCGGGGATCACCGGGTACTGGCAGGTGCTCGGGCGGACGCGGATCCCGTTTGAGGAGATGGTCAAGCTGGACTACTTGTATGTCATGAACTGGTCGCTGTGGGAGGACGTGAGGCTGATGTTGCGTACGTTGCCGGTAGTGCTTGGCGGAAGGGGCGCAAATTGATGCGCTACAGGCGCTCGGAGATCTCGCAGTTCGTGCCTGCGGCGGCCTGGTCCACAGGCCGGCAAGGTACGGGCAACGTCCATCGCCTGGTGCCCGCAAAGAAAGCGGACATGTGGATAAGGCCTTCGAAGCAGTGCACTCGAAGGCGGGACGCAGCAGAATTGCTCCACGGAGGCTCAGCATGACGCAGAACGAATCAGCAAACCTAGATCTCGCGGGACTGCTGCAGATGTTGCGGCAGCGCGCGCCGGTGATCGTGCTCTGCTGTGTACTGACCGGAGCCGCGGCATTCGCATTTGCGAAGTATGAGCAAAAGGAATACACAGCCACCGCCCAAGTACTGTTCCGCACTCAGGAGCAGGATGAGGAGGCGGCCGGCCTGCCGATCGTCAGCTCTGCGAGCCCGCAGCCCGAGCAGGACACCTACCTGAGTCTTGCCACGCTACCGCGTGTTGCGGCTGAAACCGCGGCGAGGCTGGGCGACGGACTGACGAGGACAAAGGTCGCGAACAGCATCAGCGTGAGCCAGGTGACCGACACCGATCTGGCGAGTATCTCGGCCACTTGGAGGTCGCCCTCGTTTGCGGTGAAGCTCGCGGACGCGTATGCACAGAGTGTGATCGCCGATCGCCAGCAGACCGATGCGAACTACTATGCCAGCGCGCTCCGCGCAGTCCGGCTGCAGTACGACGTGCTCACGCCGTCGCAGAAAATCGGAGCCGTCGCGGTGGATCTCAAGGATCGCGAGGCATCCCTGGAGACGCTGAGCCAGTTGCAGTCCAGCGACGTCCAGTTGGAGCAAACAGCGATCCCCCCAACGACCCCCTCCTCGCCAAGGGTGCTGCGCGACACCGCCTTTGGCGTCGTACTCGGCTTGCTTCTTGGTCTGGTTCTCGCCTTCGTCCTGCAGCGTTTCGATCGCTTGCTCAGAGACCCGGCCGAACTCGAGCGCGTATACGAACTGCCTCTGCTTGGCGTCGTGCCGGAGAGCCCGACGTTTGATCAAACGCGCAAGCGCGCACCGGCAGCCGCCTCGGCGCCACCGGCGGAAGGGCAGGTGTTCGGGCTGCTCCGCGCGCACGTTCGGTATTTCAACGTGGATCGCGAACTGCGGGTAGTGGTCGTCGTGTCAGCCGGATCCGGCGCTGGAAAGACGACGATCGCGTCCAACCTCGCAATGGCATCGGCCGTTGTCGGTTCGCGCGTCCTACTCCTCGAGACCGACCTGCGGAAGCCCACGGTGGCGAAGTACCTCAACCTCAAGCAAGGACCCGGACTGTCAGAAGTTCTCGTGCACTCACAGTCGCTCGACGATGCCGTCCAGCGAGTCGACTTCGGCGGTCACGGTGACAGCGATTCGTGTCTCGACGCCCTCGTCGCAGGCGAGGTTCTGCCTCCGAACCCACCGCTGGTGCTCGAGAGCCAGATCATGCAGGGCATCATCGCCGAAGCGCGCGAGAAATACGATCTCGTGATCATCGACACGCCACCCCTGGCTCTGGTGCCGGACGCCTTCCCACTTGTGCGTCAGGCCGACGGCGTCTTGATCGTTAGCCGCATCGGGCAAGACCGCACAGACGTTGCCGCCCGACTGCGCGAAACCCTCCAGAGCGCTGGGGCGCCCGTGATCGGCGTTGTCGCCAATGCCTACAAACAGCCCCGTAGTGGGCCGATCTACGGTCACGGCTACTACTACCGGTCGGACTATTCGAGTCAAAGCGACGCACAGGCCAATGGGAACGAGCGAGCGGCATCTAACGGTTCGCGCACTCCGAAGCAAGAGACCGGCGCTAGGTCTTAGTCGGGACTGGCGTCAGACGTGAGACGCGCAGTGTCGAGCGTTTCAGATCCGAGATTCGGCCACTGTCTGGAACTCGCATGACCCGGGCACCTGCACGCGCATCGTGGGTTGGTCTCCCCGCGATTTGCCTCATGTGCGTACTCACTGGGCTGGCCACCGTGAAAGTCGATCAGCCCCTCGCGCTTTGCGCGCTGGCGATCATCCTCGTCGGCGTTCTCGCTGCGGTAGCCAAGTGGGGCGCCTTCGGCATCCCGCTGCTTCTGCTGATAGTGACGCCTCTGATCCCAGTCGTGAGCGGGGTATACCAGCAGCCGCGATCGTATGACGGGATCGATGGCAGCACCCTCCGTACCGTCGGGATCGCAGTTCTCTCGCTCGTGGCGCTGGCCCTCGCCCACCAGCGCGCGAACGATCGTGAAGGCGGCCGAGTCACAGGTGCATCCTTCTACACGGTTCAAGCCCTGCTCATCGCGCTCGGCGTCGTTGGTGTCGCTTCAGCGATCTTCACGGCCACCGGAGCCTCGGACTTCGTGAAGATGTTGGCGCAATCCGCCGGTCAGCCTTTGTTCTACGCGATTGCGCTCACGATGTTCAGCGACGCGCTCCGCCGGAGCCCACGGGCACGCGGACAGCTCCTATCGGCATGGTGCCTGGGGGCGATTGGCGAAGCTGCGATCGTTGCCGGGCAGATCGCGACGGGAGCGGCTTACGATCCCGAGCGAGGTTTCTTGCGGGCACAGGGGACGATCGGAGCTGACGCACTAGGGGCCTTCGCGATGTTCGCGGTTTTTGGCGCGCTCTCCCTGTACGCAGATGCCGCCACCAATCGCCAGCGCTGGCTAGCGAGGGTCACCGTCGTAGCGAGCTTAGGAACACTGTTCGTATCGCTGACTCGTGGGCCACTGATCGCATTCGGGGTAGCTTTGCTGCTCTTGGTTTTGCCGAAGCGGGGCGAACTCACGCAGAAGCGCCTTGCCAACCTGGCTGGGCTCGCCCTGCTAGCGGCTGTGGGACTCTACGCAACCAAGGGCCTTTGGCTGGCACGCCTCGACGCCCCAACGACCGGCGGGTTCGATCGACCTGCCACTTGGATCACGGGCTTGCGCCTGGTCGCCAACCACCCTCTCGTGGGGGTTGGTTCTACTCACCTGCTCACCCTGATCAATTCATCGACCGAGTACACGCTGACACCGTATGGCGCCAACGGCCAGCTCCCCCACGACTCGTGGCTATACCTGACCGCCGCCAACGGCATCTTCTACGGCGGGCTCCTCGTGATCCTAAGCGTCGTGTTCGGCCGAGCCGTCTTTATCGGTCGGAATCAATTGCCCGGTACCCAATATCTCACGGCCGGGATGCTCGGCTTGCTGCTCGTGTTCTTCACCAACAATCTCCTCAACCATCCGGAGATCATGCTGTACGTACTGCTCGCGGCGGTCCTGGTAACCGCTCGCCCGAGCGCCAGTGTGGCGGCGGCGGGCGAGATGCAGCCGACCGGATCGCGCGCAGACCCTCAGGCCGGACCGGTACTCGCAGATGTCTGGCAGCGTTAGGGCCTCAGAGGTCGGCGAAGGGGTTCG
>DATBYJ010000159.1:0-28037 GCA_036513795.1 Solirubrobacteraceae bacterium | reverse complement strand
GCCGGAGTGCACGCCGGCCTCCTCGACGTGCTGCATGATGCCGCCAATCCACACCTCGCGCCCGTCGCACAGCGCGTCGACGTCGACCTCGGTGGCGTTCTCCAGGAAGCGGTCCAGGAAGATCTCCGGCGCGTCGCCGCGCCCGGCGCCGGCCTGCGCGTCGGCAACGCCCTCGCGGCGCAGGTAGTCGGCCAGCCCGTCGCGCGAGTAGACGATCTCCATGGCGCGCCCGCCGAGCACGTAGGAGGGGCGCACGATCAGCGGGAAGCCGACGAGGTCGGCGCACTTCAGCGCCTGCTGCAGCGAGCCGGCGGTGGCGTAGGGCGGCGCCTTGTAGCCGAGGCGGTCGAGCAGCGCGCCGAAGCGCGCGCGGTCCTCGGCGAGGTCGATCGCATCGACGCTCGTGCCGAGCACGGGCACGCCCGCCTCGAGGAGCCCGGCGGCGAGCTTCAGCGGTGTCTGCCCGCCGAACTGGACGATCACGCCGAGCGGCTTCTCGATCTCGACGACGGCGAGCACGTCTTTGAGCGTGAGCGGCTCGAAATACAGGCGATCGGAGGTGTCGTAGTCGGTTGAGACGGTCTCGGGGTTGCAGTTGATCATCACCGCGTCGCGCCCCGACTCGCGAACGGTCATGGCGGCGTGCACGCAGCAGTAGTCGAACTCGATGCCCTGGCCGATGCGGTTGGGACCGGAGCCGAGGATCACGACCGACTCGCGCTCGCCGCGACGCACCTCATTGGCGCTCGTGCGCTCCCAGCCGGAGTAGTAGTAGGGAGTGCGCGCGGGGAACTCGGCGGCGCAGGTGTCGACCGAGCGAAACGAGCGCTCGCCAGCGAACGGCGCTTCGGGCTCGAGTGCGAGCTGGCGCAGTTCGTGCAGGAACCAGCGGTCGATGCAGGTGCGCTCGTGTACCTGCTCGATATCTGTGCCCCGGCGCAGCAGCTCGAGCACCGTCTCGTAACGGTCGGCGGCTGGCGTGGCGAGGCTCTCCAACAGACGCTCGTCGGAGACGGCTGACAGGGACGGCGTCTTGTCGAGCTCGCGCGAGCGCAGCGCCTTGGCGAACGCCTGCTGGAAGGTGCGCCCGATCGCCATCGCCTCCCCCACGGACTTCATGTGGGTGGTGAGCGTGGGGTCGGTGCTGGGGAACTTCTCGAAGGCAAAGCGCGGCCACTTGACGACGACGTAGTCGATCGTGGGCTCGAAGCACGCGGGGGTGGCGCCGGTGATGTCGTTGTCGATCTCGTCGAGGCGGTAGCCGACCGCTAGGCGTGCGGCGATCTTGGCGATGGGGAAACCAGTGGCCTTGGAGGCGAGTGCGCTCGATCTGGAGACGCGGGGGTTCATCTCGATTACGAGGATCTCGTCCGTTTGGGGGTTGACCGCGAACTGCACGTTTGAGCCACCGGTCTCCACGCCAACGGCGCGGATCACTGTGATCGCCTGGTCGCGCAGCTGCTGGTAGAGGTGGTCGGTGAGCGTCTGCTGCGGGGCGACGGTGACGGAGTCGCCGGTGTGCACGCCCATTGGGTCGACGTTCTCGATCGAGCACACGATGACGACGTTGTCGGCGCTGTCGCGCATCACCTCGAGCTCGAACTCGCCCCAGCCGATGACCGACTCGTCGAGCAGCACCTGCCCGATGGGCGAGGCCTCGAGTCCCTGGGCAACTATCCGCGCGAACTCTTCCTCGGTGCGCGCGATGCCGCCGCCGCGCCCGCCGAGCGTGTAGGCGGGGCGCACGATGCATGGCAGCCCGAGCGAGCCCTTACCGCCATTGGCCCCGGTCATCGCCGCGCGGGCTTCCTCGATGCTGGTGACGATCTCGCTGTTGGGCATGCGCAGCCCCGCCTTGGCCATCGCCTCGCGGAACAGATCGCGGTCCTCGGCGCAGGCGATGGCGCCGTAGTTGGCGCCGATCAACTCCACGCCGAAGCGCTCGAGCGTGCCGTCGTCGTGGAGCGCCTTTGACAGGTTCAGCGCGGTCTGCCCCCCTAGCGTGCCGAGCAGCGCGTCGGGGCGCTCGCGCTCGATCACCTGCGCCACCGGCCCGGGCAGCAGCGGCTCGATGTACGTGGCGTCGGCGAACTCCGGGTCGGTCATGATCGTGGCGGGGTTGGAGTTGACGAGCACCACCTCATAGCCCTCCTCGCGCAGCACCTTGCACGCCTGTACGCCGGAGTAGTCGAACTCGGCGGCCTGGCCGATCACGATCGGGCCGGAGCCCAGGATCAGGATCTTGCGGATGTCATCGCGCCTGGGCATCAGACGGCCTGCGCGATTCTCTGCAGGAAGCGGTCGAACAGATACAGGCTGTCGTGGGGTCCAGGGCCGGCCTCGGGGTGATACTGGACGGTGCCGCCGGGTACGTCGAGCAGCTCGAGGCCCTCGACGGTGCGATCGTAGAGGTTGACGTGCGAGAGCTGGGCGGCGCCGAAGTCGGTTTCCCAGCGGACGGGCTCGTCGCTGTCGATCGTGCGCGAGCCACCGGGACCGAGTGCGGCGAAACCGTGGTTCTGGGAGGTGATCTCCACACGCCCGGTCTGCAGGTCACGCACGGGATGGTTGGCGCCGTGGTGACCGAACGGCAGCTTGAAGGTCTCGAGGCCGACGGCGCGACATAGCAGCTGGTGGCCGAGGCAGATGCCCCACACTGGCTTCTTACCGACGACCGCGCGGACAGTGTCCACGATGTAGGAGAGCGCGGCAGGGTCGCCGGGGCCGTTTGACAGGAAGACCGCGTCGGGGTCCTCGGCGAGTAGCTCCTCCGCGCTGGTCGTACACGGATGGAGCGTTACGCGAGCCCCCCGGGCGACGAGCTCGCGCACCATGGAAAGCTTGATGCCCGTGTCAATGACCGAGATCCGCGGACCGTCGATGTTCTCGGCGCCGTGGCGACTCGGTTCGCTTGGCGTTACGAGCCGCGCGAGATCCTGTCCGGCCATGGGCGGCTCGGCGTCGATCAGCTCACGTGCTTGGGACTCTGCGATCCCTGCCGGGAAGACCCCGCCGCGCATCGCGCCGGCCTCACGGATGTGGCGCACGAGCGAGCGCGTGTCGACGCCGCTGATCGCCTGCACGCCGCAGTCGATCAGCCAGTCGAGCCAGCCGCGCTCGGCGGTGGGTGCGTCCTCGCGGTTACACGCCTCGCGCATGATCGCCGCGCGTGCCCACGCGCGCTCTGACTCCATCGCCTGGGCGCTCGTGCCGTAGTTGCCGATGTGGGGGTAGGTGTAGGCGATCAGCTGGCCGGCAAACGAGGGGTCGGTCATCGACTCCTGGTAGCCGGACATGCCGGTGGTGAAAACGATCTCCCCCACCACGTGGCCCTCAGCGCCACACGCCTCGCCATCGAAGCGGGTGCCGTCCTCGAGCAAGATGTAAGCCGTCGCGTCGCTCACAAAATCAACTTCTGCACTGCTTTGAACTCCGGGGTGCCGGCGCGCTCGAGCAACTCGAAGAGCGCTGTCTCGACGGTGCTGAGCGCGGCGCCCGCGCCGACCATGCGCTCGAGGCCGCACTCGTAGTCGATGGGGTGGCGTGAGCCAACAGCGTCGGCGGGGACGTGCACTTCGATGCCGCCTGCGAGCAGGTCGTGGACGGTCTGACTGACGCACACGTGGGTCTCGATCCCACACACGATCGCCTGCTCGGCACCAGCGAGATCGAAGCCGTCGGCGCGCGCCGCTGAGAAGACGACCTTCTCGATCGGCTGCTCGTCCTGCAGACCAAGCTCGGGAGCCGAATGGCCGAGTCCTTTGGGGTATTGCTCGCTGACGATCGTGCGCAAGCCAAGAATGCGGGCGGCCTCGATCAACGTGGCACACGCGCCGGCGACGGCCTCGAAGGACGTGTACGGGCGAAAGCCTTGCTGCACGTCGACGACGATCAGAGCGGTGCGCTCACGTGTGAGCAGAGCCATCAGGCGCCCACCAGCGAAAGCTTGCGGTCGCGGTGCGCGACAGCGCCAGCGGCGATCGTCATGAGCACACGACCCTGCAGCTCACGACCAGCGAAGCAGCAGTTCTCGGAGCGGCTCTCCCAGCCATGCTCGCCGGCTATCCAGGTTGCGTCGAGATCCACGAGTGTGAGGTTTGCAGGGGAGTCGAGCGCAATGGTGGGCGTGGGCAGCCCAAACAGCGCTGCACCAGCGGTCATGCGCTCCACTAGCAGGGACAGGTCGAGCAGGCCGGCAAGCACGAGGCCGGTGTAGAGAGCGGCGAATGCCGTCTCAAGGCCGGTTGAGCCCATGGGCGCCTGCTCGAAGGGCACCTCCTTCTCGTTGCGCGCGTGTGGTGCGTGATCGGTGGCGACGCAGTCGATCGTTCCCGTGCGCAGGCCCTCGATCAACGCTAGGCGGTCAGCGTCGGTGGTCAACGGCGGGTGCATCTTCATGCTGGTGTTCATGCCGCGCACATCCTCCTCGGTGAGCAGCAGATGGTGTGGGCAGACCTCAGCGCTGACCCGCCAGCCGCGGGCCTTGGCGTCGGCCACCGCCTCGACGGATGCTGCACAGGAGAGGTGCTGGAAGTGCACGCGCCCGTCCTCATAGCCAGCGAGCGCGGCGTCGCGCGCCACCATCGTGGACTCGGCAATGGTGGGAATCCCGGAGAGTCCTAATGCGGCGCTGACGGCCCCCTCGTGCATCGAGCCGCCGTGCGAGAGCGTGGGGTCCTCCTCGTGCAGCGCGAGCACGCCGCCGCACAGACGCTGGTACTGGAGCGCCTTGCGCAGCATGCCTGCGCTCTTGACGGGCTTGCCGTCGTCGGTGAACCCGAGCGCACCCTCCTGCCTGAGCTCTGCCATCTCCGAGAGCTGCTCGCCGGCGAGGCCCCGGGTGATCGCGGGCAGGAAGCCCACGGGGACTGACGTCTCGCGGGCGGCAGCGTCGCGTAGCGAGCGCAGTAGCGGCGCGGAGTCGAGCACGGGGTCGGTGTTGGGCATGGCGATCACCGCACTGAAGCCACCGGCAGCAGCAGCGCGTGTGCCACTGTCGAGATCCTCCTTGTGCTCTTGCCCGGGCGTGCGCAGATGCACGTGTGGGTCGAAGAACGCGGGCAGTAGCCGCAGTCGCCCGGCGCCGTCGATCAGCTCCTCCTCGCCCGTGTCTTCTCCCCCGCCGGCGCCCTTTAGTGAGCCGGGCTCCGCCAGCTCAGCGACCGTGCCGTCACGCACACGCACGTCGTGGCGGGCGTCGATCCCAGTGCGTGGATCGAGCACGTGCACGTCGCGCAGCAGCAGATCGGCGGGTGTCTTGCGCCCGCCCACGAGCGGCTCGGCGGTACTCATGCCAGCTGACTCCCAGCCATGGCAGCAACCGGCCGCGGCTCTCTGGCTACTGCAAGCAGCTCATACAGCACGGCCATACGCACCACAACGCCGGCCTGTACCTGCGCGGTGATGACGGCTTGGGGCGAGTCGACGACCTCGCCGGAGAGCTCCACACCGCGGTTGACCGGCCCGGGATGCATCAGCACCTGGTGGGGCGAGAGCCGCCGACCGTTGATCTGATACCAGGCGGCGTACTCGCGGATCGAGGGGATCCACATCTCGCTCATGCGCTCGTTCTGCATGCGCAACGCGTACACGATGTCGGCCGTGTGCAGCTCATCGAGCGTGTAGCGCACCTCGCAGCCCAGCTGCTCGATGCCGCGCGGGATCAGCGTGGGCGGACCCACGACGGTGACTTTGGCGCCCATGCGCTGGAACGCGAGCACGTTGGAGCGCGCCACGCGCGAATGGGCGACGTCGCCAACGATCCAGATCGATGACCCGTCGATCGAGCCGACGCGCTGGTGCAGGGTGTAGACGTCGAGCAGCGCCTGCGTGGGATGCTCGTGCTTGCCATCGCCAGCGTTGACGATCGCGGCGTTACACCACCCGGAGACGAGATCTGCCGCACCCGCCCATGGGGTACGCAGCACGATCGCGTCGGGCTTGTGGGCGCTGAGCGTGAGCACGGTGTCCTTCAGCGACTCGCCCTTCTCGACGCTCGAGCCGCTGGCGGCGAAGTTGACGACGTCCGCGGACAGGCGCTTGGCGGCGAGCTCAAACGAGCTGCGCGTGCGAGTCGATGACTCATAGAAGAGGTTCAGCACCATCCGCCCGCGGAGCGTGGGCAGCGTCTTTATCTCGCGGTGTGAGATCTCTGCGAAACGCTCGGCCTGGGCGACGATCCGCTCGATGTCAGCCCGCTCGAGATCCTCGATCGAGATCAGGTGCTTCATAGGCCCGCCCCCACAGCGGAGGACTCGGCGATAGCCACCTCGTCCACACCGTCCAGCTCGCGCAGTCTCACGTATACGTGCTCAGTGCCGGAGGTTGGAAGGTTCTTGCCGACGTAATCAGGACGGATTGGCAGCTCACGGTGGCCGCGGTCGACGAGCACTGACAGCTGCACCCTTTGCGGGCGCCCGTAGGCAAACAGCGCCTCGATCGCGGCGCGCACGGTACGCCCGGTGAAGAGGACATCGTCGACGATCACCACGGTCAAGCCGGCGACGTCGAAGTCGATGTGCGAGGCGTGCACGACGGGAGCATCGGGACGGGTGGCGACGTCATCGCGGTAGAAGCCGATGTCGAGATCACCAAGTGGCACCTGTGCGCCAAGGATCTCCTCGAGGATGGTGTGCAGTCGCTGCGCGAGAAAAGCACCGCGACGGTGGATGCCGACGAGTGCAGGCGTAGGTCCACTGGCGTTGCGCTCGAGGATCTCGTGCGCGATGCGCGTAAGCGCTCGCCCTATTTCCTCCTCGTGGAGGACGACCTTCTCGTCTGCTGTCATCGTTTCCTTCCTGGCCTCACGGGACCGGGTTAAAGGAGCAACGGGAATGTATCAGGGGGATGCGACGGGCTCGGCGCGTGAGGTCATCCGGCTCGTCTCCGATTCGGATCCTGCGCCCGCAGGAACGGCGCCCCCTGCGCCAGCCTGAGCGCGCTCACGGGCAAGACGCTCGGACCAGCGCTCGAGCGTGGCTTTGCCGCGCTCGGGGAACGGCACGGCGATGGTGTCGAAGTCGCGGGCGGCCTCGGTGGCGGGGAAGATCGCGCGGGCCTCGTCGCGCAGCTCGCCGCCGGCGTAGCGACTGGATACGTGGGTGAGCGCGAGCAGTCTCACCTCGGCTTTGAGCGCAAGCTCGGCTGCCTGACGGGCTGTGCTGTGCTGGGTCTGGCGGGCGCGCTCGGCCTCCTCGTGCAGGAACGTCGCCTCGTGTACAAGCAGGTCAGCCTGGTGAGCAGCGATCGCTAGCGCGTCACATGGCTCGGTATCACCGGAGAGCACGACCTTGCGCCCCTCACGGGTTGACCCCATGACCTGCTCGGGTTTGACGCCGTCGACAGTCTCACCCCGCTGCAGGCGACCGAAGTCGGGGCCCGGTTTGACCCCAAGCCGCTCGGCCAACTTAGGGTCGAGATGGCCGGGCCGTGCGTCCTCCACGAGCGCGTAGCCGAACGCTGATTGAGTCTTGTGACGCACGGGGATGGCGGCGATCAGATAGCCGTCACGCTGCACCGTATCGGCCGGCTCGAGCTCGACGATGTCGCATTTGTATGGCAGGCGACCGAAGATGACGCGCATTTCCGCGAGCAGCGCGTTGAGCCCTACAGGTCCGTATACCGTCAGCGGCTCGTTACGTTCGCGCAGCGCAAACGACTTGAGCATCCCCGGCAGCCCCAGCCAGTGATCCGCATGGAAATGCGTGATGAACACGCTGTCGAGGTCGAGCAGCCCGACCGAGCGCAACAGCTGGCGCTGCGTGCCTTCCCCGCAGTCGAACAGAAGGCGGTCGCCGCCGCGACGGATCAGCACCGCGGGCAACCCCCGGCGCGCGCTGGGCACCGAGCCGGCCGTACCGGCGAAGAACAGCGATAGGTCCATGCGCGCAACGGTAGCGACGGCGGCCCAGCCCGCGCCGCGCGATGTCGGTCAGTGCAGGCGTGTACTCAGCCGTGGAGGCTACGCGGCGCTAAGCTCCGAGCGCGGGGATCCTGTCCCTGCAACGTCATCTGCGCCCGTAGCTCAGTGGATAGAGCGCTCGCCTCCGGAGCGAGAGGTCGGCCGTTCGAATCGGCCCGGGCGCACTGGTGAAGTGCCTGCAAATCGACTGGTTTGCTCGGCGGGCTCGGTGGCCGGAGCGGGTGTGCTGGGGCTCGGTGGCCCAAACAGTGGCCTAAACCCCTCGTTCTGTGGCCCGTAGAGCGTGGTGCGCGCGTCCGTGAGCAGCGCGTCGAAGGCCACGCCGTGGTCGCGCTTGCGGCGGTCCAAGAGCTGTGCGTACACATCGAGAGTCATCCTGCTTTCGGCGTGGCCCACCTGATGCTGTACGTAGGTCACGTCGAAGTTGGTCGCCAGCAGCATGATCGAGACGTACGTTCGGCGCAGCGTGTGAGGCGTCACGTGCGGTAGCGGTGGAAGGCCGCGCTCGGTCAGCCGCTCGTTGGCGAGGCTGACGGCCGCCTCAAGGATGCGTTCGCGGACGTTGCCGGCATCCCAGCGCTTGCCGCTGCGGGTGCAGAAGAACGGCGTGTCGGGTGACGTGGGGTAGCCGTGGCGTACCTTGTCGGCGCGGTAGGCCAGCAGCTCGTCGCGGAGGCTGGGCGTGATCTCGACGTGGCGGACGCCTGTGGGCGTCTTGCTGTCGGCGATCCACAAGCGGGCACCGTCGGGATCGTGAAGGCGGACATCGCGCTCCAAGATGTCGAGCGTTTCGGCGATCCGCGGGCCGGCGTAGCCGAGCATCGCGCACAGTGCGCGCCAGCCGATGCGGTCGTTGGTCGCGGAATAGGTCTTGCCCTGCGCGAGCATCGACATCGACCCCGCGCTCAGCCCGTACTCGAGGCGAAGGTTCTGCTGCATCTCGCCGCGCGCAAGACGAGCGCGAACCTCCGCGGCCTGCTCGCGCGTGAGCTTGGCGCGCTTGCTCGACCTGGGCGCCGTTTGCAGGTGGTGCGCCGCGTCCAGCAGCATCACGAGCTGGTCTATCTCAAGAAACGTCCGAGCGGGCTTGGGGACCTTGATCTTCAGGCCAGGATCACGGGCTGGGTTGTCCTCGCGCACCTTGTCCTTGACGGCCTGGGCGAGGATCTGGCCGAGCAGCCGCATCATCATCTGGATCGAGCGCGGCGAGAGTCCTCGGCGCTGGCGTCCGTTCTCATCCTCGGCTCGACCGCCTGCCGCTGCGATCTTCTTCAGAGCGTCACTGTCCGCGAACAGCTTGCCTCGAAAGCGCCGGCAGTCCGCGTCGCTGATCCTTGCCACTGGCGCCTGCCCAAACGCCGGCAGGATGTACTTCTTGAGCCTCCAGAGGTAGTCCTGGTAGGTGGTGTCGGCCAGCGGCCCGTCGCCGATCTCGCCGATGCGCCTGCGCTCCAGCCAGTCGGAGGCGTACTCGTGCATCGTGACCCCGTGTCCGTACTCATCGTCATCGGGGATCGACTCTGGCTCGTAGCGAGCGAGCACCTGCTCGATCGGGACGCCAGCGCTGAGCTGCGCGAGGATCGTCTGAAGCTCGCGCCGTCCCCTCGCCTCGGTCCAGCCGTCGACGTCGCGGCCGAGGACCACGCGGCACCTCTCCCCCCTGTGCCTGAACCTGGCGCGGACGCTGATCGTTCCGTCTGCCAGCGTGACCGCTTCGATGGTGCCGCTTGCCGGGCGGGGCATCACGCCCTCCCTTCTCGACTGGATGGCGACAAGATCCCGGGCTGATCGGACTCATACGGAATCAACCGCACCGCCCGGCTCGCCCGTGAGCGCTTCCTGCGCGCCCCACCCGCGGTACGTGTCGCTCCGGGCTTCGTCGGCGCGGGCCAAGCGTCTTGCACACGCTGAAGGTCGAACCGCAACCGGCCGCGTGGGCCTCCGAGCCGGATGACGCCAAGCGCGTTCGCATGGGCATAGACCCAATCGCGCTCGACACCAAGCAGCTCCGCGAGTTCGGCGGCATCCACGAACCGGTTCGGGGGGCGAACGTGCTTGGCTGCGATCAGCTCGGCGACCTGCCGTGCGATCTGCTCGATGTCGGCGGGATCGAGCCTCATCGCCACGCGCCATCCCAAGCGCAACCGTCGGGCGCCGTGCTTCTGAGGGCAGGTCGGATAGCGCTTGCGGCTGAGATGTGGCATGGGCTCTCTGCTTGTAAGCCGAGCACTGCCCTCTCCGCGCAAGCTGGTTGGTCTGCCAGTCGTGCAAGGTCACGGTCACGAGGTTCCTCCGGGGATCAGGGCTCTCCCGAGCCAGTTGGGCGCCTGCCCAACTGATTGCTGGCCTTCGCAGGTTGTGGAGGAGCTGTCAAGCAAGTAGTGATGTGACCGCCGTACCCCGCCGTTAGGTGGGGGCTCCTACTTGCTTTACAGCGGGGGAGCAACCTGCCAATCCCTTCCGATTGCTGAACTGTGAGCGCCACGCCCAACCGGCGGCGTGGCGCCCTTCGCAGTCCTCAGACGACGTGACCGACCATCTGAACCATCTTGAACGCAGCAGGCGTCGCGAACACGTGGTCATCGCTGGTGCGGTGCAGCAATCCTGCGTTGACAAGCGGGCGCACGATCGCGTCCGGGTCGCTTTCCTCTAGCTCGCGGCCGATGTCCGCCACCAGCCAGATCGGCGGGTGTCCCGTGGGGTCCGTGAGCAGGTAAACCGTCTTGCGCTCCAGGACCTCCCAGTCGCGCTCGTTAGGGTTCTCGTCAGGCATGAGGGAGTACACGCTCCTTTATGTCCAGGTCCCGGCGTGAGCTACCACTCGCGTCGGGACCGCTTTGTAGGGCTTTGCTCGATGCGACTTATAGTGTATGGACTCATAGTAGTCAACCAGCGAGGCTGCATGCGTGCCCGCAATCTCGCCCGTACACGCCGCATTCGGTCAAGCGCTCCGCGAGCTACGCGCGGAGCGCGGGATGTCGCAGGAAACCATCGCGCTTGAGGCGGGGCTCAATCGCGGCTACTACAGCGGCATCGAGCGCGGCGTACGCAACGTCGCACTCGCCAACATCGTCAAGATCGCCAACGGTCTCAATGTCCCCGCGTCAGAGGTCTTTATACGGGCCGAGGCGCTACGCGGCGACGGACGCAAATAAGGTGCTTTGACCAGTCGTGAGGGTCCCCGTGCTTCTACGGCGCGCGATCCTGCATGAGGTCGCCACTGGGTGGCACCACGCTCGCGCTGTCTATGCCCGCTGCTACTGGAGGCTCGCCAACCCAGGCCGGGATGATGGCCACCTCCGTGCTCTTGACCTCAGCGCTGTCGGCCTCGGTACGCAGTTTCGGCGCCGGCGCATGCCAGGGCTTCAAGTTCTGCATGAGGTCGCGGTAGAACCCGACTGCTTGAGCGCTTGTCTCGCGCACGAATGAGCCTTCCGCACGCCCTCTCTTTTGGCCCATAGGACGGGAGCGGGCAACCACGAAGCCACGCGGGCCACGCTTGGGGTCCGGAGGGTAGGCGAGGACGGTCGGGTCCTCCCGAACGCTCCCAAGCGGAGCAGCTGTGGTGTCCCGCGCGTTGGGAAATGCCGCTTCGACGCGAACGTCGTCGGGAACATCAGCGAGCTGTTTCATCAGCCAGTTGAACCGCGCCTTTGGCCTCCCTTCGCGCGGGGCATCGATCGCAACGCTCGTCGTAGTCTGCCGAGATCGCAGATCGGTGCGGATCTCAAGCGGCCCGACAGCATCCGGGATTCGGAGCGTCGAGCGCATCACGCCTGCCTCGACCAGTGATCTGACCGTTTCATCGAGGCGAGACGCCATGCTCTGTGTGCGCGGCCGCTGAGCAGTCACGGTTGCGCCCAACTCCTGTGACAGGCTCAGCGCAAGATAGTTCGTGAACTGCTCCCAACGTTCTGCGACGTCACGCGCGGCAGGATTCCCGGTGCGTAGCGTGCCTTCGTGGGCAGACCGCCTGACAGGCACCCAGTTCTCGCCCATATCCTCAAAGCCGACCGCGCCCGACGCCTCGCTGCCGAGATAGTGGATTAGCTCCCGCAGCACCCACTCTTGGTCAGGATCGGAGATGCCGTGGTAGCGCTGCTGCACCACCGCCTCTGTCAGCACCCTCCACCACGAGAAGTGCCAAAGACCGGTCGCACGCAGCTTGCGTCCGTCGACCGCGACCGGTGATTCGTCGGATGTTGCGGTGATCTCAGTAGAGATCGTCAGAACGCCATCAAAACCATGTTCGCGCGCAATGTCGAGGTAGCTCGCAACCTGCTCATCTTTGAGCCGCGCCGAACCGGTCTTGACCTCGACCAAACACGTCCACGTCTTCTTTCCCCGGCGACAAACGATCGCCCCGTCCGGGATCACCGACTTGCCATCACAGTCCTTGAACCTCACCTCGGCAAAGGTCTCGATCGTCGGCGACTTTGGCGCGCCAAGCTCTTTCAACAGGGCGTAACCGAACTCTGGCACGCCGTGCATGACCGCAAGCAGGCACGAGGTCGCACGCTTCTCCTGCTCCTGCTGGGAACGTGTCCCGTACGTCGGTATCAGCCGCGCATGCCGCCAGCCCTCGGGCTCAGAGCCGACTGGAACCGATACCACCCCCGTAGCCACGAAGCGAGCCTACACAAAATTCCAATAGCCGCGCAAGAATCGCTCGTTCGTCAGCGCCACATTAACGGCCATCCTGGGCTTTCGATGAACTCGCCCTCGTCGTCAGTCCCTATCGCTTCCGCTCGCATCACGGGCAGCAGCAGGCGGGTCATGGGGGAAACCAAACAGAAAGGACCGTGCGAAGGAAGCTCGCTCCCGCCCCCCCAACGCTCTGTACCTGACCTTGCCCGGAACATCTCTGATGTGTTGGGTCGAGGAAGGGGGTCCCCGTGTCGGAGCGAAGCGGAGAGGCGGGGACCCCCTTCCTCGTGCCAGGTACAGAGCCAAACTTCGGAGCGAGCGGGCAGCAGCGTGTTCGTTTGGTTGTTCGGCTTATAGACGAACAGCCAAACGAACACCCAAGCCGGACCCACCCTTCCTCGCGCTCTTGGAGCGGCGCCCGCGCTTCATCAGCTCCCCCTGGACGCAGCGCCGTCGGAGACTCGGACTATGACGACGTCACAGCAGTCCAGCAGGGACAAGCCGTGCTGGCTGGCGTGGAGGGTGATCTCGGCAGTTGCCACCCGCGCGCAGATTCGACTGGTCGGGCGATTACGCTGGCCCAATGCTCGCCTCTTTCGACGGCACCTGGAACTGGACAGCCATCGGGACCCTCGCGTTGGCAGTAGCGACATTCGTCTCGCTGTTCTTCGCGCGACGGTCAATCAAGCAGACGCAGGACCAGATCGAGATCGGCCAGCAGCAGCTCCAGCAGACCCAGCGTGAGATCGAGCTATCACGGAGGGAGGTCGAAGAAGCACAGCGACCGCTCATCGTGCCTGTTGTCGCCAAAACGTTCGTCGACCTCGGTGCGGACGGCCAATACGAAAAGCGACCGCAGGTAGTACGCAATGGCAAGCTACTCATCCACGTTGAGAATGTTGGGCCTGGTCCGGCGCTGAACGTCGCAGCGTGGGCGAGCTTGCTGGATGACGCTGGACAGCCCTCAACCGGATCGAGCGGCCCTCAACTCCCCGCGCAGGCAGCTGGCCTTGGACCCCACACCGACGCACCACTGCTGCTCGAAGTCCATAACTGGACCGGCACGCCGAACTTCGCGCTGCGGGTTGAGTATGACGACGTGGCGTCGAACGGTTGGCGCACGGACGCCCTGTTCGTGGCCGGCACCTATGAGGTGACCGCGATTGGCCGCTGCGAGCGCCAGCGCTCAGCGTCTCGCATGATTCAACCAGTAGCTCAGCCCTAAATGCCTACCATGCCGATGAGCACGCCATCAGAAAGGATCGTCCGTGATCACTCCGCTCGCAAAGCGCATCGGCCAACTTGCTGACGACGTAGAAAAGATCAACGGCAGAGAGGTAGCTTGGGAGGTCGGGAAGATCGCAAACGCCCTAATCGAGCAAGCCAAGCAGAAGGCTCCAAATGACCCCGTCCTAGGCCAAGTGGGGTCTTTTGCTAAGGCACCGTCCTCCGAGACGATTCTTCGCCTAACACCGCAAGAGGTAGGAGCCATCCTTCGACAGGTCGCAGAAGCAATACCGCCTAATCCGGTGGCGCTACCGATGGCCGCCCGACGGACGCGGTAAATATCCCAACCTTCTTGAGTAGTGCGACAACGAACCGAGATGACCAAGACCGAGCTTCATGAGCTGGTAGAGCATCTGCCGGAGAACACGCTTGATGGCGCCGCGGTCCTGCTGCGCAGCCTGTCGAGCGGCCAAATCGACCCCGATCAGGCGTGGTTCTGAACGCCGGACTGGCGTTCCGGCGAGCTGGAAGTCGACCGCGAGGCGAGAACCGAGCCGGGGGACGTGTATGACGATGCCACCGCCTTCAAAGCTGCGCTAGAGGCCGTACGCAGCGACTAGTGCCGACCTATCAGGCGCGTCCCCCGTTCCTGCGCGACTTCAAGAACTGGAGCAGGGAGCAGGAGGCATTCCCTGTGATGGGGACGGGCGCTCGGGTGGTGGCTTGTATCTCGTTGGCGTGGCTGTGAATGCAGTCGCCCAACGACGTGTGCGCACCGCTGAATTGAGTCGCCCGCCGACAGACGACACCCCGTGCGTAGGCGAAAACAGGATGTGGCGACCCCGCCGCCGCATCCCTCGCCGCGGGCATGTCACCATGACGGGGAATGCCACCTAGCGTTCCCGAGGTTGTAGATCTTGTGGTTCGTCTCGAAGACGACCCCGCGCGTCGGCACGTTCTGAAAGGACACCCCCATGACCTCTTTCAGGCTGCGGTAGATGCTGGCCTCGTCCCGAGCGGGGGAATTTCGTCCTTCGCGCAGGTGGTTGGCCAGGCGGTCAATCAGGGGGTACTCGGCTTCCGATCTCAGCACCTCGGCGCGCACCTTCCGCCAGTGGACGCGATCTGGACTGATCATGCGTTCCAGTCGCGCATCGACTACTTCGCCACAGTAGACGGGCATCAGATGGCGGCTCTCTACCGCCAGCGCCAGCACCCGGAACCGCAGGTCGTGTGGTCAGGGGCTACGACACCTAACGCAATAAGCACGGACGCGGAGCGTCGCGACCTGTTCATCTCCCACGCTAGTGAGGACAAGGACTCTTTCGTGCGCCCGCTATCCAGAGCGCTGACGGCGCGCGGCTGGTCCATGTGGGTCGATGAACTTGAGCTTACGATCGGGGACAGCCTCACCAGCCGCATCGACGCAGCGCTCGCACAGAGCCGGTTTGGTGTGGTCGTACTCAGCAAAGCGTTCTTCGCAAAGCCGTGGCCCCAGCGTGAGCTCTCCGGCCTCGCGGCACGCGAGATAGATGGATCGAAGGTCATCCTCCCCATCTGGCATGGCGTCGATCGTGCCTACATCGCGGAACGCTCGCCGCCACTGGCAGACCGACTTGCGGCAAACAGCGACGACGGTATCGACGAAGTGGCTAGCAAGCTCTCTCGGGCACTGGAACGTGGCGGACTGCGGCCGTCCGCCAGCGCGGCCAATCCCGATCCGGCGCCGGCCCCGTGGCGAGGAATCCACGGCGGCGAAGCGAACTCGTCGTTCGTGGGCGCACATGTCATCGACCGAGACACTGGCCAACGTGGACAGGTCGAGCAGGTTCTGGGGCCGGCCTCTGTTCTGGTGCGCCTAGAAGACGGAACCTTGCGTCGTGGCGCACCGGGATAATGCATGACGGCCACCGGTCCCTCTCGCGCTTCACCGCACTACGCTCTTTCAAACGATCAATGCCCTGAGTGCGGCAGCACCGTGCATGACTTCAACAGAGTGGTAACGCAAGCGTTCGACGGTGAGTCTGAGACGCAGCCGACGGAAACGGTCACGTGCCAGAACCCGAATTGCCTTCGCCGTCTCAGACGAAACACGCCTGCTGAGCCTTGGGGCGCGGCAGTCTAACTCTGTAGCCGAGACTCTTACTAGACCGGCTGTCGGCAGTCGTCGGGCTCGGGTCGGCCGAGCGCGGACACTCGCAGGCAGCTCAGGGCCTCATGCCTACAACCAGACGCGCACTTGCTTTAGGCTGCGGGCCTTGAGGCTCTCTGAGACATCCTGGCGGCAGCGGCATACATGACCTCTCCCCCGCTCGCGGAACTGATCGGGATCGTAGGCGGCGGTGGCCTCGTCTTGGGCGGACTTGGCGGACTTGCTCTTTCCGCCGACACAAATCGGCGCCTCGCCGAAAACGTCGCGCTCGGCACCGCGCTCGGCGCCTTCGTCGGAACCGCCGTCGCGTTCCTCATTTACCTCGCCGTCATAGTGGCTGGGTGGTTAGCATAGATTCCATGCGCCGCATCGAGACTGCTGTTGGCCTCGGCCTGCTCATCGCCTTCGCTGGCGGTGTCCTCCTCTCACTCACTCACGCCGCATCAACCTGGTATTTCGCATTCGGGCTGATCTGCACCGCTGTGGTCCTGCGGCAAGCTCTACCCGCGCTCCTCGCACTTCCCCTGCGGCAACTCTCGGGGTCCAGAGCGGCAGCTACGGTCCACCAGCAGACTGCCACCGCCATCGCGCGCGTCATCCTCGACTCAAAGTTGGAGAGTTCCGTCGGATGGGAGGTGCGACGGGCGGACATGCGGGCGGAATGGGAGGAGCTTAAGCACCAACGGTCCGGCCTAGTCCGTTGGCTATCGGCATACTTGCGCCTTCGTCCCTTGCTCCATGCCGTGGCCCTGCTCCTTGGCACCGGAGTTCTCATCGCCGGAGTCCTTGTGGCCGTTTTTGTACCGGTCGCCCGCCAAGCCGCGGTGTCCGCAACGGTCCTTTGGGGCGTCATATTCGCCCTGGAGGAGGCGTACTACGTTCATGATCACATTGGTGCCCACAATGACCGCGCCCGTGATTCTCGATCAGACTAAAGCGCAGTCAGAAAAACCTCAGCGGTCAGAGAATTAGAATGCCAGTGCCGAGCCGCCTATTAGGCGTTTAGGCCACCACCGCCAGCCAGTGGCCTAGACCCACCCAAATCGGCCCATATCCGCAGGTATCAGCCCTCGCCGGTCGGCGGCGCATCTGGCTTGCCAGAGCCATTTCTACGCCTCTTTCGCTTCCTGCGTGTCGTATCTCCGGAGCGAGAGGTCGGCCGTTCGAATCGGCCCGGGCGCATGTTTGGAATCCCTGATGTGGAGCCAGATTGGAGCCAGTGGGGGTTCGTCGGTCGAGGCTTGAGGTCGACCGTCGGAGCGCTCATCTGCCTCCGACTGCCATTTCAGACCACAACGAGCGCTTAGGAGGCAGCGTGACGCGCGATTTCAACGCCGAGATCAAGCAAGCCGAAATGGAGGCCGAAGCCCAACGGCCAAAGATGGCTGCTGCATTGGAGAGCTGGCTCGCCGCGACGCCCATCTCAAGGAGAAGTGGTGGGACGATGCCAGCCACGTCGAGACGCTGTGCGCGCTCGTCGTCTGGCGCGACTGGATCGACCAGGTCGCCGATGACCCACGGTATGAGCTGGCGTTCCAGGCGCAGCTCGCCGACTACAGCCGCGCGCTACGGCAGGAAGGCGGCGGCGTCACGAGCGCCTGGGTGCCCGGGGCGCCGCCCAGCGCGTGGGCTTCCTGACGGCCTCTGAGCCTGGCTCTCACGGAGCAACGCGTGAGCGGGCCGACTCAACTCCGATCGACCTCGATGGCCCGACGCCGACGCAAGATGGCTGATCAAGCTGGCGGGCTCCCGCAAGGATCTGGTCGTCTAGTTACGCCTATTTTGACATGACGCCGGCCTGTGGCGCTACCATGTTCGTACCCCCCCTGTTCGCCTCGGCGGCAGGGATGCGAGGCCGTCCTTCGGGGCGGCCTTTGCGATTCAAGGGCAGCTACCAGATGGTCGGCTTGTGCACAATCCCGCGAGCATCGGGCACCTGGGTGGGAAACTGGCTGGCGCGGAGTGCGGCTCGCCGGATCGGCTTGTAGAACGAGCCCCGCGGCAGCTGCTTCGGCGACAGCGCCCAACTTCGGTTGCCGTGCGGGTTGAGGACGCCGACTGGAGCGTTCAGCTCCCCGCGCACGAGTCGCACCGGCTCCTTGAGGTCACTGTCATTGGAGATCACCACGGCGAGGTCGTAGCGAGCGCGCCATCCGTCGATCAGCAGGTGGCTGGCGGATTCACGTCCGAGCCCTTCTCCTCGGTCTCCCAGACCTCAACGAATCGCGCTCGCCCGAGATTATCGTCCTTTACGCACCGTCGAGTGGCCCCCCGTTCGAGGAGGCGCCCGTAGTGGATCGTGAGATTGGGGACCGTCGCCAGCGCGCGAAAGTACGTCTGCTGACGTTAGCCCGCGTGAGGATTTCCGGGCCTGACCTTCACGCGAGCGGTGAAGTACTTGATCCCCACGATCTCGCTGTCGCTGCTGAGCATCCGCTCGCACAGCGCACCGAGGTCGAGTCACCTCTCTGCGGAATCCTTCAGGCACCCGTAGCACAGATTGAAGCCATCGACATAGACGATGGTGCGCAGTCGGTCCGAAGCTCGGCGAGCCATAGCGCGCCGAGTCTAAACGCACAGTCGGGCGCAAACCGCGACGGAGGCCAGCGAGGGCGAAGCAGTCAGCCCGTCGGTTCCGGCGTCAGGGCCGAGATGTATTCACCCGCCCGCCGGCATCCCCATCCGCCAGCGCCGGTGCCGCATCCCCACCCATCTACGTCGGTCGAGGATGCCGCTTCGTCGGCGCCTTGGTGGCGTTCGCCCTCGCCGTCGAATAGGTCGGTGAACACGTGCAGCGCTTCCTCGCATGTGGCGCCGTCCTCAGCCGTGACCGACAGCTCCGACTGGCGATCTTCGACGAGACCGCACCTGTGCACCATCGTGGGGAACCCGCCCGTCGTGCTAGACGACGGCTGTTCGGTGGCGGCGGGTCCAGTCCCGTTTTCTAGCGCGCGCACCGCCGCGTCGTAGCCAGCGACTTCGCCCGGCAGGAACATGATCGAGATCAGCCCGTGCTGCGTGCCCGGCCACGTCATCGTGAACCCCGTGCCCGAGAGCCGCCCCACGAGCGCGCTAGTCGAGTCGAGCGCTTCGTGCAACGCGAGCGTGAGCCCTTTCCCGTTGATCGTGCCCGTGAACGCACGCGAACTCGATTCCACGCCGCCGCCTTCGCCTTCCTTCGTGATCGCCTGCTGCAGCGAACCAGACAAGCTGTCGCCGCTCCGCGTCCACTGGATGAACACTGCGGCGTTGCTCGCATGGCCGATGTAGGAGCCAACGCTCGACGTGACCTCGCTACTGCCGCCGCATCCGACGAGGATAAGCGCACCAGTGAGCACTAGAGATGATCCCCCAACAACGCGCCACACTGACAGCAGCCTACCTGTTGCGCGGTCCACCTCCTACAGACGCTAGCCGGCGTAGCGGTTAACCGCGGTGCCCATTCGGATCGCTTTTCGCTCGCACTGGCACGCTAAACAGCCGCGAACGCGCTAGCGAGCTGCTCGCCCGTCGCCCTCACGGTCGTGGGCACCGTGATCGTGAGGCGCCCATCATTCGCCAGAGCGCGCCGCGCACCGAGCAACGTCAAGCCAACGACTCGGTTAGTACCCGGCGCGTAGCGGACGACGTGGCCGTCCGGCGTCTCCTCGCCCTCACCCGCCTGCGGCTCGCCGACATGCAGATACAGCACGTCGTTGTCGGCGTCGTAGTCCGCGTGGTCGAAGCGCAACGGACCGATGTTGATGCTCACGCGCTCCACGACTCGCCGGCTCTCTGATCGATGAACCCCCGCACGGTCCGCCCGCAGGGACCCACGCGACGTCAGTATCCGCATCGTAGTAGTCGAACACAGCATCTTCGAGGCTACCGGGAGAGCCACTGGAACTCCCGTGTAATGGCAGCCCTGCCACTATCGCCCCGAATCCCCCGCAAATCGCCCCGATTCAGACGCGCCCGTGGCCGCCCACAACATCCCGTAATCCCAATTCCCATGCGAGATTCCGCCCTGAGCATCGCCTCCCGCATCCCGCCTCCGGAGCGAGAGGTCGGCCGTTCGAATCGGCCCGGGCGCGCTGTCCCGCATAGCCCGTCGCGCCAGGATCTACTAGGCAGCCGCGCTTTGCGGAGCGGTGGGCGACGGAAGCGCCTCTAGCAACGTCCTGGGCAGACGAGTGCTCGCATCCCAGACCTCGATGGCAACTAGCGCATGACTTGCTCGATCGTACTCGCGTAGCCCGCCGGGCACCCGCTCGCTCACAACGTCGTCAGACTCGCCGGTTGGGAACCACGCGATGTCTGCGTCGGTGTCGTAGTAGGCGAACATGGCTCTTCCGAGGTTATCGCTTCGACCAGCGCCCCACTAGTAGTTATCGATGCGCCAGGCCGACACGATTCGTACCGTCGTCTCGTCGCCTCCGACCGGGTGGTCGTAGATAGCTTCGATCCATACACCGAGAGGAGTCATGCCCTGGACCAGCCAATCTGCCTCTCCCTCGTTCACGCGCCGTTCGTCGTGGCTGGTGCGTATTGCCTCCTCGACGTCCGAGCGCTCCAGTCGCCGATAAGCGAGCCTCAAAATCGTGTGATCCGTCCAGACGAACCTCGTGATCGGCATCGCCTCAACGTCCAGCGCGCGACAGCGCGATACCCGCTACCCAGTTGGGGGCCGACGTTCCATCCCCGAGCATTCGCCACTCGGGTGGCAGAGGCAGCATCGGATAGAGCCCGTCCCGAAGCCCATTCAGCGCGACGGGATCGATCAAGTACTGGCCATCCACGATCTCCGCCCGCAGCCGCCCCTCCCGTATCCAGCGACGCACCGCCGCAGGGTGCCTCCCCAACCTCTGAGCCGCCTCGCATATGGTGAGGCATCGTTTGATCGTACGCCCGCCTCCCGACGCAGATCGGCGGCGGTCAGCTCAGCCATGCAGATAGCTCCTCCAGGGCATCTGGGATCACGTAGTAATAGGCCCACAGGCCCTTGCGCTCGGAATCGACGATGCCGGCTGCGCGCAACTTGCCCAGATGGTGGGAAAGCGTGGGCTGTGAGATGTCAAACAGCGGCACTAGCTCGCAGACGCAGACCTTGCCTGCATGCTTGCGCAGCACGTCCACGAGTTGCAATCGGATCGGGTCTCCGAGGGCCTTGGCAACTTGTGACATCCGCAGCGCGCGGTCACGCTGCACATCGGGATAGACGACGGGCTCACAGCAAGGCGAGCCGTTGGCTCGCTTCTGCTTCGGGGACAGCTCCAAATCGACGAGCATCGATCTACTTATATCAATAACACTGATATCTGTCGATGTAATACGATCCGCGACGATGAACACACCTCCGATTGCTCGCCGCCTGCTCGCCGAGCTGCTGGGCTCGGCTTTCCTCTCAGCGCTTGTGATCGGCTCAGGCATCGCAGCTCAGACACTCTCACCGAACAACACTGGTCTTGAGCTGTTCGAGAACGCCGCCGCCACGGCCGCAGGGCTCTACACCATCATCCTCATGTTCGGCCCCGTCTCGGGCGGGCACTTCAACCCGGTCGTGTCGCTCGCCGACGCCGCGTTCGGTGGCCTCTCCTGGCGCGACGCCCTCGCCTACATCCCGACGCAGAGCGCCGGTTGCGTGCTGGGCGCCGTCACCGCCAACGGCATGTTCGCTCTCGGCGCCGTGACGATCTCCACACACCACCGCGCCTCACCCGCGCACCTGCTCTCCGAGACGATCGCCACCGCCGGCCTCGTGCTTGTGATCTTCTCCCTCGCCCGTACGCGGCGCTCCCACACGACGCCCGTAGCGGTCGGCGCATATATCGGCGCGGCCTACTTCTTCACCAGCTCCGCAAGCTTTGCCAACCCCGCCATCAGCATCGGGCGCATCTTCTCCAACACCTTCGCAGGGATCGCGCCCGCCTCCGTCCCCACCTTCATCCTCGCGCAACTCGCCGGCGGCGCTCTCGCCGTACTCACGATCAAGGTGCTGTACCCCGGCGTCACACCTGCGGACGCGGCAGACGTGCTCCTCCCCCACGCCGAGCATCCAACAACCACAAGCCAACCCGCCTCGAGCTAGATGACAACCGTCCTATTCGTCTGCCTGCACAACGCCGGTCGCTCACAGATGAGCCAAGCGCTGTTCGAACACGTCGCCGCCAATCAACACGCCGCGATCTCTGCCGGCACGACCCCCGCCGAGCGCGTGCACCCAGAGGTCGTGGAGGTCATGCGTGAGCTGGGCATCGACCTCGCCGAGCGCACGCCCCAACTCCTCACGCGCGAACTCGCCGAACAAGCCGACGTGGTAGTCACGATGGGCTGCGGCGACGCCTGCCCTTACCTCCCCGGAAAGCAATACGTCGACTGGGATCTGCCCGACCCGGCGGGCCGACCGATCGCCGAGGTCCGCGCGATTCGCGACGAGATCAGCCGGCGAGTCGCTGATCTGCACGACGAACTACCAGGCCGACACTAACGGCGCGACGGACTCGGACGGCTCCTACGCCAGCAGCCGCTCCCCTCGACCGCATCTGGCGGCTTCTGTATTGCCCGAACGCGGTGCGTTGCAATCATTCAGACATGTGGTATCTTGCGCGCCTGTTGTTGGGGGTCGCGCGCGGCCCAAGCTACGGACAGGCAGGGGGAACCGTGCTGAGCAAAAGGCCGCTCCGAGCAGGGAGCGTCAAAGAGGTGCGTCGCGTACTGGAGATCGTGCTCGTGATCCTTCCTACGGCCCTGCTGGTGTCGTTCGCGAGCGGAGCACAGGCGAGCCACCTCCACGGTGGCCGCTCGGCGTTGCGCTGGGGTGGCTTCACACGGCACGCACTGCACACCCACGAAGCTCGACTCAGCCACCTCGCGGCAGCCAAGCCCGCCATCGTCGGCACCGCGTCGATCGAAGGGACGGTCCGCGATGCGGTCACAGCCACGGGGATCGCCGGCATTGAAGTCTGCGCCTACACGTCGGGCATCTTCGAAGAAGAAGGAGAAGAAGGCGGCGCCCTCGAGTGCTCACTCAGCACTGTCGGCGGCGATTACTCGATCACAGGGCTTACCGCTGGTGAATACATTGTCGAATTCTCGACCCCGTTCGACGGGACACTCGACTACGTCACGCAGTACTACCCCGAAGCGGAAACGTTCGAAGAAAGCATTCCGGTCGACATCGCATCGGGTCAACGCCGCAGCGGGATCGACGCAGAGTTGAGCAAGGGCGGCGAAGTCGAAGGCAACGTCACAAGAGCCCTGGGCGGCGCGCCGCTCGCCGGCATCGAAGTCTGCGCCCTGGGCGTGATCAGCGAAGCCATGGCCTGCGCGGAAACTGATTCCGGCGGCGCGTATCTAATCACCGGCGTGCCCACCGGGTCCTTCAAGGTCGGCTTCCGCGCGACGCCGGACAGCGGGCTGAACTACCTCACCCAGTTCTACGACAACAAGACCTCCTACGAAGCCGCTAACCCGATCGCTGTCGAAGCTGAAGAGAAGCAGGAAGGCATCAACGCGGCGATGGCCCTCGGCGCCAAGATCGAGGGCACGGTGACCAGCGGCGAAACCGGCGCGCCATCAGGCGACACACTGGTCTGCGCGTTCGGCCAGAGCAACGGAGAAGTCGCCTCCTGCGGGGTCACGGCTCCCTCGGGCGCCTACACGATTGGCGGGCTGCCGACCGGCGCCTATACCGTCGTCTTCCTCACAGAAGGCCCCGCTGAGTATTACAATCAGGCCTTCTCCGAATCCGACGCGACGCCGGTGAACGTGACGGCTCCCGAAGGCAACGCGCTTAATGTGGACGCGGTGCTGCCGGCGCTGCCGAAACGGATCGTGGCACCACGGATCACGGGCAACGCCACAGTCGGAGGGACCCTCACCTGCGAAGAGGGCTCCTACAGCGGCGTGCCGGCACCGACCCTCTCCGTCGAATGGTTGCGGGAAGGCGAAGCGGTCGCGGGAGCTACGTCCGCCACCTATACCGTGCAGACTGCCGATGCTGGTCACCAGCTCCAGTGCAAGGTGACTGCGACCAACCTCATGGGATGGCTGTGGGTGAAGACGGCCGGCATCCCGATTCCCGTGCCTCCGCCTGCAACGACGCCTGTGACGCCACCCGCAACGACACCTGTGACGCCACCATCTCCCGTCGGCGGCGTCCTCCCCAGCATCACCGTTGTCCCCCTCGTCACCGCCGCGTCGCGCGTCATCACCTCTCACCGTCGGACCACCGTCCGAGTGAAGTGCTCCGGGGGTCAGTGCAAGGGGACTTTGCAGCTGCTCTTGCGTGTCGTCAGCCATCACCATGTGACGACGCTCGTGCTGGCCACGGGGAGCTTCTCGCTGCAGGCCGGGGCGGGGTCGAGCGTCGTCATGCACCTCACCGCGGCTGGGCGCTCGCACCTGGCGGGCGACGCCCATCGAGCGGTGGCGGCGAAGCTGAAGGTGAGCCTGTACGGCGGCGCGACGACCATGCACGCCGTCTCGGCAAGCTGATCAGAGCGCTCCCAGCTCCGCGAGATCCGCGACCTGAAATCGATAGAGTCGAGGAAGTGACTCAGAGCGAGCCATCTTCCGTGCGGGCCCGTGCCGCACTTACCGACGCGCTGAGGAATGCGATTAACCGCTTCGACGTCTTGCGCCGCGTAGTCAAGTCGCCCGCAGGCCAGCATCTCGTTCAAACCACACGGGGCGCGCTGCTCGTCAAAGAGCGCCTGCGTTTTGCTGCACACCAGCTCGGCCCCGCCAGCACTGCCACCTACAAGCTCCGCAGCTCGGGTGTGAGCGTTGTCATCCGCCACGATGGTGTGCTCGCCGCCCGCCAGCCACCGTCGGCTACTGCCGATGTGGCGATTCTCAATGAGATTTTTGGTGGCACCGGTGGACAGTACGCATACGAGCCTCCGCCCGCGCTCGCCAGCACACTCGACGCCAATCCGCCTCGCAAGGTCATGGACCTCGGCGGCAATGTCGGGCTGTTTGGTGCATACGTTCTGAGCCGCTGGCCCGGAGCGTCCATCCACAGCTTCGAGCCCGATCCCGCAAATCTACGCGTCCTCACCCGCGTGGCCGCGGCTAACGCGCTCGATGGACGATGGCTTGTCAGCGACGCCGCCGTGGCAAACCAACCAGGCCAAATGACGTTCGTCGCTGACCTCTTCGCTGAGTCTCACCTGGCACCCGATGCAGCCAATGACGGGCACAACCAGAATGGCTCATCCGGGATCGATCAAACGGGCGCCGATGGTCACGGACACAAGATCACAGTCCGTACCGTCGACTTCTTCGATGAGGACCACACTGTCGACTTGTTGAAGATGGACATTGAGGGCGGTGAGTGGTCGATCCTCACAGATCCTCGCCTGTCAAGTCTCAAAGCCAAGGTGCTGGTACTCGAGTGGCACGCACTCGGCTGTCCCGAGTCTGATGCGCATGCGGCTGCCAATAGGCTCGTGCAAACCGCTGGGTACGCCCATCTCGAGGATGTCGAGGTCGGGACGTACAACGGCGTCCTGTGGGCATGGCGCGACTAGCAGCGCGCTGAAACACACTCGCGTTACTCGGCGTGGGCCTCGCTGACCTCACCCTCGCCATCGCTGGCGAGCATCAATATGAAGGTCAACGTCGCGGCGCCAACCCCCAACATTCCCAACACAGCGAGCACCAAAACCACCACGCTGCCCGTCACAGCTGCCGCAGCCACAAGTGAAACAGGAATGGAGATTCCGAACAGACCAACCAGCAGCGGCGATGTCTCAGAGGCCCCAGCGGGAAAGCTACGTTTGTCACTATTGTTACTCACTGTCAACCTCCTTGGGAGACTCATCGAGCAATGGGCGTCAGAGCTTACTACTGAGATACCCGGAAGTGTGAGCCCTGGTCGATCTCGGTAGGTGAGCCCTGTTCAGCCCGGAGTGACCAGAGCTTCACTTAGCCGGGAAATTGTGTCACAAGTTACGAGCATCGCCGGGCATTTGTGTCAACCGCTACTAACCCTGCGAGGCTGCCGCATCGTGATTGTGTTACTCGTTACGAATTGCTGCCAGCTACGGCGCGCGCTATCAACGCGGGCGAGTAGATCCGCCGAGCAATCCCGCAGTGGCGGCGTGTACCCGTGCTAGCGCCGGGTGAGAACGACGACCGGGATCTCCCGGTCAGTGTTGGCCTGATAGTCCTCATATGCCGGCCACACCTCGCACATCAACGACCATAGGCGTGCGCGCTCCTCGCCCTCCGCAGTACTAGCCCGCACCGGGATCTCATCACCCAGAACCTGGATCATTGCGTTGGGATTCGCCAGCATGTTCTCGTACCAGCTGGGGTTGGCAGGCGCGCCGCCCTTGGAGGCCACGACTACCCAGCGCTCGCCATCCGTGCGGTGGATCAGCGGAGTGGTTCTGATCTCCCCCGAAGTGCGGCCCTCCGTGCTGAGCAACAGGATTGTTGTTCCGCGCCAGTTGTAGCCGCGCTCGCCATCGGTCTCACGGTAGACACGGACGTGCTCGCCACCAAACAGATCGTCATCTGACGCAGGCATCGGTTTGAGTGTAGCGGCGCCCCACGCGAGCCAAACCGGCGCGCCCGATGCGCATGTGCTGGCAAGATCAGCTCGTTCAGAATGAGCTCAAGCGAAGATCCAAACGTGTCGCAGCCGAGTCGGGCCGAAAGGGCGAGCTCCTTTGCCCGCGTAGCCGATGAGTACGAGCGTGGGCGCCCGGGATATCCCCGCGAGGCGATCCAGTGGCTGCTTGGTAGCGAGCCGCTCGAGGTGCTCGACCTTGGCGCAGGCACCGGCAAGCTGTCGGGCGCGCTACTCGATGCGGGACATCATGTGATCGCGGTGGAGCCGCTCGATGAGATGCGGGCGATCCTCACCTCCCGCCTGCCGCGGGTACACGCGCTCGAAGGGACTGCCGAGCAGTTGCCACTTGCCAACGCGAGCGTGGACGCCGTTGCCGTAGGAGCAGCATTTCACTGGTTTGACCAGACCGTCGCCCTGGCAGAGATCGCACGGGTTCTGCGCAGACCTGGCGTGCTCGGCCTGCTCGGCAACTCCTTCGATACCGACACGCCGTGGGTCGCGGCTGTACGCGAGATCCTCGGTCCGCCGGCAATCGAACGGCGCGGCCATTGGCCAGCCGTCAAGGAGCTGAACGAGCGCTTTACAGAAGTCGAGCAGCACGAGTTCGCACATGCGCAAGAGATCGACCGGGCGAGCCTGCGCGACCTGGCGAGCTCTCGCAGCAGCCTTGCGATCATGTCCGAGAGTCAACGAAACACCGTCTTGGCGAAGCTCGATCTGCTGTGGGAGCACGAGCCGGAGCTCACCGCACATACACAAGTGCTGCTGCCATGGCGGACACGCGTGCGTCGCTGTAGGAGCCTGCGCTGAGCGCGCACGCATGCGCCCCAACCCGCTGACGGGGCAAAACCAACGAGAATGACCGACTTGTCCATGGCGTTCCTGCCCAGCCCGTCGAGCAACGGCTTCTATCTGGGGCCGCTGTTCGTCCACTTCTATGGTCTCGCCTACGTTTTTGCCGTGATCGCCGCGGTCAGGATCACGATGCGTCGCTGGGAGGCGCAAGGCGGTGAGCGCGAACTCGTGTACGACGTGGCGCTGTGGGGCTTTCCCGCCGGCGTGGTCGGCGGGCGGCTGTACTTCATCGCCACCAGCTGGAGCGAAGTGCCGCCGCACTGGTGGGGGCCATTCGCAGTCTGGGACGGCGGTCTCGGTATCTGGGGCGGAATCGCGCTCGGGGCGCTTGTGGGAATCTGGCGGCTGCGCCGAGCCGGCGTCAACGTCGCGCAATTCATGGACGCCGCCGCCCCAGCGCTGCTCGTGGCGCAGGCGATCGGGCGGGTGGGCAATTACTTCAACCAGGAGCTCTTTGGCGGGCCGAGCACCCTCCCCTGGGCACTTGAAATCTCCGCCGACCACCGCCCCGCCGGTTACACGCAGTACGCGACCTTCCAACCGACGTTCTTGTATGAGCTGATCTGGAACTTGCTGCTTGCAAGCGCGCTCGTGTGGCTCGGCCACCACCGAAAAATACGCCCTCCTGGGCTGTTTGCGTTGTATGTGGCGGGTTACTCATTCGCCCGGATCGG